>CAVOEB010000021.1:0-43081 GCA_963694715.1 Alphaproteobacteria bacterium | reverse complement strand
GCGGAGCAGGATCAGGGCCGCGGCATCCTTGGGCCGGATGGTGGGGTGGCGCTCGGTCATCGGCGGGGCGGTACGGCGTGCCTCAATAACTCAGCCGGCGCGCCAGCATCTGCTCGTAGCTGTGAGTGTAGAGCTCGATGATATTGCCGTCGGGATCCTCGCAATAGGTCAGCTTATAGGGCTCCTCTTCGCCGAACACGTTCCAGACCTTGCTGCGGTGGCGCCCGCCGTTTTTGACGATGCGTTGCGCCATGCCCTCGATGTCGCGCGCGGTCATGCAGATGTGAAATATCCCCGAGCCGGTCTTCCAATATTCAAAGTTATTCTCGCGCTTCTCGACCGCGGGGGTCTCGAAATCGAATAGCTCGATGCCGGTGCCGTTCGCACTTGCCAGATGCGCAATCCGACCCTTCTTAAAGTTGTAGTCGAACAGGTCGGAGCAAATTTCGCCGAGCAGGCCGTCGTCCGTTTCCATGACGAGCGGTCCCATGATCAGGGTGAGGCCGAAGGTGCTGGTGTAGAACTCGATGCCCTTCTCGATGTCCGAGACGGTGATCCCGACATGGTTGACGGGGTGACATTCGGTCATGGCGCGCTTCCTCGCTTGGCAGGTTGGATGGCCGGACTATCGCAGAGCGGCGAGGGTGCGCATAATTTTGATTTACCCGTCGCCGCGCCTTAAGCCAACCCGACGCGTGCGCCTAGCGGCTAAGGAACAGGTTGGTGGGGTCCTTGAACGATTTAAATTCGAGGGCGTTGCCTGACGGGTCGCGGAAGAACATGGTCGCCTGCTCGCCGACCTCTCCCTTGAACCGGGTGCGCGGCGCGATCACGAACTCGACGCCGGCCTGTTCGAGTTGCTCGGCAAAGGCATGCCAGGCATGCCATTGGAGCACGACGCCGAAATGGGGCACTGGCACGGCATCGCCGTCGATCGGGTTGGCTGCGTTGCGCCCGGCGAGATCGGGCTTGAGATGGGCGACGATCTGGTGGCCGTGCAGATTGAAATCGACCGAGACGGGGCTGGAGCGGCCCTCGGCGCAACCCAGAAACCCGGTATAGAAGGCCCGTGCCTCGTCGAGGTCATGCACGGGAAACGCATGGTGGAAGGGTTGCAGTTGGGCCATATAGCTTTGTCTTCTCCGTCTTCAGACACCGAGGCGGCTGCGCAGATCGTACCACGCGAGTACCGCGGGCAGGGGCCAAGGGTTACCGGTGTAGAAAGCCCGGGTCGGAAAGATGAGCTCGTCGAACGGGCTTGCGCGCTCCGAATTTCCGAGCAGGGCCATCGCCGTCTTGTGGCCAAGCCAGGTCGAGGGCGCCACGCCCGAGCCGTTGTAGCCGCAGGCGTGGTGGACCCGCCCGCGCACGCCCGTGTGGGGCAATTCGTCGAAGGTCATGGCGACGAAGCCGTGCCATGCGTGAGTTATCTTGGCACGCGCAAGCTCAGGAAAGATGCTGGCCATCTTCGCGTGGACGCGGCGTGCGCCCTCGCGGTCCGAGACCTCGGAATAGGCCGCTCGCGCCCCGAAGATAATGCGCGTGCCGTCCGGCGAGGGACGGAAGTAGTAGATCATCTTGCGGGTGTCCACGATCATGTGGCGGCCCGGCAGAAGCCGGTTCATGACGCCGGCATCGAGCGGTTCGGTAGCGATGACGTAGCTGCCTACGGGGACCAGCCGGCGACGGACCCAGGGGGTCGCGCGCCGGGTGTAGCCGTTGGTTGCGACGATCACGTGGCGCGCGAGGGTGCGGCTCCGGGAGCTGGCCACCGAGACCCCGTCGGCCTCTTCATCGAGCCCCTCGACGGAGGTGTGGGCTAGCAGGGTGACGCCCGCCGCCAGCGCGCGGTCGAGCAACCCGGCGTGATAGAGCCCGGGATGCAGACCGCCGTGGCTCTGCTCGATACGCCCACCATGATAGGCGTCGGTGTCGATGATCCGGTGCTGTTCTGCGCGTGGCACCATCTCGCCCTCGTAACTCACTTCCTTGCGCATGAACTCAAGTTCGCGAGCCATCTTGTCGTAATCGCCGCGATGGACCGAGCCCTTGAACTTGCCCACCACTTCGCAGCGGCAATCGATATTTTCCCGGCGCACCAGATCGACGGTGTAATCGAGCCCGTCCATGGCCTCGCGGACCATGTCGATGCCCGCTTGGTGGCCGTACTGCTCCATCAAACGCTTGAGCGAGATCTTGAGCAGGTTGCCGATCATGCCGCCGTTGCGTGTCGAACAGCCGTTACCCGGTGCGTTCGCTTCGAACACAACGACATCGCGCCCGGCGCGCGCAAGATCGAGCGCGGCGGAGAGCCCCGTGTAGCCCGACCCGATAATTGCGACATCGCAACGTGGCGGCGGCGCGGCGGCAGGCAGGACGCGGAGCGGCGCAGCCTCGTGCCAGTACGGCTCGGTCTTGAAATCGTCGGTGTAGATCGAAGCGGTCATAGCGTAGGGGCTTTCAACAGCAGGCAGTGAAAAGGAGCGCGCCATCGGGCTGCTCCTTCGATTATTATCGCCGTGCTGCGAAAATGAAGTCAATGATGCTGCGGGCAACCGGCCATAGAACCGGCCCAACGGGGCTAGATCGTAGGGGAGCCGGTTAGACATGGGGCCGGATGACGGACAAGGTGGCGATCGTGATCAATAGTCGTGCATGAGCATTCCGCTCGAACCGCACCCAATTTGATATGCGCTGAACGTTATTGGCTGGAGTAGCAACCACCCAACGGACGTCTAGTTTGGGTTGAACACGGGCGTCAACTGATGCGGCGTTCAATGTTCGCAATGGTTCATAAGAAGACGTTCCGAAATCCGTGCCGTCGGCGTAACGCACGCCGACCATTGCCACGGCGAATTTTCGAATGTAGGATTTTTAGCTGGTCCATACCAGCTCTGGGCCGGTAACGGGAGCGCGGGAGTACGCATGGCGCGGGATCCAAAATACGATTGCCTGTTCGAGCCGATCGCAATCGGCCCGAAGGTGATGAAAAACCGCTTCTACCAAGTGCCCCACTGCATCGGTGCAGGCGTGGACGAGCCGGGCACGCAGGCCGCGCACCGGGCGATGAAGGCGGAGGGCGGCTGGGGTGCGGTGTGCACGGAAGCCTGTTCCATCCACCCCGATGCCGACAGCGCGCCGACCCGGCTGGCGAGCTTGTGGGACGAGGGCGACGTCCACAATCTGCGCCACATGACCGACGCGGTGCATGCCCACGGCGCGCTAGCGGGCGTCGAGATGACGTATTCGGGGCACGGCTCGACCAACCTGGAAACCCGCGCGGTGCCGCTTGCGGTGCACGCCTGGGCGCCGGTCTCGCACAAGGGCATGCAGGCCTATTCCCGCGAGGCGGACGCGGACGACCTAGCGGCGATCACGCGGGCCTACGTGGACGGCGCGAAGCGGGCGCGCGATGCGGGCTTCGATATCGTTTACGTCTATTCCTCGCACCGCAACATCATGATCCAGTTCCTCATGAACAAGCTCAACCACCGCACCGACGAGTACGGCGGGGCGCTTGAAAACCGCGCGAGGCTGCTGATCGACACGCTCGGCGAGATCAAGCAGGCGGTGGGCAGTGATTGCGCCGTGGCCGTCCGCTTCTCGGTCGATCAACTTCTGGGCCCTGAGGGGCTGCAGGTCCACGAAGACGGGCTCGGCACCATTGAGCTGGCCGAGAAGGCCGGCGTGGTCGATCTGTGGGACATCAACATCACGCGCTATACGGAATGGATCGAGGACGCGGGCACCTCGCGGCTTTATCCGGCCAACCACCAGGCGCCCTGGGTCAGGCTCGTGAAGACGGTTGCGAAAAAGCCCGTGCTCGGGGTCGGGCGGATGACCAGTCCCGATGACATGGTTGAGGCCATCACCTCGGGTCAGCTCGACATCATCGGCGCAGCGCGGCCTTCGATCGCCGACCCGTTTTTGCCGAAGAAGATCGAGGAAGGGCGGAACGAGGACATCCGCGAATGCATAGGGTGCAACATGTGTGTCTCGCGCTGGGAGCGCGGCGCGCGTATCGTGTGCACCCAGAACGCGACGACCAACGAGGAGTTCCGCCGCGGCTGGCACCCGGAGCGTTTTGAGATGACGCCCGCGCCCTGCTCGGTGCTGGTGGTTGGCGCGGGGCCCTCGGGCCTGGAATGCGCGCGGGTTCTGGGCATGCGCGGCTACGACGTGCATTTGCGCGAAGCGGCTGACGCGGTCGGCGGCAATATCCGTGATGTGATGTGCTACCCGGGCCTCGCCGAATGGGGTCGGGTGGTGAGCTATCGCAGCCTCCAACTCGACAAACTGAAGAACGTCGAGGTCCATACGGGGGTGGGCGAGATGACCGCCGACGACGTGCTGGGTTACGGCGCAGACAAGGTGGTTCTCGCAACCGGCTCACGCTGGGCGGAAGACGGCATGTCGGGAGCAAATTTCGCCGCGATACCCGGTGCCGACGCAAGCGCACCGCAGGTGCTCACGCCCGAGCAGGTGATGGCAGGAAAACCCGTGGGCGAGCGGGTCGTGGTACTCGACGCCGACGGGTATTTTACCGGCATCGGCATGGCTGAGATGATGGCGGACGCGGGCAAGCAGGTGAGCGTGATCACCCATTACGATGTGGTCGGCCCAATGCACGAATACACTGCCGAGCTCTCGGTCTTACGCCGGATGATGAACTCCAAGGGGATCACGGCGCTGGCTGGGCGCTGGGTCGAGCGCCTCGAGGTCAAAAACCAGGTCCGGGTGGTCCATTACGACCTTTATCGCGGCGGCTATGAGCGCAGCCCCGGGCCAACAACCGGCGAGGCGCCGTTTGAGGAGAGCGAAGCGAGCGAGAGCCTCGATGTGGACAGCGTCATTTTGGTGACCGCGCGCAAGCCCAACCGAGCATTGTGGGATGCGCTTGAAGCACGTCGAGACGAGTGGGTGGGCGAGGGGATAGCGGGCATCTACCAGGCGGGCGATTGCTACGCGCCGCGCATGATCGCCGAAGCCGTGTTCGACGGCCACCGCATCGCCCGTGAGTTCGAAAGCGAGAACCCTCAGGCGCCGCTGCCCGTAAAGCGGGAACGGATCTTGTGGGCTGGAGAGAGGTGACCCTTGGCCGTGGGCGTTTTTATGGGGCAGGGCTAGAGCATTTTCCGATCGGAAAACTCTCTAGCTGAGCTCGCCCAGGATTTCGTCGGCCGGGATGACCCGGGCGTAGCCACGCCGCAGGGTCTTGAGTTCTGCCTCGTGCAGCTCGCGGTTGTCGGTCGCGGTTACGTCGCTGCCGAAGATGACCTTGTAGTCGCGAAAAAAGGCGTCCCGGGCGGTGGCGCCGCAGCAGTAGTTCGTCATGCAGCCCGTAATGATGACCGTATCCACGTTGCAGCCGCGCAAGTAAGTGTGCAGGTCGGTATCGAAAAAGGCGCTGTAGCGGTGCTTCTGGATGACCTTTTCGCCTGGTAAGGGGGAGACCTCATGGTGGGTTGGCACGTCCTCGGCGCCGATCCGGAGCGCGCCGTCCTTAATCGGCCGGTTGAGAGGCACGTCCCACATGAGCCCCTTGTCCCGGCCCGAGGGATCGTGCGCGTGCTCGGTGAAGATGACCGGAACGCCGAGCTTTCGGCAGCGCTCGATCAGCTCCTTGACGAGCGGCAGAATACGCAGATTTTGGGGTGTCCACATGCGCGCACCCTCGGCGACGAAGCCCTCCTGGAGATCTATCACCAGCAGTGCCGTCTTTGCGGCATCGATGGGAAAGTCGGGGTTGGACGTTTCGTACTGACCCGCCGCCCGCTCGAGGATCTCCGCCTCGCCTAAGAATTTATGATCGCCGGTGTCTGCCATCGCTGGGTCCTCCCGCCACATTGTTTTTCCGGCGTTGGTGCCGGCTTGTCCGACCGTCCGTAAAACATAGCGCAAGGGTCGGATCAGCGGACGGTAGGGATTGTTTTTTATAGCAGGTCTAGACAGAAAAATTCATTTTGTATAATAGCTAGTTAACAAAGCTAACAGACGCATCGAGCAGGGAGAGCGAAACGTGGAGTTGGCCAACCGCAAGACATTTCCCGAGCCCCGGCCCCAGGCGGAGCTGACCACGGCGCGTCCGGAACTGCTTGTCGGTGGCTCGGACGAGGCTTTCCGCCAGATGGTACACGACGCTCTGGCGTTCGCGTCAAGGCTACAGGCGGTGCGCGACGGCTATGCCGGCCTGATCGGGCTGACTGGGGTCCAGTACACGGTCTTGATCGCGATCCACCACCTGCAATACGAGCGTGACGTCAGCGTTGCGGCTCTGGCCCGGCACCTGCATCTCTCTGCCCCCTTTGTGACCACCGAGACGAACAAGTTGGTCGCCATGGTGTTGGTTGAAAAATTCCGCGACCCCGACGACGGACGCCGCCTCGTGTTGCGCACCACGAGCGCGGCGCAGTCGCGGCTCGACCGGCTGGCTGGACTTCAGCGCCCGGTCAACGACGAACATTTCGCGCCCCTTGTTCAGGGTGGTTTAGAGACCTTCGCGCGCCTGACTTCGGAGCTGGTGGACAGCACGGATCGGGCCCTGGCGCTACTCAGCGCGCTACACTCGGGGGCGGGCTTGATCGCCGGCGACGCTTTGGGCAGCGCGATCCCCGTCGAGCAGAGCGCGGCCCTGCAAGAGAACACAGTAACACCCATCTCAAGATCACGGCCATGAGCGATCCCCGGGATACCGTGATTGCGGCAAAATCCGGTGCAGCGCTGACGATGCGCGCGGGCGAGACGCTGCGGGTGACCGACCTCGAAGGCCACCAGGTCGCCGACTTAGTGTGCATCAACGAACACGACCACGCCGAGCAGTTCTCGGCAGCCAAGACGCGGCTAAATGTCTTCAAGACCCGGATCTCTACGGGCGACCGGCTGTTCTCCAACCGTAGCGCCGTGATGTTCACCATCGGCAAGGATACGGTGGGCGTCCACGACCTGCTGTTCGCGTCGTGCAACCGGTGGCTATATGCCAACGTGTTCGATCGACCGGGCAACACTGGTTGCCTGGAAATCCTGCGCGATGCGCTTGCCCCCTACGGAATATCGGAAGACGCGGTGCCAGACCCGTTCAACCTGTTCATGCACACGGCCGTGGACGCGGAGAACAACCTTTCGATCAAGCTGCCCGAATCGAATGCGGGCGATTATGTGGAGCTGACCGCCGAGATGGACTGCCTGGTGGCAGTGACCTCGTGTCCCGACGAATGCAGCGATTGCAACGGCGGGCAGACCACGCCGGTCGAGCTCAAGATCGTCACGGCGCAATCCGAATAAGCGCCGGGCCAGCATAAAAGAAAGGGAGCCCGCTATGTCGGTCAAGGATGGAGCCCAGCACCTTGCAAATCTAGACCGGGACCGGGCGGTTTATCTTGACGGCGAGCTGGTTTCGCGGGTCGCTGCCCATCCCGCCTTCGCTAACTGCTGCCAGTCGGCGGCGGCACTCTACGATTTCCAGGCCGACCCTGAGAACGTCGAGTGGATGACGTTCGATACGGGCTCGGGACGGCGCGCCAACCGCGCCTGGAACTTGCCGCGCTCTTACGACGACCTGGTTGCGAACCGCAAGGCGATGACCGCCTGGGCGGAGCAGCATGGTGGCTTCATGGGCCGCTCGCCCGATCACCTGGCCTGCGCTATTGCTGGGCAGATCATGGGGCTGGAGGTGTTCGAGCGGCACGGCGCGAAGTTCGCGACCGCCTTCCGGGAGTATTACGAATACGCCCGCGACAACGACGTCTTCCTGACCTACGTCATCATCAATCCGCAGGCCGACCGGTCGAAGGCCTGGGGCGAACAGGCCAGGGAGAATCTCACGACCCGCATCGTCGACGAAGATTCGACGGGCATCACCGTGCGCGGCGCGAAGATGCTGGGAACCAGCGCGATCATGGCCGAGGAGGTCTTCGTCGCCAACCTCCAACCCCTCCAAGAGGGCGAAGAGGATCTCGCGATTTCCTTCGCCATGCCGCTCGAGGCCAAGGGTATCAAGATCCTGTCGCGCAAAAGCTATGAGCAGAGCGCCTTGAGCGCCTGGGATAACCCGCTGTCCTACCGCTTCGATGAGAACGATGCGCTAATCTATTTTGACGACGTGAAGGTGCCTTGGGAGCGGGTGTTCGTGTTTCGCGACGTGAATATGTGCCGGGCGCAGTTTCACGAAACGCCGGGCCATGTTTGCCAGAACTACCAGGCACAGATTCGCTTCACCGTGAAGATGAAGTTCCTGCTCGCCATCGCGCGGCGGATTGCGGAAACCATTGGCACCATAAAGATGCCCGCCGTGCGCGAGAAGCTAGGCGAGATGGCGTCTCAGATCGGCGTTGCGGAAGGCCTTCTATACGGCATGGAAGCGGCGGGAACGCAGCGCGGTGAGTTTTACGTGCCCAACCGGCATCTGCTCTATGCCGCGTCGGTCTACACGCAAGCGCTCTATCCGAATTTCATCGCCGAGCTTCGGGAGCTTGCCGGCGGTGGGTTGATCATGCTGCCCTCGTCGGCCGCCGATCTCGCAAACCCGGAACTGGCTAAGCTGTTCGACACCGCGCTGGTCTCCGCACGCGACGGCGAGGGCGCATACGAGCGGATAAAATTGCTAAAATTAGCGTGGGATGCCATCGGGTCCGAGTTCGCCAGCCGGCATACCCAGTACGAGATGTTCTACAACGGCGCCCAGTTCGTCACGCGCGGGCACAGCTTCCGAACCTACGACTGGGACGGTGCGGACGATATACTGAACCGCTTTCTGGACGGCAACGATACGGCCTGGGCGATCGATGGGACGCAGGGGCTAGGGGAGACGAAATGATGAATGTCAGAAAGATCTTGACCTATCAGGAGGACGTGTTCCGCGAGGGTGGGCACGAGACGGATGCGCCGCTGCGCAAGGTCGCGGTGGCGGCGATCGTTGCGAACGAGTTTGCGGGCCGCTGGGTCGAAGATCTCTCGCCCCTCGTCGAGGCGAGCGCGGCGCTGGGCCAGCGGATCGCGACGCTGGGTGTCGAGGCGATGGCACCTCATACTGTTGAAAGCTACGGCAAGGCCGCGGTCGTTGGATTGGGAGGCGAGCAGCAGCACGGCTCAGCCCTCTTGACGACGGTCTACGGGAACGTTCTTCGCAACGCCGTCGGCGGCGGGGCGGCGTGGATTTCCTCGGCGACGAAACGGGCCCAGCCCGGCGCGTCGATCGATATCCCGCTGGCCTACAAGGATGCCCTCACAGTGCGCTCCCATTACGACGCCATGAGCATCACTTTGCACGACGCGCCCCACGCCGACGAAATTGCCGTAATTTGCTGTTTTGCAAGCCGCGGACAATTAAACCACCGGGTCGGCGGGTTGTCGGCGGCGGATGCACTAGGTAAGGATGGCCTGGTCTAGAAGGGAAGCGATCGGGCTCGGACGATGCGCTCATAGGGGGAGGACGTAACCATGCGGGTTGGCGTAACCAACTTGGCGACCATTGTCACTGGGGATTGGCGGGCAGGTGTCTCGGACGGCGACACGGTGCTGATGGACGGTGGACTGATTGAAAAGGTCGGCTCGGCGACGGCGGATGAGCTGGAGCGCTGCGACGTCGTTATCGACGCCGACGGCGCAACCGCGATCCCCGGCCTAATCGATTCGCAGGTGCATATCACCTTTGGTGATTTCACTCCGCGCCAGAACACGGTCGGGTTCCTCTCGAGCTATGTCCATGGCGGGACGACGACCTCGATTTCCGCCTCCGAAGTGCATGTTCCCGGCCGCCCCAATGACCCGCAGGGGGTAAAGGCTCTCGCGGTCGCGGCGCACAAATGCTTCGAGGGCTACCGGCCCGGCGGCATGCGCGTCCATGGCGGCTCGATCATCCTCGAGCCCGGCCTGACGTCGGATGATTTCGCGGAGATACACGCTGACGGCGTCTGGCTCGCCAAGGCGGGGTTTGGCGCCGTCGCCTCGGCGTCGGAGTATATCAACCTCGTGCGCATGGCCCGCGAGCAGGGCCTGACGACGACCCTGCACACGGGCGGAGCCTCGATCCCGGGGTCGTTTCCTATCACGGGCCAGAACCTGATCGATATCGATCCGCATGTCTCGTTTCATATCAACGGTGGACCAGTTGCGATCGCCGACGAGTATTTCGAGGTCGTGGCCCGCGATACCGAGATCGCCATGCAGGTCTGCACGGCGGGAAATCTGCGCACGACGCTCCTGTGCGCGGAAATGGCCCGCAAGCATGATGCCTTCGACCGCTTCCTGATCGCGACCGATACCCCAACAGGTACCGGGGTTATGCCACTCGGCATGATCTACACGATGATCCAGATCTCGTCCCTGACCGATTTCGATCCGATATCGATGATAGCAGCAGCGACGGGAAACGTCGCAAAGATCTACGGCCTGAACAGCGGGTTTCTCCGCGCTGGCTGCGACGCCGACCTGGTCATCATCGACGCGCCGCTTGGCTGCACGAAAGGGACCGCGCTCGAAGCGATGAAAAACGGTGATCCGTTTTCCATCGGGGCGGTGGTTACGGACGGAATCCCCCGTTTCGTCGGGCGCAGCCGCAACACGCCCCCGACGACCCGGAAAATCGCCGTAGCGCGATCGAACGTGGTCTCGAATTTTGCATAGCACGGGCGGCGCCGGCCGCGGCGCAGAAGGTTGTGCTAAGGTTATCAGATGGATACCCTATTAAAGGGTTGAACTAAATTTGATCTAACTATTGCATGGTATCGTTTGGGATTAGTGCAGTTAAAGGGGATACGTCGATGGGTCGGGATGCCAAGTACGATTGTCTGTTCGAGCCGCTTAAGGTAGGCCCGAAGACTATGCGCAACAGGTTCTACCAAGTGCCCCACTGCAACGGCGCGGGCACGAAGTATCCGGGCACACAGGCAGCGTTTCGCGAAACGAAGGCGGAGGGCGGCTGGGCGGTAGTCAATACTGAGGCCTGCCATATCCATCCGAGCTCCGACTACGACCCCTATACGCTATCGCATATTTGGGACGACCAGGACGTGATTAACCTGCGCCATATGTGCGATTCCGTGCACAAGTGGGATTCGCTAGCGGGCGTTGAGCTGGTCCATACGGGCTCCATGAGTCCGAATCTATTTACCCGCCACCCTGGGGTCTCGGTCTCGGGCGGTGCGGGCGACACGACGCCGGCGCAATCTTCTCACGCGATGGACGAAGAGGACATAAAGTGGGCGCAGAACCTCTATGTCGAGGCGGCCAAACGTTCGGTGCAGGCAGGCTTCGACATCGCCTACGTCTACGGCTCCCACGCTGTTATGCCCATGCAGTTCCTCTCGAAATTCTACAACAAGCGCGAGGATAAATACGGTGGTAGCCTCGAGAATCGTGCGCGCTTCTGGATCGAAACTCTGGCTCTGCTCAAGCAGCATGTCGGCGACGACTGCGCCATAGCGTGCCGCATCTCGGTCGATCAGATGATGGGCTCCGAGGGCATTGAGGCCTCGGAAGACCCCGTAGGCTTTGCCGAGCTGGCAGAGAAGGAAGGGGTGGTGGACATCTGGGACGTCAACGTCTGCGATTTCATGGAATGGGGGGAGGATGCAGGCCCGTCGCGCTTCTACAAGGCTAATCACCAGGCGCCGTTCACGAAGTTCATCCGTGCCGCGACCAAGCAGCCGATGGTCACTGTTGGTCGCCTGACTAGCCCCGACGACATGGCGGAAGTCATCACCTCGGGCCAGGCGGACATCATAGGCGGCGCGCGGCCCTCGATTGCGGACCCGTTCCTGCCCAAGAAGATCGAGGAAGGACGCAATGAAGATATCCGCGAATGCATCGGGTGTAACATCTGCATCCAGCGCTGGGAGCGGGCGGCACCGCTTGTCTGCACCCAGAACGCGGTCGCGAACGAAGAGTACCGGCGCGGCTGGCACCCGGAGAAGGTGACCAAGGCGAAGAACCCGGGCTCGGTGCTCGTGGTCGGCGCGGGCCCGGCGGGCCTTGAATGCGCCCGCATCCTGGGCGAGCGGGGCTATGACGTGCATCTGCGCGATACGTCGAGCGAGCCCGGCGGCCACGTCAAGGACGTCCAGCGTATGCCAGGCCTCGCCGAATGGGGCCGAGTAATAACCTATCGCACAATCCAGCTCGACAAGCTCAAGAGCGTCGAACTTCAGCTAGGTGTCGACGAGATGACTGCGGACGACGTGTTGGCCTACGGTGCCGACAAGGTAGTGCTCGCCACGGGCTCGACCTGGGGAGGCGACGGATATTCCCACGTGAGCAAGACGTCGCTGCCAAATGTTGACGCCTCCAACGCCCAGTTCCTTACTCCCGAGCAGGTAATGGCCGGCAAGGCGGTGGGGGACAAGGTCGTGGTGCTCGACGCTGACGGATATTTCATGGGCGCGACACTGGCCCAGATGCTGGCCGAGCAGGGCAAGGAGGTCGAGGTCGTCACCCACCTTGGCTCAGTCGGCCCGATCATGGATTTTACGCTTGAATCGCCCAACATGCATCGCCGCCACAAGGAGCTAGGCATCAAGCACCACACGGGAAGCTGGGTCCAGGACGTTGAGCTCGGCAACCGGGTCAAACTGAAAATTTTCGATCTGCTACGCGACGGATCGAAACGGACCACGGATCCGGTAGCGGGCGAGCTGCCGCGCATCGCGGGCACCGAATATCATGAGATCGAGACGGACTCGGTGGTTCTCGTCACTGGCCGCATTCCGGTCAACAAGCTATGGGGCGATCTGCGGGCGCGTAGGGACGAGTGGGCCAAGGCCGAAATCGCGGGCATCTACCAGGCGGGCGATTGCTATTCGCCCCGGCCTATCGCCGAAGCGATATTCGACGGGCACCGCATCGCTCGGGAATTCGAGACCGACGACCCGCAGCAGGCGCTGCCCTTCCTGCGCGAGATGATGGTCTGGGGCCGCGACAACGACGCCCGCGAGAAAGAAATCCATGGCGAGTAGCGGATAAAAAATAAGAATCAGAGAGGGCGCAAAAGCGCCCGCTCTATTTTTAGCCTAGTCCGCATACATTACGGTGACGATTTCGGCGACGCAGGCCGGGCGCTCCGATCCCTCGATATCGAAGGTGATCTCGCTCACCAGGCGTAAACCGCCCGAACCGGGCTCCGCGGAAAGCAGCTTGCGCCTTGCCCGGATGCGTGCGCCTGTGGGCACCATGGCGGTATAGCGTACCTTGTTGCAGCCGTAGTTGAGCGTCCGGGCGACGTCGCGCACTTCAAGCAGCGGCGAGGCGAGGAGCGGCACCAGCGAGAGGATTAGGTAGCCGTGGGCGATGGTGGTGCCCGTGGGCATCTCGGCCGCCGCGCGCTCGAGGTCGACATGGATCCACTGATGATCGCCAGTGGCGTCGGCGAAGGCGTCGATACGCGCCTGGTCGATGGTCATCCAGTCGGAAACGCCGAGTTCCTTGCCGACCAACGCGGGTACATCCGCAAGACGATCGATGACCGGCACCGGAATTCGTCTCTCAACCGTCGAGGTGGCGAAGGTACTGGGCGACGTAGTCGCACCCAACTTTTTCAGCGAAGCCGTCCATCAGTCGTTTGGTGACCGGGCCAGGGATTTCACCATTGCTTATGGCGCGACTCTGAAATGAGTGGACTGGGCAGATACACAGGCTGGTCGAGGTGATGAAGGCCTCCTGGGCATTTGCCGCATCGTAGGGACTGATGTCGGCCTCGCGGAAGGGGATCGCAAGCTCGAGGCAGAGTTCCAACGCGACCTTGCGGCTGACGCCGGGTAGGACGTAACGCTCTCGGGGCGTCGTGACGATGCCGTCGCGGACGATAAAGATGTTCGACCCATTACCCTCGTTGAGGAAGCCGCGAGTATCGAGCAGGATGGTCCAGGCACCGGGGTTGGCGGCCTGGACCTCGTTTTCGGCGACGATCAGGTTGAGATAATTGTGCAGCTTGGCGTTGGGATCGAGGCATTCCGGCGGGGTCCGCCGGGTGGTCGGAAAGGCCACGTCGACGCCGTCGCGAAACATCACCGCCCGGGATTTGAGCGGCAGAGTGTTGCACAGGACCGCGACGGTCGGTCCCTCGGTCGCGCCCGGCTCACCGGGAAACGCCGAGCCCCGGCTGACCCTCTGCATGACCCAGTAATCGTCGTCGGGGTCGAGCAGGGGGCGGTTACGCACGACTACCTCTTCGGTAATCGTGACCATCTCCGCAGGCGAAAGACCGGGATCGAGTTGCATATAGCGCAGCGAGCGGTAGAGCCGCGCGATATGCTCGTCGAGCCGAAAGATTTTGCCCTGGAAGGTGCGCGCCGTGTCGAACGCCGCATCGCCGTAAATGAAGCCCCGGTCGCTGATGTGAATGACCGCGCGGGATTCGGGGACGTAATCGCCGTTGAGGTAGACGGTGCGTTCGTTCGGCAACGGGGCGACCGCGGAAATATCGGTCATTGGGTTGCCTGATCTAGTGTTTTGTCCATTCAGCCTTATACAACAAAGCTGAACGGTGTTCAGCTGCCACGAGGGCTATTTTTTCGCTCACGGCGGCGGGCCTGTCGGTCTGCGCGGGCACGTCGCGCCCAGACTGTGCAATCTCGCTTGCGTGCGGTGCGTTGGAAGGATGTAATAAGTCGAATCGTGAGTGCACAAAGCGCACCGTTCCGGTGGTCCGCCGGAGATAGAGGGTGCAATCAGGGGAGAGACCGACCGATGCCACGCGATCCGAAATACGACGTCCTGTTCGAGCCCATCAAGGTCGGCCCGAAGACCGCGCGGAACCGATTCTGGCAGACGCCGCACTGCAACGGTGCGGGCTCCGAACGGCCGGGGACGCAAGCGGCGTTTCGGGGCATGAAGGCCGAGGGCGGCTGGGGCACGGTATGTATCGAATACACCGCCGTGCACCCCGAATCCGACGATTTTCCCCACTACAGCGCGCGGCTGTGGGACGACGGCGACGTCATCAACCTGAGGCACACGGCTGACGCGGTGCACGAGCACGGCTCGCTGGCCGGGATTCAGCTGTTTTATGCCGGTGTGCACGGCCAGGTCGGCGAAAGCCGCGCGGTGACTCGCGCACCGTCGTACCCAGCATCGGAAGCCCTGATCTGCAACGGCGCGGCGGAATGCGATGAGGACGACATCCGCGCCATCATCCAGATGCACGTGGACGCGAGCCTGCGCTCACGCGACGCGGGCTTCGACGTCCTCGAGTTGATCGCGTCGGATTCGATGATCGCGCTCCAGTTCTTCCAGCCCTATTACAACAAGCGTCAGGATAAATACGGCGGCTCGTTCGAGAACCGCGCGCGCTTCTGGCTGGAATGCATGGAGGCGATGAAGAAGGCGGTTGGCGACGACTGCGCCGTGGGCAACCGTTTCTCGGTCGACACCTTGGAGGGGCCCGACGGCATCGAGGTGGGCGACGAGGGCGTCAAGATCATCGAACTCATGGGCGAGCAGGGGTTGTGCGACGTCTGGGACCTCAAGGTTGGCCATTATTCGGAGCTGGCGGGAGAGATTGCGCCGTCGCGCTTTGCCCGGACGAACTACATGGAGCCGTGGATCCGGATCGCCAAGCAGGCCTCGCCGGTGCCGGTCGTGACCACCGGGCGGCTGACCAGCCCCGACGACATGGTCGAGATCATCAACTCCGGCCAGGCGGATTTCATCGGCGCCGCCCGGCCCTCGATTGCCGACCCGTTCCTGCCCAAGAAGATCGAGGAGGGGCGGCCCGAGGACATCCGCGAATGCATCGGCTGTTCCGTGTGCCTGTCGAAGTGGTCCAAGAGCGTGCCGCTGGTCTGCACCCAGAACGCAACCTCGATGGAGGAGTATCGGCGCGGCTGGCATCCGGAGAAGTTCGAGAAGACCAAAGACCCCTGTTCGGTGCTCGTCGTGGGCGCCGGCCCTGCCGGCATGGAGTGCGCGCGGGTGCTGGGAATGCGGGGTTACGACGTGCACTTGCGCGAAGCCGAAAGCGAGATCGGCGGGCGGGTGCTCGACATCCAGCGCTATCCGGGGCTCTCGGAATGGGGCCGGGTCGTGACCTATCGCCAGATCCAGCTCGACAAGCTGAAAAACGTCGAGGTCCATACGGGCGTGGGCAAGATGTCTGCGGATGACGTACTTGGCTACGGCGCGGACAAGGTGGTCTGCGCGACCGGCTCGCACTGGTCGAAAGACGGGGTTGCGCCGTTCCTGATGGGCCCGACGCCCGGTGCGGACGCGTCGCAGCCCCATGTTTGCACGCCCGAACAGGTGATGGCGGGCAAGGAGCTGGGCGACCGGGTCGTGGTGCTGGATTACGAGGGCTACTTCACCGGCGCCAGCATGGCGGAGATCGCGGCCGAGCAGGGCAAGCAGGTGACCCTCGTGACCTGCTTCGATTTTGTTGCGCCCTACTGTGTGTTGAGCATGGAGATTTTTGACCTGCGCCGCATGCTCCACGAAAACAAGGTCAAGGAAATTGCGCTGCACGGCGCGGAATCCATCGAGCCCGGCAAGGTGACGCTCTCCTACTTCTTCCGCGACAGCGTCGCGCGGACGTCCTCGCCCAAGGTCGGGGAGCCGGCGCGCCGGATGGGGGCCGAGACCACGGGTCTCGATTGCGACAGCGTTATCCTGGTCACCGCGCGGGCGCAGAACAACGAGCTGTTCAAGGAATTGAAAGCGCTAAAGAGCGCGTGGGCGGACAACGACATCGCGGCGGTCTACCAGGTTGGCGATTGCCACGCGCCGCGCCTGATCGCGGACTGCGTGTTCGACGGCCACCGCCTTGCCCGCGAGTTCGAGAGCGAGGACCCGCAATACCCACTGCCGTGGATCCGCGAACGCCAGGTCTGGGGCCACGAAACGTACCCGAAGCTGGCGGGCTGAATCTACCGGCTGGAGACGAAAGCGCATTGAGCCTATAGTGGAACCAATCGATTAATTCAGGGGAGACAGTATTATGGCACGTGATCCAAAGTATGACTGCCTGTTTGAACCGATCAAGATCGGTCCAAAGACCATGCGCAACCGCTTTTACCAGGTGCCCCACTGTAACGGGGCGGGCGTCGACTTTATCGCTACGAATGCGGCATTTCGCGGCATGAAGGCTGAAGGCGGTTGGGGCGGCGTCTGCGCCGAGGCGATCAGCGTCGATCGCGAGAGCGACACGGATCCGGCGAAACTCTGCAACATCTGGGACGACGGCGACATCCAAAATCTGCGCCACATGACCGATGCGATCCACGCGTGGGATTCTCTAGCGGGTGCCGAGCTTATGCATGGAGGCGTGGCCGCGGTTAACCTCTTCAGCCGGGGCGTGACACGCACGCCGACCGAAGGCACTTCAGCCTGGACAGTAGGTAGCTACGCACACGAGGCGGACGTCGATGACATCGCCGAGCTGCAGCAAATCTATGTCGAGGCGGCGAAGCGTTCGCTCCAAGCGGGCTTCGACATTATCTACGTCTATGGCTCGCACGCTGTGCTGCCCATGCAGTTCCTTTCGCCCCAATACAACAAGCGACAGGACCAATATGGCGGTAGTTTCGAGAACCGCGCGCGCTTTTGGATCGAGAGCATCGAGAAGGTGCGTGAGGCGATCTCGGGCCAGGCCGCACTCGCCGTACGTATTTCCGTCGATCAAATCATGGGCCCAGGCGGCGTCGAGGCTGATGGCGATTCAGTCAGGTTGGCCGAGCTGTGCACCAAGCACGGTCTCGTTGATCTGTGGGACGTCAACATCAGCGACTTCAACGAGTGGGGTGAGGACGCAGCGCCCTCGCGTCAACAGAAGGCCAACCATCAGAAGCCGTTCACCCGTTTCCTGCGTGAAGTCACCACGGCGCCATTGCTCAATGTCGGGCGGGTGACTAGTCCCGACGATATGGCCGAGATTGTCTCTGGCGGCCAGGCCGACATCATCGGCGCAGCAAGGCCCTCGATCGCCGATCCCTTCTTGCCTCAGAAGATCTTCGAGGGGCGCAACGAAGACATCCGCGAATGCATTGGGTGCAACGTCTGCGTTTCGCGCTGGGAGCGGGGCGCACCATTGGTCTGCACGCAGAATGCGACCTCGAACGAGGAATTTCGCCGTGGCTGGCATCCGGAGAAGTTTGAAAAGGCCGAAGATCCCTGTTCGGTGCTCGTCGTGGGCGCCGGGCCCGCCGGCTTGGAATGCGCCCGCGTACTGGGCGAGCGGGGCTATGACGTGCATTTGCGCGAAGCCTCGGGAGAGGTCGGCGGCCACGTCAAGGACGTCCAGCGCCTGCCGGGTCTCGCCGAATGGGGCCGGGTGGTCAGCTATCGCCAGATCCAGCTCGATAAGCTCAAGAACGTCGAGGTCCACACGGGCGTGGGTGAGATGACGGCGGACGACGTGCTGACCTACGGTGCCGATAAGGTGGTTCTTGCTACGGGCGGATCCTGGGCCGACGACGGCTACAGCGCGGCGGACAACGCTCCGATCGCAAATGTCGATGCCGGCGAGGCCCAGTTCCTCACGCCGGAGCAGGTGATGGCGGGCAAGGCGGTCGGCGAGCGGGTGATCGTGCTCGACGCGGACGGCTATTTCATGGGCGTGAGCTTGGCCGAAATGCTTGCCGACCAGGGCAAAGATGTCACCGTCATTACCCAACACGGTTCGGTTGGACCGATGACCGAGTACACCCTTGAGGGGCCGAACCTGCACCGCATGATGCACGAAAAGGGTATCAAGGCGCTGACTGACCACTGGGTCCAGGAGGTCGAGGTCGGCAACGAGGTCAAGATGAAGGTCTACAACCTATACCGCGACGGCTCGCAGCGGAGCAACGACCCGGTAGCTGGTGAATTGCCGCGCAAGCAGGGGACCGACTATACGGAGCTCGAGGCCGATTCCGTGGTGCTCGTTACCGGGCGTCACGCAAACAGTGGGCTCTTCAAGGATCTCCGGGCGCGCAAGGACGAGTGGGAAAAGAACGGCGTCCAGGCGATCTACCAGGCCGGCGACTGCTACGCGCCCCGCTTTATCAGCGAGGCGGTGTTCGACGGTCATCGGATCGCGCGCGAATTCGAGAGCGATAATCCGCAGCGTCCGTTGCCGCATATTCGCGAGCGCCTTCTCTGGAGCGACGGTTCCAAGGAGGAGTTGGTCAAGGCGTCGAATACGGATATCTGAACGTACCGCAGACACGAGACGAGGTGTCCGGGTGCGAACCCGGGCGCCTCTTTAGTCTGTGGTGGCATATCGTCAAATGTGATTCGGTTGCTGCAATCGAGACGCGAGAGGCGCCGACAATCTAGCGGGTTGACCCATGGCACGAGAATCTAAATACGATATTCTGTTCGAGCCCATCAAGCTCGGTCCCAAGACGCTAAAGAACCGTTTTTGGCAGACCACCCACTGTACAGGCTTCGGCGCGGAGCGGCCTGGCACGCAGGCCGCGTTTCGCGCCACCAAGGCCGAGGGCGGCTGGGGTGCGGTTTTTACCGAGGCAGTCGCGGTACATCCGGAATCTGACGAATATCCGTTCACGCTGGGACGGATGTGGGACGAGGGCGACGTCATCAATTACGGTCATATGTGCGACTCCTTGCACGAGCATGACGCGCTGGCCGGGATCCAGCTCTGGTATTCGGGCTGTCACGCGCCGAACATGGAGACCCGCGAGATACCGCGCGACCCCAGCGGCCTGCCTTCGAACGCGTTCCCTGAGCGAACGGTGTTCGGCGCGGAGTGCGACGAAGATGATATCCGGGCGCTTCTGAACATGTATGTGCTCGCGGCCAAGAGGGCGCAGGACGCGGGCTTCGATATCCTGGAATTGTCTGTCGCCGACAACACGGTGCCGGCGCAGTTTCTTGACCATCGCTACAACTATCGGGACGACGGCTGGGGCGGTTCGCTCAAGAACCGGCTGCGCTTCGCCATTCAATGCCTGACCGAGGTGCGCGAGGCCTGCGGGTCGTCGAGCGCGATCTCGATCCGCTACGAGACCGACGATATCCTGGGCGCTCTGTCGCTGCAGTATTTCGAGGAGGGTTTGACCATCGTCGAACTGCTCCACGCCGAAGGGCTGCTCGACGCCTGGTCGGTCAAGATCGGCGATTACGAGGAGTGGGCGGGCGAGGATGCGGCGAGCTCGCGGTTTCGCAAGACGAACTGGATGAAGCCCTTCGTTGAAGACGTGAAGGGGATCGTAGGCGACGTGCCGGTGGTGAACAACGGTCGCTTCACCAGCCCCGACGATATGATTGGCGTGATCAACGATCGCCAGTGCGACATTATCGGTGCGGCGCGGCCCTCGATCGCCGACCCCTACTTGCCCAAGAAGATCGAAGAAGGCCGCAACGAAGATATTCGCGAATGCATCGGCTGCAACATGTGCGTCTCGCGCATGCAGCAGCAGGCGCTCTTGAGCTGCACTCAGAACGCGACCTCGGGCGAGGAATACCGGCGTGGCTGGCATCCCGAGAAGTTCGAGAAGACAAAGGATCCCTGCTCGGTGCTCGTCGTGGGTGGCGGTCCGTCGGGTATGGAATGCGCCCGCGTGCTGGGTATGCGCGGCTACGACGTCCATCTGTGCGAGGCCGATAAGGATCTGGGCGGGCACTGGAAGCGGGTCGCGCGCTATCCGCGCTGCGCTGAGTGGGGCCGGGTCACCACCTACCGGGAAATCCAACTCGGCAAGCTCAAGAATGTTGAGGTTCATCTCGGGGTCGGCGAAATGTCGGCTGACGATGTGCTGTCGTACGGCGCCGACAAGGTGGTGATCGCGACCGGCGCGCACTGGGCAACCAACGGTATGGGCCCCGAGATCCACAAGCCCATCCCCGGGGCCGACGCCTCGCTGCCCAATGTTTGTACGCCCGAGCAGGTGATGGACGGCAAAGCGACCGGCGAGCGGGTCGTGGTGCTCGACGGCGAGGGCCACTTCACGGGCATCGCCATGGCCGAGCTGATGGCCGACCAGGGCAAGTCCGCGGTCACGATGGTGACCAATATGAACGAGGTCAACGAATACACGCTCTATACGATGGAGGCGACAAATAACAAGCGGCTGATGTACGAGAAGAACATCACCCATATGCGCAACCATTGGGGCCACGCGGTCCTGCCGGGCAAGATCCAGCTGTTCTACCTTTATCGCGATTCACCGGAGCTCTATGAAATCGAGCCCGGAAAGTGGAACCGGCGCGAGACCGATCATCTAGTTGAGATCGAGTGCGATACAGTGATCATCTGCACCACGCGGATCCCCAACAACGGGCTCTTCAAGAAGCTCAAGGTGCGAAAAGGCGAGTGGGCGGAGAACGAGGTGCAGGCGGTCTACCGGATCGGCGATTGCCACGCACCGCGCCAATGCATGAACGCGATCTATGATGGCCACCGGCTGGCTCGCGAGTTCGACGGGCCGCACCCGCAATATCCGTTGCCCTTCATCCGGGAACGCCAAATCTGGGGGCACGAAACGTACCCGAAGCTGGGCGATGCCCGCCCCGTGGTGGAGATCGATCTCTAGGCGCGCGTTCTAGTCGAATTTGCTCGTTCGGTTGAGGCGCTCGGAGAGCGTGCGAAATACGCGCGAGCGCGCGATCTGATAGCCGAACTTCTGGCCGATCTCCGTATTCAGCAGGCCGCCAACCACGGCACCCTGGCTCTCCTTGGCCCGGGTCGCGGCGAGGTCGTACTCGCCAGCGAGGTCGGCGAGGATGCGGTGCGCCGCGTTGTGGCCCGGCGCGCCCGAGACGCCACCGCCGGGATGGCTGCCCGAGCCGCACAGGAAGTAGTTCGCAACCGGCGTGCGATAGCCGCTCGCCGCCGGGATCGGTCGGTTGGCGAAGAGGTGTTCGGTTCCGACCATGGACATGTGGAAGATGTTGCCGCCGGTGATGTTGTATTCTCGATCGAGGTCGAGCGGCGTAATTACATGGCGGCCCCGCGTATGCTCGCGGATATTGGGCGCGTAGCGGGAGTAGATTGCCATAACGAGGTCGGCCCATTCCTCCTTCCGGTTGTGCCAGTCGCCCTCGGCGAGTTCGAAGGGGAGCTGCTGGACGCCGAGCGAAAGGGTGTGTAGGCCCGGTTCGCAGAGTCCGGGGTGGGTGACCGAGGGGATCAGCGCCTCGATCACGTAATCGTCCGGAAACGCGCCGCGCTTCTCGGCTTGCCAGGCTTTTTCGTAACCCGCCGGGCTCGGACCCAGGATCACCAGCCCCTGATGCTGGGGGCCCTGTTCGCCTGCCGGGAAGCCGACGTAATCGGGAAGCTCGTCGATCAGGAGGTGGATCCGCGCCATCGACCCGCCCGTCGAGATGCCCCTTGCGGCCGCACGGACCTCCGGCGGCAAGGCGCCTTCGGGCAGCAGGTCGACTAGGGAGCGGATCGGATCGGCGTTCGAGACCACAATCTTGGCGCTGATGACCTCGCCGGATTCCAGTACCACGCCTGTCGCGGTACCGTTCTCGACGCGAACCTCGCGCACGGGGGCACCGGTGCGAACGGAACCGCCGTGCGCTTCAAGGCCGTTCTGCAGTGCCCCGCTGATTGCGCCCATGCCGCCCTCGGGCAGGCCATAACGGCCGAAATGCCCCTCGAATTCGCCCTGAGCGTGATAGCCGTAAACGTAAGCCGTGCCCGGGGTTCGTGGACCGCCCCAAGTCGAGACCATGCCCATGAACATCATCAACCCGCGCAGCCGGTCGGATTCGATATAGCGCTCAATCAATTCTTCCGCCGAGAGCAGGATGAATTCTTCGAAGAGGTCGGATTCCCCGGCGTCGCTGAACACGGATTCCAAGTGTTCGACGCTCGGCGGATCGCTCAGATGCATATGACGGGTTAAGTCGCCGAAGCGTTGTAGGCGGGTTGCGAACCGCATGAAGTTCGCGCCGTCCGGCTTGTTGTGGCGCTCGACGGATTTCAGCGTCCGGTCGATTTGCTGCCACAGGAATACGTGGTCGCCGTCCTCCCAGATCGCCATTTCCTGCATTTCAGGCGCGACGGAGCGAAGACCGTATTTTTCCAGTTCGAGATCGACGACGATCTCGGACTGAAGCATCATCTGGATGAACGAGCAGGACGAGAACGTGCCGCCGGGTATCAACTCTTCGCTGGTGCACGCCCCGCCGATGATTGGGCGCGCCTCGACGACTTGAACCCTGAGCTCGGCGCGGGCGAGATAGTTGGCGCAGACTAGGCCATTGTGGCCGGCTCCGACCACTACGACGTCGGTATGTTCGTCACTCGTCATCGCAGGTCGAACTCCCCATGGCGGCCGGCTTTAAAATATTTATTGGATAATCCACGCGGGCTTACGGGCCCGTATTTAATAGTTAGGTGCATGGTAGGACAACAATTTGCTATCGCTACTGGTGAGGTGTTGTTGCAAAAAATTAAAACCATTGCTCGTTCATATTGATAGCTGGTAGGATTTAGATCTATATAGATAAATAATAAAAACAATAATATTTTCTTCGCGTTATGGAAAAATAGGGGGAGATTATGGGAGATCTAATTAAGTTTCTGAAGAAAAGAAGAATTTCTAGTGTTGTACTGGGCGGTCTGTTGGCCGCTAGTATACTTTGTTTTAGTGCCGTCCCAGCATCGGCCGGTGATACCGTCAGTCACTGGAACTGGCGCTCGACCGAGATGCCGACGGTCATGGGTACGGTTTTCGACCGCTTCCGGGCAGAAAATCCCGACACCGAGCTTCAGGTTGAAGACATCAACTTCGTCGAACTGATTCAGAAGATGGAACTCTCGGCCCGGGCCGGCGCGATGCCGGACACCTTTGAGCTTTGGGTTCCAACCCAGCTTGCTCGTTTCGCCGAGGAAGGCTGGATCATGCCGCTTGATGACTTCATCGCTCAAGACCTAGCTAACGGCGAAGACGTCATGGCGGCGTACGAGTCCTGGGCGGATACCACCTACAAGGATCACGTCTACACGCTTCCCTTGATGGGCCTGACCAACGTAATGGCTTGGAACAAGACCGCCTTCGAGGCCGCGGGCCTGCCGGCCCGGGCGCCGGAGACCTGCGACGAGATGGTGGATTTCGCGCGCAAGCTCAATAACCCGCCCGAGATGTACGGGCTGGGCCTGAACGGCAACGGCCCCGAGCTATGGCTATCTCTCGGCTGGCTATTCTACGCGAACGAAGCCCGGATTGGGCGGGTAGACGGCGAGTTCCATATCAACAGCCCTGAGGCTGTCGAGGTTGTACAATACATCGTCGATCTGGCCAACGAAGGGTTGCTTGCGTCGTTCACCTCGACCGATATGCAGAAGCTGCGGACTGAATTCTCGACGGGAAAGATCGCCATGATCCCCGACTGGAACGGCGTGCCGTCGGTTATCGCGGGCTATACTCCAGACTTTGAGTGGGGCGTTGCCAAGATGCCGGTCTGTAAGACATCGGGTGCCATGCTCATGGGCGGGGACAGCACATACGCGATTTCTGCAACGAGCGAGAACCCGGAAGCGTCGTGGAAGCTGATCAAGCACCTGACAAGCTTCGAGAGCCAGAAGCTGATCGTGGAGAATTGGCCGTTTTTCATTACTCGCAAGGATGTCTGGAACGACGTGATCAAGGCTGGAAAGATTAACAACGCCGATCAACTCGTCGTCGCGATCGACCAGGCCAATTTGCCCAACGCATACAGCCCTTACCGGGAGATGCCGCCTGCACTATTTGAAGCGGTCGACGCCTTCAGGACCGAGCTGCATCTCGTCGTGTTCGGCGAGAAGACAGCCCAGGAAGGCATGGATACGGTCGCTGCAGCCTGGGAAGCGTTGTACGGAGAGTGGGAAGAGCGCTACGGCGAACTGGGAGCTCGCTACTATTGATGATCTAGCGTAGCAAGCTTTGCGTGACGGAAGGTAAGACCCCCGTCGCTAAGGGATAGGGCAAGGGGCGGTCAATAAGATAGTTATTGGCTGCCCCTTTCTCCTACGACAGCAGGGCATAAAACTTAGCGAGCGGGGCATGGCCGGAAGACGAAAAAAACGGCGCGAGATCCTTACCTACATCGCGCTTTCCATTGGGATCGTTATTGTCCTCGCGCCGGTCTTTTACATGGTCATGGTGGCGCTGACACCCCACGATCTGCTTTTCGACCGCATCATTCCCGAACGGGTCACCTTCAAGAATCTCTTGGAGGTGTTCTCGAACGACAACATTATGCTGCCCTATCGGAACAGCTTCATCATCTCGTCGCTGACAGCGCTTATCACGCTGTTTCTTGCATCTCTCGCGGCTTACGGGCTGTCGCGCTTCAAATTCAAGATGTCGGGCATGTTCATCGTAATGATTTTGTTCACTCAGATCATCCCGATGGAAATTCTGGTTCTCAGCTACTTCCCGTTTCTGAAGACCGCGGGGCTGATGGACACGTGGGTTGCCCTAGTTCTCGTCGATACGACCCTCACCTTGCCGTTCTGCATTCTGATCCTGAAAACCATCTTCGACGGCATCCCGAAGGAAATCGAGGACGCCGCGAAAGTTGACGGCTGCTCGTCGTTCAAGACGTTTACCCGGGTCACGCTGCCCTTGAGTTGGGGCGGCATGCTTGCCGCGGGAATTTTCGCGTTCCTGATGGCGTGGCAGGAGTTTGTCTATGGCCTGACCTTCACGGCGAGTCTTGAGGCGCGGCCCATCACGGTCGCGCTCAACCTCTTGATCGGTCACTACGTGGTGAGCTGGGAAGAGCTGATGGCAACGAGCTTTCTCACCGCGTTGCCATTGTTGGTCGTGTTTGCGATTTTCCAGGGCGTCTTCGTCCGGGGCATGATCGCCGGCGGCGTGAAGGGGTAGGGAGGTCGTATGGCGTTGATCAAGTCCAAAACGCTGCGCAAGGCTGAGTGGATGCCCTTTACGCTCCCGGCCATGCTCTTCCTGTTCGCCGCAGGCGTGCTGCCACTCTTCGTCAGCCTGAAGATGGGCTTCTTTGAGGAGATGAGGGGCGTAGAGAGCTTTGTCGGCCTGAAACACTATGCCTGGGCGCTCAACCAGAAGCCGTTCTGGAGCGCGACGAGCCACAGCTTCTTCTTCTCGGGCTTCACGGTGCTAGGCCACCTGGTCATCGGCATGGGCTTCGCCCTGCTACTCAATCGGGGCATCAAGGCGCTGTCGTTCTGGCGCGGGGTTCAGTTTGCGCCGTGGCTGTTTCCGCCGGCCGCGGTTTCGGTGCTGTGGATCCTCATTTACCAGGATCAATACGGACTGTTGAACGAAGTTTTACGCGGGGTCGGCCTAGCGAGTTGGACGACGAACTGGCTAGGCATGCCCGGGACGGCGCTGGTTGCCGTGACGATCACGAGCATCTGGAACTGGTACCCCTTCCTGACCTTGACGCTTCTGGCCGGCATGCAGAACATTCCCGGCCAGCTTTACGAGGCGGTCGAAGTCGATGGTGGCGGCGCCTGGCGGAAGTTCTGGTTCATCACCCTTCCTCACCTGTTGCCGGTGATCCTGACGATTTGTCTGCTGGATTTTCTGTGGACGTTCCGGTTTTTCGACATGGCCTGGATCATGACCCACGGCGGGCCCGCTAAATCGTCCGAGGTGCTGGCCACCTACGTCTACAAGGTTGCCTTCCATACCTACCGCTTCGACCGGGCCGCCGCGATCGGCGGTTTGATCGTTATCTTTATGGGTGTCTTCGCGGTTCTGTATCTGCTGGCGTACAAGCGGCTGGAGCAGAAATAGACAAACACGGTCCGCTTACGGAGCCCCGTCGAGGCGGCGCCCGGTTTCGCGGTCAAAATGTCTCACGCTCGCCTGTTTGACCCGAAAATTGTAGCACTCGCCCGGTTCGATCGTCGTCGTCACCATCGATGGCAGCTCGGCCACGACTTTGGCCTCGGAATGGGCCCCCTCAAGCATGCCGTAGAGCAGACGGTCAGCCCCCAGGTTCTCGACCCTTGTGACGCGGAAGGGGAGATCCATAGTCTCGCCCTCGCCAGTGAAGACCTCCCGGGGCAGGAACTCTTCGGGCCGGAAGCCGAGCGTGACGCTATCGGTATCCACGAGGTTCATGGGCGGTGAGCCGATGAACGTGGCGACGAAGGTATCGGCGGGATGATGGTAGACCTCATCCGGCGTGCCCAGCTGGCACACCCGACCTCCATTCAAAACCTCGATGCGATCACCCAGTGCCATGGCCTCTACCTGATCGTGAGTCACGTAGATGGTGGTTGTCCCGATCCGGCGCTGGAATTGTTGGATTTCGTCCCGGGCGGTATGGCGGAGTTTGGCATCCAGATTCGACAGCGGCTCGTCGAGAAGAAATACCACCGGCTCGCGGACTAGCGCGCGGGCGAGGGCAACCCGTTGGCGTTCGCCACCCGAGAGTTGGCGGGGCTTACGCCCCAACAAATGCTCGATCTTGAACATCTTCGCGGCCCAGTTGACCCGCTCGCGGATGGCCGCCCGGCGCACGCCCTGGGTGCTGAGCGGAAAGGCAATGTTCCGATAGACCGAGAGATGAGGGTAGAGAGCGTAGTTCTGGAACACCATGGCGACGTTGCGCGCGCGCGGCGGCAGGTCAGTCACGATGCGGTCGTCGATCACGACATCGCCGGAGGTAGGGTCCTCGATGCCTGCGATCATGCGCATCAAGGTGCTCTTGCCGCAGCCCGAAGGCCCGAGAAGGACGAGGAACTCGCCCTCTTTTGCTGCCAGATCAATCCTGTCGACCGCGAGCACGTCGCCGAACAATTTGGTGATGTTGCGAGTCTCTACGGTGCTCATCAGCGTTACATTCGGGTCCGTTCTAAAACCAATTTCGCGTCATGACCAGTGGGTCTGGTGCTTCTGGCCGTGGCGCGCGACGTGGGATTCGGCGAGCAGGCAGAGCAGTTCGAAGCCGATGGCCGAACCGAGATTGGCCGAGATGCCGTGGGGATCGTAAGGCGGCGAAAGCTCGACGATGTCGGCGCCGATCAGATCCATGCCGCGCAAGCCGCGGATAAGCTGGACCATCTCGCGGCTAGTCAGGCCGAAGGGCTCGGGAAGCTGGGTGCCCGGGAAGTAGGTCGAATCGATCCCGTCGACGTCGAGGGTAAAATAGAATGGTCCGTCGCCCACGACCCGCTTAATCTCGGCCAGGGTGCCTTCGACGCCGATGTCGAAGAACTCGTGTGCGTGGATCACGCGCATGCCTGATTCCGTGGAGAAGTCCCAATAAGGTGTCATGCCGTTGCGAATGCCGATTTGGACCGTCCGCTCGGGGTCGATCGCCTCGTCGAGCACGGCATTTACGAACGGTGCGCAGTCGTTGTACTTGGTGCCCTGGTAGACGCCCGGCGCGGAATCGGCATGGGCATCGATATGCACGCAGCCGACCGGCTCGCCGGCGGACAGGCCGCGTAGCACAGGATGGGTGAGCGTATGGACGCCGCCGATTGAGAGCGGCGCAATGTTGTGCTCGCGGAACTCCGCATAGACCGCGGAGACGTCATTGACGCAATCTTCCGCACTGTGGGGGCTGGGTAGTGCGACGTCGCCATAGTCGGCAACGGAGCAAATTTCGAAGGGGATGGTTTGCCAGACGTCGTGCACGGGGCCTCGGAAGACTGACCATTCGCGCATCAGCTTGGGCCCGAATTTAGTTCCGGCGCGAAGCGGAGCGGTGGTTTCGTAGGGCACGCCGACTACGGCGACGTCGATTTCTTCGAGATTGCGGTGGCGTGGTGCGTTGTAATAGCTGTCGGGCGCGGTGCCGCCGTCGATTTCCTCGAGGGTCGGGCCTTTCTCCTTCTCCATGCGTTGGAGAAACGCCTTCATGCCGGGATGGGTGACGTCGTAAAAACTGCGGTCCGCCAACGCGTGAAGCCGTTTGCGTTTTTCTTCAGAAAATCCCGCCATCTCCACTCTCCTTACTTTTTAGACAAGGGTGGAAAACCCCAGTCTCTTTCGGGGGGAAAGTTAGCACAAGTAGAAGCCTCCGGTCATGGCAGAATTGCCGGGCCGGGGAGGCACGGGGAGGAGGTGGTGCGGGTTATTTCTTGCGCGGTAACTCGTCGCGCTTTTCGGCATGGGTGCAGAACTCGCGGTAGCCGTCTTCCGCCCCCTCCCACCCGAGCCAAACCTGGCAGCGGTGGCGGGCGACCATCTGACAACCGTAGCAGGCCTTGCGCAGCTTCTGCATGAATTTCGTATCCTCCCACGCCGCCTTGCCATTAATTTAAAGGCGCTTGAGCATCTCGGGCAAAAGGTGGTGGAGGATCGGGCCGTCCGGCTCGGCCGGGGTGTAGCCGCTGCAGGTCAGCCCGAGATCGGCCAACGTGCGTTCAATCTCCTGGGGATCGCGGCTTTCGAAACGGGCCTTGAGCGCTGCCAGACGATCACTCTCGGCAACGGCACCGGCCAATTCTCCGATAACGCCCGGTGACTTATCGGGTGCCATGGCTGCTCCTTTCTGTTGGTGCCGCGGAAAGTTTGTGGGTTGACGCGTGGAGCCGCCTTGATCTGGGTCAGTTCGCGAGGTTAGCGATCGGGGCTTGCGGTGGCGTGAGATGCGTCGCCTAAACGCCCGCTTGCGGCGCTTATAACGGGCTACCGACAGGGCCCGCCGGGGCGGGATTGACTTGGATCAATTAATTTTGCGGGTTTCCGGGTAATTTTGTCACCAAATCAGCCGGCTTGTGCCTTCTGGCAGCGTGACAAAGCGACGACGATAACGGTATAAATCGGGCGCGCTATGAGAGGCTCGCGCGGCTGTCCGGAGGCGGTGCGCTGCGGCCTCTCTATTTTTGGGCAATCGGGCGACCGATCCATAAGACAAACAGCCGGTCGGGGTACGATGGAAACTCGTGAACTCTTCTGGAACGTCGACGGGGCGGCCTATTCGGCCTTCTACGCCATCGGTTTCATGGCGATCGCGATCTTCCTCTATGGCTTCGCCCGACACTTCATCAAGTACGCACGTGGCAAGAAGGCGCGGACCCCGGTCGATGTCTGGCGCGGCTTCTGGCGCATGTGGGTCGACCTGTTCAGCCAGCGCACGGTGCGCCGGCGCGACCGCTATGCGGGGGCCAGCCACTCCAAGATTTTCTACGGCTTCGTCATCCTCTTCATCGGCACCTCGATCATCACGGTCGATTCCGATATTACCGAGCCCCTGTTCGGAACCTCGTTCTGGAAAGGCACGTTCTACCTGATCTTCAGCCTGACGCTCGATATCGGGGGCCTGGGCATGATTATAGGCATCGCGCTGATGATGTGGCGTCGCGCCAGCTTCAATCTGCCCAAGCTCGACTATGTGCGCCGCTACCGCGAGGAAGAAGAACCCCGCGCAATCGCCCGTTACTGGCAGCGCGAGGACTGGGTCTTCATGACCGTTTTGCTGGTCATCGCGGTGACGGGATTCCTCCAGGAAGGCGTGCGGCTGCTGCACGAGCAGCCCGCTTGGGCGGCTTGGTCTCCGGTAGGCTGGGTGATCTGGAAAGTCTTGGCCGGGCTCGGTATGAGCGAGGCGACCGCGGAGGGTATCCGGGCGGTGAACTGGTGGATCCACGGCATGCTGGCGCTCGCCTTCATCGCCGCCATTCCGTGGAACAAGGCCAAGCATATCATCGCCGTGATGGGTTCGCTCTCGGTGCGAGACGAGCGGCCGCTGCGCCGCCTGTCGCGAATTCCCGAGGACGCCGAAGAGGTCGGTATCTCGCGTGTCGAGCAGTTCTCGTGGAAGAACATGCTCAACTTCGACGCCTGCACGAAATGCGGCAAATGCCACGATGCCTGCCCCGCACGCACCGCGGGCTACCCCTTAAGCCCGCGCGACCTGATCCTCGATCTGCGAGTCTTCAACGACAAGGCGATGGGACGCTCGCGCGAAGGCAGCGAGCTGATCGGCGATATCATCGACAAGGACACCCTGTGGGCGTGCTACTCGTGTGGGGCGTGTCAGGAAATTTGCCCGGTCGGCATCGAGCATCCCGCAATCATCATCGACATGCGCCGCCACTTGGTCGACCAGGGCGATATGGACCCGCTGCTCCAGGCGACCATGGAAAACATTGCGAATCTGGGTAACAGCTTCGCGGATAACCCGCGTAAGCGTGCCGCCTGGGTCGATGCGCTGGAATTCCCGGTCAAGGACATTCGCGAGGAGGCGGCGGACAATCTCTGGTTCGTCGGCGACTACGCGTCGTTCGATCCGCGTAACCAGAAGGTCAGCCAGACCGTGGCCCGCCTGCTCAAGCTAGCCAAAGTCGATTACGGCCTGCTGCTCGAGGGCGAGCGCACCGCGGGCAACGATGTCCGCCGGGTCGGCGAGGAGGGGCTCTATGAGAGCCTCGTCGAGCACAATCTCGAGCAAATGGGGAATTCGAAGGGATTCCAGCAGATCATCACGACCGATCCGCACAGCTACAACACGATCAAGAACGAGTATCCCGACTTCGGCGATGTCGCGCCGATCCGCCATTACAGCGCCGTGCTGGCCGAGCTTTTGCAAAGCGGTGCACTCAAGGTCGTCACTCCCCTCAACAAGCGGGTGACCCTGCACGATCCCTGTCATCTCGGCCGGCTCAACGGCAATTACGACGAGCCGCGCGCCGTGCTCGAGGCGATCGGCTGCACTATCGTGGAAATGCCACGCAACCGCGACAATTCGTTCTGTTGCGGCGCGGGTGGGGGACGCATCTGGATCCCCGACACCCCAGGCACCGAGAAGCCCTCGGAAAACCGGATACACGAAGCCGCCGGTCTCGGTGGTATAGATATTTTTGTTACCTGCTGCCCAAAGGATCTGACCATGTTTGAGGACGCACGAAAGACCAGCGGCCACGAGGCGGATTTCGAGGTCGCCGACCTCGCTGAGCTCGTCGCCGAGGCGATCGATCTCAAGAACATCGATCTCAAGCACGTCCCCAGCCTCGTCGAGCGCATCACCGATGCCGCCTCGGCGCGAGTCGCCGACGTGATCGTCAAGCAGATCGCCGAAAAGCTGGCCGATCAGGTGGCCGAGGCCGTGGCGAAGAAGCTGGGCTCCGGCGCCATTGCATTGGCTGCTGCTCCGACCGCCGAGGTGGCCGCTCCGGCGACGGCGTCCGCGGCGGCAGCAGAGGCCTGGGGAGGCAGTCCGATCACCCCAGCGATCCTGCCCGGTTACGAAATCCCCGCCAAAGACGGCCCGCGCATCATGGTCGCCGTGAAAGAAGTGGGTACGCTGGGCGACGAATTCGCATTTACCGACGACGGGCTGGATGTGAAGGAGGAATTCTTCGACTTCATCCTCAACGAGTGGGACGACACGGCGCTCGAAGCGGCGCTCCAGACCATCGAGAAGCTGGGTTCCGGCGAAGTGGTCGTGGTGACGGTCGGCCCGGAACGCGCCGAGGCCACGCTGCGCAAGGTGATGGCCAAGGGCGCACACCGGGGCGTGCGGGTGTGGGACGACAGCCTTGCGGGCGCCGATCCGGTGACCGTGGCGCGGGCGCTGGCTGGCGTCGCCAAGCTCGAGGAGGCCGATTTGATCCTGACCGGCGCGCAATCCGCGGACCAGGCGCAAGGCGCGACCGGAACGGCGCTCGCGCGCATCCTCGGCATTCCGCATACGGCGGTGGTGCTGGAGATGGACTGGGACGGCGCGGGCTTGCTCAAGGTCATGCGTGAGCTAGAAGGCGGCATGGGTCATGCCTTCGAGATGGCCGCACCCGCGGTGGTGGCGATCCAGACCGGCGCCAACGAGCCGCGTTACGCGACTATGCGCATGATCAAGGACGCCAAGAAGAAGCCACTGGACGTGGTCGACGGGGCGAGCGTTCTCGACGAAGGCAGCGCCTATACGGTGCGTCGCATGTACGTGCCAGAGGCGAGCGGCCGGGCCGAAATGCTTGAAGGCAGTCCCGACGATGTCGCGGCCAAGATTGCAGAAATCATTCGCGAAAAGATGGGGGGCTGAATCATGGCTGGTATTCTCGTCGTCGGCGAACATCTCCAGGGCGAGGTGCGTGACATTACGGGTGAGATAATCGGTGCGGCCGTTGCACTCAAGGACAAGATCGGCGGGCCATTGACGGTTCTCCTGATTGGCGCCGACGCGCCTGCGCTTGCGGAGAAGGTCAACCTCGAGGGTGTCGATGAAATCGTCACCGTCGTCACCGAGGCCGCCCATTTCGATTCCAACCTCTACGAAGAGGTGGTCTGCCAGGTCGGCGCGCAGAAGGAGCCGCGGGCAATATTCATGGGCCACAGCGTTAACGGCATGGCTTACGGGGCAGCCGTTGCGGCGCGGCTGGGTGCGGGCTTCGCCTCGGACGTCTTCGGGGTCGAGGCGGAGGGCGCCGATATCGTCGCGATCCGCAGCGGCTACGGCGCCAAGGTCCAGATGGAACTGGTCTTCCCCGAGAAGACCGTGGTTGCGCTGACCCTTCGCGGAGCGACCTTCGAGGTGCCTGAGGCGGGAGGCTCGGCCACGATTGCGGCCGTCGACGTGGATACCTCGGGCGTTGAGGCAGTAAGCACCCATGTCGAATATCGCGACCCGCCGCCGGCGGATTTCGACATCACTAAGGCCGAATTCATCCTTTCGATCGGCCGCGGCATCGAAGATCCGGACAACGTGCCGCGCTTCAAGGAGCTCGCCGAGCGGCTGGGTGCTACGCTAGGTTGTTCGCGCCCGGTCGCGGACTCGGGCTGGCTGCCCAAGCCCCATCAGGTCGGGCAATCGGGCAAGGTGGCATCGAACTGCAAGCTCTACATCGCGTTGGGCATCTCGGGCGCGGTGCAGCACCTGTTCGGCATGAAGCATATTGAGACGATCATCGCGATCAACACGGATTCGGACGCGCCCATGTACAACTACGCGACCTACGGCGCGACCATGAGCCTGTTCGACTTCGCCGATGCGTTGGAGAAGCAGTTCAATTAGGCATCATACTCCTCCAAACCGCCGGATCTGACCGTTCGGCGGGCAATCAAGCGGCTCCGTCGGGAGGAGATGTATGACAGACGATGCCACGGGTCTGGCCACCGGGCGAGCGGGCGGTTCCATGGTTGGTCGCTACAAATACGTACTTTTTCTCCGCTTTATCCTCGTCAACCTCATCGGAGCGGCGCTGCTCTCGGCGGCGGCGGCGCAGGGTTGGATCGGCCTCGTCACCAGAAACGATCCGACGCGGCTGACCCTGGTAATTTATGCGGTCTTTATCTTTGGCCTGTTCCTGAGCGCCTGGAAGATCGTGCAGACCAGCCGGGCACTGCGGCGCTGGCTGCGTATTTCGTCGGGCGCTATGTTTCCGCGGCACGACAGAGAACGGCGAACAACCGGGCGATCTCGGCCGATTCGTTGCGCCAATGCTACGGCATGCGCATCGCCGTGGTGCGCTACGTCGCCAACAGTCTTGTCTTCCTCGGCCTGATCGGTACGGTCATCGGCTTCATCATCGCGCTTTCGGGTTGTCCGGCCCGAGACGGTGACCGAACTCGACAACGTGGCGCCAATGGTCTCGCTGCTGGTCAAGGGCATGTCGGTCGCGCTCTATACGATATTCGCGGGCGCCGTATTCAGCCTCTGGCTGATGGTTAATTACCGGCTTCTTTCGACCGCTACGGTGATGCTGATGAACGCGATCATCGAGTTGGGCGAAGCCCATGCACTATCCTGATCCGTTCGATAAGAATTCTGGCAATACGGTATTTCGCGACGCCATTCTGCTCGCACTGGCCCGATGACATCAATGTCGATGTCGATTTGTGGGTCCGGGCGCGCCCAACGACGTGGCCGTGGGCTATTCCAACAAGGGTGGGCGTATTTTCAACCTGTTGCGCGACGATCTCAGCCACTCGGCGGGCGTTTCGGAAGATAGTTACGAGATCTCCTACTCTCGAGGGCGAATACCAGGTCAACGTCCATCTCTATCGGAACGCCGAGGGGTCTACACTGTTCCGGTCAGCGCAATCGTCAGCGTTCGACTCGAGGGCGAGGGGCTTAAGAAAACCCTGGCCAGCGAAGTCTCGCTCGCCAAGGAAAACGATGAAATCGTCATCTTCCGTTTCGAGCTCGATGGTGACGGGGTGTTCGTCAAAGGCGGCGTGCACAGCCTGCAGAATTCGATGCGCTCCTGGACCAACCCGCTCTATGAATCGCTAACACCGTAATCCGCGCGGGTCAGGGAGGTCTTTCGTTTAGCCCTCGCTTGCGCTAGAAGATGAGCCCAGATGACAGAAGTGGGGAGTTAATGGCTAAAGAAGACTTGCTCGAAATGGGCGGGACCGTGATCGAGAAGCTGCCGAACGCAATGTTTCGGGTGAAGCTCGAGAACGAACACGAGATCATTGCCCATACCGCCGGCAAGATGCGCAAATACCGGATTCGCGTGATGGTCGGTGACAAGGTCGATGTCGAGATGACCCCGTACGACCTGTCCAAGGGACGGATCATTTTCCGCCACAAATAGCGATTGCGATAAAATTTTCGAATTTATCGGGATCCGAAGACGATTCTTAATTCTGTTTATAATAGACAACAGGCTAGAGAATAATCTATTTTGCTGCAGTGCAGCAAAAAATGATTGACTGTGGTGAGGTTACGCCTATGTTACGCCCTATTATTGCAACGCAGCATAAGCCAGTGAGCGTGCCAGGGCGACGTGATAAGAGCCCGCGGCGCCGACCGACACAGACAAATGCAACGGCGAAGGGTCGTTGCCGGAAAGGGTTGAGAATGACGAAGACTTCCAGTGACGAGACCCGGAAGGCCTACGCGAAGGGTTTTGAGGACGCGGCCGACATGGGCAAGCAGGCACTTGACGCCATGGTCATCAACGCCGACCTCGCGGCCAAGAGCTACGGCGCGGTCAGCGAGAGCTGGTTGCAGTTTGCCCAGGCCCAGATCGAGGACGGCATGGTTGCGGCAAAGGCCCTTTCGGGCTGCAAGACGCCCAAGGACGCTGCCGACCTTCAGAGCGGCTACGCCAAGAGCGCCTTCGAGAAATACGTCGCCAAGATCTCGGAAACCCAGGAAATTTCGTCTGGCGCAGCAAACCGTATGCAGACGCCTTTCACCAACGGCTTCGGCAGCGCGGTCGAGAAATTTTGGTCGACTAAAACTGCGGTCTGATCTTCTCTCCCTGACCTAGACCTGGAAGACCAGCGGCCCGGCGGTTCTCCCCCGCCGGGCCATTTTCATGTCCGCACTTTGGCTCGCCCGCCGCTTAGCCCGATTCTGGGTTGATCATGACACCCTTAGCGCCGGGCGCGTCGTCCAGAACCACACGCGCGCCGTCGATGCGGGCCCGGCCCTCGGCCACCAGGCGGAGCGCCAGGGGATAGCAGCGATGCTCGGCCTCGAGCACCCGGGCTGCGAGACGCTCCGCATTATCATCCGGATGGATGGGCACTACCGCCTGCACCACGATCGGCCCGTCATCGAGCTCGGCGCGCACGAAATGGACCGTGCAGCCGCTCAGGCGGACGCCCGCCGCAAGCGCCTGCTCGTGGCTGTCGAGCCCCTTAAAGGCAGGCAGCAGAGAAGGGTGTATATTCAGGATCCGGTCGGACCAGGCAGCGACGAAGGCGCTGCCCAGCAGCCGCATGAAGCCGGCAAGACAGATGAATTCGCTGCCCATCTCGCGAAGCACACTGTCGAGCGCGGCGTCGAACGCGTCGCGACCCTCGTATTCGCGGTGATCGATCACCCGGGTGGCGATGCCGGCGGCGCTCGCGCGCTCAAGTCCGCCCGCGTCGGCCCGGTTTGAGACGACGGCCACGATTTCGGCGGGAAAGGCGGGCTCGGCGCAGGCCTCAAGCAGGGCCTGGAGATTGGAGCCCCGCCCGGAAATCAGCACCGCGCATTTTAGCCGGGCCACGCCGCCTCCGTACGCTCGAGGCGCACCGCGGGCTCGCCCTCGGCCTGCGCGATGACCTCGCCGATCGCATAAACTGTCTCGCCGGACGCCGTAAACAGCTCCGACAGCGCAGCGCTTCGTTCGGGCGAAACGACCGCGATCATGCCAATACCGCAATTAAAGCTCCGCGCGAGTTCGCTCGCTGGCAGCTCGCCGGTCTGGGCAAGCCAGCCGAAGACCGGCGGCAGAGGCCAGCAGGCGACGTCGATGCTCGCGGCCATGCCCGCCGGCAGGACCCGGGGCGGGTTGTCGATCAGGCCACCGCCGGTGATGTGGCTGAGGCCCTTAAGCCCGCCCGCGCGTAAGCCCTCGAGGCAGGACCGCACATAAATCCGCGTCGGATCGAGCAGGCTCTCAGCGAGGGAGCGGCCGGGCTCGAAGGGGGCGGGCGCGTCATAGTCGAGGCCGGCGTCCTCGACGATCTTGCGGACCAGCGAAAAACCGTTGGAATGGACCCCGTTCGAGGCGAAGCCAAGCAGCAGATCGCCGGGCGCGATTTCGGCCCCGGTCAGCAGGTCGCGGCGCTCTACCGCACCGACGGCGAAGCCCGCCAGATCGTATTCGCCGGTCGGGTACATGCCGGGCATTTCCGCGGTTTCGCCGCCGATCAGGGCACATCCCGCCTGGCGGCAACCCTCGGCAATCGAGCCGACGACCTGCTCCGCCACCGCAGCCTCGAGCCGACCGGTCGCGAAATAGTCCAGAAAAAACAGCGGTTCCGCACCCTGGACGATGAGATCGTTGACGCACATGGCGACTAGGTCGATGCCGATGCCGCCGTGACGCCCGGCGGCCTGGGCGATCTTGAGCTTGGTCCCGACGCCGTCCGTGCCCGCGACCAGAACCGGGTCGTCGAAGCCGGCTGCCTTGAGGTCGAACAGCCCGCCAAAACCGCCCAGCTCGCTGTCTGCGCCGGGCCGGGCCGTGGCGCGGGCGAGCGGTTTGATCGCCTCGACCAGGGCATTGCCCGCATCGATGTCGACCCCGGCTCGTTTGTAGGACTCGCTGTTAATAAGACCCTCGCCCGTGCTAAGCTCTTGTTCCGAAGGGAAGAGTGCACTTCAACGTGAAGATACTTGATCCGGGCCGGTTTGCAATGGGGCGCGCCGGGCGCGCACCGCGCCGGGTAACGGCCTTTATTTTCGTCCTTTTTGCCCTGTGCTGCGGCGCTGCCGCAAGCGAAACGGCGGCCGCGGCCGATCCGTTCCTCGTGCTTGGGGTGGCGGTCCACGCAACTGCGGCGGACACCAGCCTAGCCCGGGCCAACGCGCTTACGGCGGGCTATCGGGAAGGTCTGACCCAGGTCTTCGAACGGCTTGCGCTGGACGAGGATCTCAGTCGCCTTCCCCGCCTCTCCGATGCCCAAATTTCCCAGATGATCAGTGGATTTGAAATATCAAATGAGAGCGTTACTTCAACGCACTACAGGGCGAATTTGAATGTAAAATTTAAACCAGATAGCATTCGGATGGCGCTCAGGAATGCGGGCCTGCGGTTCGCGGAAACGCCGGGTCGGCCGGTCGTCGTGTTGCCTATTCTGGCGGTCGGGCCCGAGTCCCGACTGTGGCGGACCCCCAACCCGTGGGCGGACGCCTGGAAGCGTGCGGCGGTGGCGGCAGGGTTGGTACCGCTGATCCTGCCCATAGGAGACGAAACCGATGTCCGCCTCGCGGGGGTTGAACAGGCGTCGGCCGGCGACACCATGGCGCTCGACCGCATCGCCGAACGCTACGGGGCGCGCGAGACGCTGTCGGTTATTGCCGTGCCGAGCAAGGACCTGGATACCGGGATGCTTCGGCTCGACGTGACCTTGCTCTCGCGCGAGGGAAGCGCTCAGGCGGGGCGACTTCACCTCGAGTTTCCCTCGGGACCCGAGGGCTGGGGCACCCTGTTCGATCAGGCCGTGGCCGCTGTAGCCGGGCGGGTGAACGGAGATTGGAAACAGGTCAACGTGTTGCAGTTCGATCAGCAGAATACGATCGATGTCGGTGTGACGATCGCGGGCCTTGCCGACTGGCTCGACATTCGCCGCCGCCTCGAGACCCTGTCGGTCATCCGGTCGGTGGAGTTGCGCGAGCTTTCGCATAATAGCGCACTGCTTCGGCTGAGCTATCTTGGGGCTCCCGAGGGAATGGCCTCCGCGCTCCGCCAAGCGCAGCTCGATCTCGAAGAGACCCCGGAAGGTTGGGAGGTTGTTCCTTTTGCTCGGACGGAAAGCGCGTCCCCGCCGTGAGCCGCCCGGTCCAACTGGCGCTCGATTTCGAACCCCGCCCGGCTTTGGAGCGGGAAGATTTTCTGGTAACGGCGAGCAATGCGGATGCCGTGGCTTGGCTCGACCGGTGGCCCGACTGGCCCGTGTCGGCGCTCGTGGTTTACGGTCCCCCGGCCTCGGGGAAGACGCATCTGAGCCATGTCTGGCAGGCAATGAGTGGTGCCGGCCGGATCGAGGCCGCGGAACTTGGTGAGGGTGCGGAACGGACCCTGTTTGCACAAAGGCCAGCGCTGGTGATCGAGAGCGTGGATCGCGGGGTCGATGAGCCGGCACTATTTAACCTGCTCAATATCGCCGTCGAATTGGGCCGCCACCTGTTGCTGACGGGTGAGCCGGCACCCGGACGCTGGCAGGTTTGCCTACCCGATCTGGGCTCTCGGCTCAACGCCTTGCCCGCCGTGGGCTTGGGTTCGCCTGACGATGCGCTGCTCTCGGCCCTGTTGGTCAAGCAGCTTGCCGACCGCCAGCTTGGTGTGACCGACGAGGTCGTGCGTTACGCCGTCAGCCGCATGGAGCGCTCGTTCGAGGCGGTCCGCTGGCTTGCCGAGGCGCTCGATGAAACGTCCCTAGCGGAAAAGCGGCGGATTACCGTGCCGCTGGTCGGTCGCGTGCTCGAGGCCCTCGACGTCACCAGATCCTAATCGTCGAGTGGTATATCCGGGGCAGCGGGTCCTCGCGTCGATTAACGGGAGCGGGGTGCGGCCGTACTCTGCCTAGGGAAATAGACTCTAAAATTATGATTTAAAACATAGAATCCTATATCTTCCTGGTTGAGATAGCGAAGGATGAAGAGGCGGGTGGCGCAAATGGCGCGCCGGCGTCGGAGGGATTCACCGGAGCGTGTTTTCAATCGAAAATTGTCCTGGCTGGCTTTTAACAGCCGGGTGCTCGAAGAATCCGCCAACCCCGACCATCCGTTACTCGAGAGGCTAAGTTTCCTGTCGATCTCGGCGGCGAACCTCGATGAGTTTTTCATGGTTCGTGTCGCCGGCCTGTTCGCCCAGGTCGAGGCGGGAATCACCGAATTGGGCCAAGACGGGTTGATGCCGGCCCAACAGCTCACCCGCGTGGTGGCAGACGCGAACCTCCTGATCACCGAGCAGCAGCAGCGATGGTTTGCGCTGCGCAGCGAATTGCGCGACGACGGAATCACGGTGGTCGAGCCCGGCGGCCTCGACGATGAGGGCCGGACACGGCTCGAGAGCCACTTCAACGCCGAGATCTTCCTCATGATCACGCCGCTGGCCTCTGATATTTATGAGCCGGTTTTTCCCTGGCCATGACGTGGTCAGCCAGGGTCAGTTTCGTATCATCCGTAACAGCGACATCGAGATTCAAGAAGAGGCCGAGGATCTGGTCTAGCTGTTCGAATCCGCCCTCAAACGCCGCCGCCGGGGCAGCGTCGTTCGGCTCAAGGTTTTGGCCGACATGCCCGAGCCGCTGCTCCACTTCGTGCTCGATTCCTTGCGTACACCTTCGAGCAAAGTGGTCGAAGTGGATGGTATTCTGAACCTTGCCGATACCAAGCTCCTGGCCGAGTGCGATCGCCCCGACCTTGAGTTCGCGAAATTTACCCCGCGCTTTCCCGAGCGTATCCGAGATCACGACGGCGACTGCTTCGCGGCGATCCGCCAAAAAGATATCCTGGTCCACCATCCCTATGAGAGCTTCGACGCGGTGGTCGGCTTGCTCAACCAGACGGCCAACGACCCGAAGGTCGTGGCGATCAAGCAGACGCTCTATCGTACGAGCGCATAATTCACCCATCGTCAAAGCGCTGACCCAAGCGGCCGAATCGGGCAGATCGGTGACCGCGCTGGTCGAGTTAAAAGCGCGCTTTGACGAAGAAGCCAATATCAAGTGGGCGCGTGACCTTGAACCGGTGGGCGTCCAGGTGGTCTACGGCTTCGTCGGCTTGAAGATCCACGCCACGGTTCGCCGCGAGCGCGATACACTGCCCAGCTACCGTCCATTACGGCACGGGCAACTGCCACCCGATCACGGCACGGATCTACACCGACTGCTCGTTCTTCACTTGCGACTCCGCGTTTTTCCGGGATGCGGCCTATTCCTTCAATTTCGTCACCGGCACGGCGCCGCCCGAGTGTTTCGAGAGACTGGTGGTTGCGCCCAACGATTTGCGCGAGACGGTGCTCGATCGGATCGAGGACAAAATCGCCCACGCCAAGGCCGGGCTACCGGCGGCGATCTGGGTGAAGCTCAACTCCCTGGTCGATCAGCAGGCGATCGATGCACTTTATGCCGCTTCCCAGGCGGGCGTGCAGATCGATCTAGTGATTCGGGGCATCTGCTGCCTGCGCCCGGGCGTGCCCAGTATATCCCGGACTATCCGGGTCAAGAGCATCGTCGGCCGCTTCCTGGAGCATTCGCGAATCCTGTTCTTCGGCGCGGATTACGGCCTGTCGTCGCCGGAGGCCAAGGTCTTTATCTCGTCAGTGGACCGGACGCCGCGTAATTTTGACCGGCGTATCGGGACGCTGGTGCCGATCCAGAACCTAACGGTCCACGAACAGGTCATGGGGTAGATCATGGCGGCCAACCTGAGCGAAGTGGCGCAAAGCTGGGCGCTGGAGCCCACGATCGGACCGCATCCAATGGACTAATGGTCGTTAGCTGTCCTGTGGACGTGCGATCGCACTGCGTTCGATCGCGGCGATACGATTGTCTTCGACGGTCAGGGCGAGGTCGCCCGCGCGTAGCGCCAGCGCATCACGGCCGAACACGTCGTAGCGCCAGCCGTGAAGGGCAAGCACCGGCGCATCCTCGCCGTGCCCGGCGATTTCCTCCAGGTTGTCTACGGAGGCGATCAGCTTCTGGGCCACTCCGTGGGCTTCGCAACGCGCCTTGAGCAACACCTTGAGCAGTTCTACGAGCGGCCCGATATTGCCCGGCAACTGGCGCCGCGGCGGCAGATGGGGCAACTCGTCGTCGGGGCGCCCCAGGGCGCGAGCCACGGAGTTGATCAGGTCGTCGCCCCGCGCGCTCTCGGCGATGCCCCGGGACATGCCGCGAATGGCGGAAAGCTCCTCGCGGCTTCGCGGCGCCTGGACGGCAATCTCGTGCAGCGCTTCGTCACGCAGGATGCGCCGTCGGGGTACGTTGAGCCGCTGGGCCTCGCGTTCCCGCCAAGCCGCCGCTTCGTGTAACACTGCGAGGGTGCGCCGCTTGGGATTGCGCACCTTGAGTCGCTGCCAGGCGCTGTCGGGATCCAGCCGGTAGGTTGCGGGATTGGTCAACACGGCCATTTCCTCCGCCACCCACGCGGCCCGCCCGCTCTCGTCGAGCCGTTCGGTCAAAGCTTCGTAGACGGGACGGAGATGCAGCACGTCGGCCAGCGCATAGTGCAACTGCTTTGCGGTAAGCGGGCGGCGTTCCCAGTCCGTGAAGCGCTGGCCCTTATCGATTTTCGCATTGCCAAGCTTCGCGACCAGGTTTTCGTAGGATACGGAATCACCAAAGCCGCAGACCATGGCCGCAACCTGGGTATCGAAGAGCGGCGCGGGGACCTCGCCCGTCAGATGAAAGAAAATTTCGATGTCCTGACGCGCCGAGTGGAAGACTTTAACGGTCTCGGGCGAGGCGAGCAGGTCGTGGAACGGGGCGAGGTCGAGATCGGGCGCGAGCGGATCGATCACGGCTGCGTGTTCCGTGTTCGCCAGTTGAATCAGGCAGAGCTTCGACCAATAGGTCGTCTCGCGCATGAATTCGGTATCGACGGTGACGTAGGACGATCCCGCAAGCCGTATGCAGAACTCGGCCAGCGAAGCCGTATCCGTGAGGACGGTGACTTCCTCACCGTCACCGAGCGGGGTTTCGTCAGCAGGGACTCGGTGCCGGCGCGCCATTACTCGCGCGCTCCGGCCGCTTCGAGCAGTCGGACGACCTCGTCGCGGCCATGAGCGCGCGCCAGCGCAAGCGCCGTGGGGCTCTTTTTAAGCCCGCTTCGCGCGCTGGGATCCGCACCTTGTTCGAGTAGGAAGGAGAGGTTCTCGGCG
>CAVOEB010000020.1:0-43156 GCA_963694715.1 Alphaproteobacteria bacterium | reverse complement strand
AGGTCGGAATCGGCAGTTGCGCCGTGGACGACGTCGCCGTTTCGGTGCTGGCGAGCGTGATCGGTCACAACCGCGCCCGTGGCACGGTGCTGATCGACGCCGGCGCGCTGGCGTTGTCGAAGGATATCAGCGCCGGCGAGTTCTTCGACGATGCGGGCTACGGCTGGGTCTTCGATGCCGAATGCACAAGCCGCGTCGGCGGGGCCTGGGTGGCGGAAGTCCATCAGGAACACGGCATCGTGACCGGACCCGGCGGCGCGCCAGCGCCGTTCGCCGCACTGCCCGTGGGCAGCCGGGTACGGGTGCTGCCCAACCATTCCTGTATTACCTGCGCCATGTACCCGAGTTATCACCTGGTCGTGGGCAGCGGTGCCATCGTCGGTGAATGGCCGCGTATCAACGGCTGGTGACGCGGCGCGCGATTAACCGATCGTTCACGTATTGGGAGCTAAATTCTCCTTTATATTTACGATTTTCGGTACAGGCTCGTGACTTCAATCGGCCGGGTTCTCTTGATCGACAGCGACGAGGAACGATCGCCCACCTTGGTCGGTCAACTCTCTCAAAACGGCTATGACAGTCTGATCGACGATGGCGGCGAGGGTTCAAGCGCGCTGATCCGGCGCGACCGTCCGGACGCAATCCTGCTGGCCGCCGCGCTCGATGGCGCCCCCGGCATCGATCTCGCTCGCAACCTGCGCCGCGAACAGGCCGCAGCCGGCATTCCCATTATTCTGATAGGCGAGGCTGCGGATGTTGGTCTCTCCGAGTCGGATTGCGCCGCCGCAGTGGACTATTTTCTGCATGTGCCGTGCAACGACGCCGAGCTGGCCAGCCATCTCAAGACAGTGCTGCGGCTGAAGGCAATGCGCGACGAACTGGTCAGCCGGCGCAACGCGATGCGCCGTTATGGTGTTAGCTACGACGTCAAAGGCATCGACAGTATAGACACCTCGAACCCCGAGATCTTTCTGGTCGGGGCGCAAGACGACCCGCTGATTGCGGCAGCGGCTCTCGCCCTGCGTGACCAGGCACGGGTGACGCGCGCCGACACACCTGCCGAGGCGGTTAAACAACCTGCCAGTGTGCCCGCGGAGTTGGTAGTCTTTCCGAGCTACGGCGCCGTCGACGGTTGTCTCACCGCTTACCGTGACATCCGGCACAATTCGCGTCTCTACCATTTACCTGTGCTGCTGATCGCCCAGCCGGAAGAATTCGAGGATAGCGCTGAACCCTATCTTGCCGGTGTCAACGACGTGCTTTCATCGCCGCTCTCGGGACGCACCCTGCGCGCGCGGGTGACCGCCCAGATCAAGCAGGAACGGTTACGCACCCAGATGAGTGCAGTCTATCGCGATGCACTGCGTTAGGTCAGCAACGATGCCCTGACGGGTCTGTACAGCCACGGCTTCCTGCACGAGCATCTCAAGCGCCTGATCGACGACGCCCTGACCCGCGACAAGCCGCTCAGCGTCGGCTATTTCGAACTCGCCGATATGGACCACATCACCGCTGCCTACGGCTACGCTGCCGGCGATACCCTGCTGGGCCAGATGGGCACGGTGATTTCCCGTCTGGTACGGGGCGAGGAACCTGCCGGCGCGCTTCGACGGGCGGAAATTTTGCGTCGTCATGCCCTATACACCAGTGGACGAGGCGCAAGCCATGCTGCGTCGCGTCGCGAGCGTCTTATCCTTCGCGGAATTCGTCCTGCCCGACATCGACCGCCCGGTGATGGTGCGTCTGAGTACGGGCAGCGCCGGCCTCCGGCCGGGCGACGGCGCCGGCGGCCTGATCGCACGGACGCGCGCCTCAAGCACGGACAACTGCGCGCTCAGCTAGCGCGATGACCCGCGTTCGCGGTCTTGTCTGCGGGCAGCCGAAGCGTGGCGAAAATTCCGAGAACGCGCTATCGTCGGGGCCGTGAACACCCCGCTGCAGATTGACATCGTCTCCGACACGGTATGCCCCTGGTGCTATATCGGCCGGCGGCGTCTTGCACGCGCCCTTGAAGCGGCGCCCCAGACGGCGATCCGGATTACGTGGCGAACTTTCCTGCTTAATCCCAAGATGCCCAAGGGCGGAATGGACCGGCAAACCTATCTGCGGCGCAAGTTTGGTGACGCTGAACGGGCGCGCGACATCTATCGCCAGGTCGAAGCGGCCGGTCGGAGTGACGGCATTCTGTTCGACTTCGACGCGATGGCGCGCATGCCCGACAGCCGCCCCTCGCACCGGCTGATCCGCTGGGCGGCAATTCGGGGCTGCGACGACGATCTCGTCGAGCGGTTGTTTCGGGCGTTCTTTCTCGACGGGCGCGACATCGGCGACACCGCGGTGCTGGCCGCACTGGCCGAGGATTGCGGGCTGGACGGCGCCGACGCGCGAAATTTGCTCGAGAGCGGAGCGGGCGTCGAAGCGGTCGAGGCCGAGGACCGGGAGGTCAAACAGGCGGGCATCCAGAGTGTGCCCTGCTTCGCGATCGACGGGCGTTACGTGGTCGCCGGCGCCCAACCGCCCGAAGCATTTTTGCCGCTTCTTGATCTCGCTGAAACGGCGAGGGCCGCGTCGGCCTGAGGCGGCCCCAGGCCCGCCCTACGTGCCAGCGACGGGGCACCGTACGACCCGATTTCGCCAAACAGGTTGCGCAAGAACCCCGGTGTGAGAATTGAGATCGGGTTGACCGAGACCTCGGGGTCGCGCATCGGTCCCTCGACCGAGAAGTTGGCGGCGACGATTCCGCCGCCCTCCCCACCCGTGAGGATATCGCCGATGACCGGAATATTGCCCAGAAGACTGTTGATGATGTAGGCGGGAACCAGCGTACCGTCGGCGCCGACGGTATTGGTCGCGAGATTGAGGTCTCCGGAAAAATTGATCCCGAGCGACGTCCCATACATCCGCGTCGTTTCCGTGCTCACCACATCGTCTGTCAATACGAAGGGAAAGGTTAGCTGATCGAAGCTGATGCCTTCACCACCCAACGCATCGAGCATGCCGAACAGCGAGATAAAACTGAGCATTTGGGCAAGTGCCGGCGCCCGAACGATACGGAAATTCTCGATCTCGGCCAGACCGCGCATGGGGTGGTCCGGTTCGTCGTCGTGAATAGTCGCATCGAGTGTCAACGTCCCACCCACGAGGTTAGGGTAGATCCCCATTACCCGGGCGACGCTACCCGCATCCGCCGACGTGACCGTGAGCCGCCGCACATCGCCGGTCTTGGGCTTGAGGCGCGCACTCACCGATTCGCCGCTTGGCAGAAGGCCGTCGAGCGCTACTTCGCGCCACGAATCCCGTTCGTGCCGCACTGCCATCGCGACGTTGCTCAGCATCCGCAGATGAAGGGGGCTGCCTTCCGTTTCGTAGGGCCGGGCGTCGCTGCCCAGGATCACCCGTTCTGCGGTCGCCTTAAGGGTAAAGGGCGGCGTTCCGCTTTTGTCGTCCGCAGCGCCGAACGCGTCCAAAAAGGGCCGAAAATCGAAAACCTGAGCGCTCAGGGCGATATCCAACCCGCCGCCCGGTATGGGTTTGACAGTGCCCATGGCATGGCTCAACCCCATTTGTAGGGAATCGATGGTTGCCTCACGCAAGGCGCCGGAATCCGGTTCCAGGATACCGCGCGCGAGCAAATTAAGATCGGGCGTGCGCACAGCGAGGGACGAGACGTTTACAGGCTGGCCGGGACCAAGGTCGAGGCGAACGTCGATCTCGCCAAATTTTCCCGGCCGTTTCGACCATAAAAGTTCGGGTGACGACAGCCACGCGCCCGTAGCATCAAGTGAAATGTGGATTTTCTGGCGGTCGCGGTCGACATCCGTGAAGAGGAAGGTGAACGGCGCGCGCCCCGATAGATAGGGATCGGTCGAAAGCGCAAGCGCAGCCCGATCCGCATCGTCGCTTGAGCCGACCAACTCGATCTGGGTCAAAAACGGAGCATCCTCGACGAAGCGCTCGCGCCAGGTGAGATAGACCGGCACTCCGTTCAAACGAGCCGGTCCGACCACATCCATGCCTGCGTTATCAAGTTCGAGATGAAGTTCGGCTTCGGATAGGTCGTATCCGGGCTTGATGTCGCGAACGGCGAACTCCCGGATCGTCGCATGGCCGCGCACGTTGATCTCCTCGACAGGCATGGAGAGGAGGAGAGGAAAATGAAATTCCGCATAGGTCTCCGCCTGGCCGCTCGTCAGCGCGGGGGCAATCCCGAACTTGCTGGAAAAACCGAGTTTTGGATGATCGAGCAATTCGAGTTGCTGTTTGATCGGTCCCTGAAGCGTTACGCTCGCGGTCATGACCTCGGCAACGCCGACCCCCGTTATCTCCAGGTCGCCCTCTGCAATCTCGATCACGTCGAGCACACGCCCGCCGTGGAGCGCGAGATGCAAGCTGTCGCCGTCGAAATCCACATGGCCGCTCGCGTCGTAGAGCTTGGGCAAGGAATCGAGGTAGCTGACAGTAACGCCGAACAGGTCGAGATCTCCTTGGATCACGGATTCGGGTAGCCCCTCCCCCTTGAGATCGTCTGAGGAAATATCGAAGCGAACCTGAAGCCGCGGCATGTGGCCGCCGCTCATGCTGCTAGCCATCCAGTGTTGCGGATCTGGGCCCAGGGTCGGAGGCCAAAACCGTACGAATAGGTCGACGGGAACATCGAGGAACGTAGCAGCCCCGTTGAACGTGAAATTCTCCGCATCACCCGTGAACAGACCGTTCGCCGTCAGGTTCGGTCCCCCGAACTCGAGAAAGACGTCGTCGAGGCGCAGAGTCGAGAAGTCGGCGCTGACGAGCCCTCGCGCTTGCACCAGTTCGACATCGAGGCCGTTCTCGTAGATATCCGGCAGGTTGAGCCGGCCCGCACCGCCGCTGAGGTCGAAGCTGACGTCGCCAATGTCGAAATTGTCGTCGAGAGTAGTCTCCAGGGTTCCGGATACGGGTAGTTCGAGGGCGGCCAGCGGGGCTAGGTCGGGCAGCAGCGTTTCAAGATCGCCTGGCCATAGCTCACGCAGGCGAAGTGCCAGGGCGACGACCGCCGTGGTGTCGTCGTAGACGTAGTCCGCCTCGAGGTGCAGCGGGCGCTCGCCCAGATCGAGGTCGAGCGCGACGGAGCCGGCCAGACCGGGTTCCACCATCTCGAGACTGGCGTCGACCGCGTCGGCCCGCCAGGTGCGTTCCTCGATTTGATCGTCGATCGTCAGCGTCGCGTCGCGAACCTGGATTTCGCGCAGGGTCCGCTCCATATCGTCCTGCCCCCCGTCGGCCCCAGCGATCAAATCTCCAAGCAGCAGCGCCGCGGCCCCGTCCTCGCCGCCAATTCCCATGGCGAATTCGCCGTAGAGGGTACGAACCAGATTGATCGTGGGAGCGATGAGGTCGACCCGGCTGAAAGCCAGCTCGTTGCGCAGCAGGGCTCGGGCACTGAGCACTACTGAGGCCTCGGGCACGGCCAGAACCGTCGCGCCCCTCGTGTCGGTGACGCGCACTTCCAGAGCCCGGATATCGAGCGCGTCCTTCCAGCCTTCCCAGGTGAGAATGACGTCGTCGAAATCGAGACGCAGATCGGGATGCTGTTCGGCAAAGTTCTCCTTGCCGTAGGGCGCGAGAAAGGCTAGCGAGACCGGGCCCGACGACAAGCGCCAGGCGGTTACCGCAAAAAGTATGACGAGACCGCCAAAAACGGCCGCCAGTATATGGATCCCAATCCGCACCGCGCGGGGCAGACGGCGTCGTTTGGAGGACTTATCGCGACCTTGACCCGATCCCATGGTTCCCGCACTGTGCCCGAGGGCACGACACCGCACAATGGCGAATTTTCCCCTGCTTTCCGTGATTCAAGAGCTCCCCAATCCAAGCGACGGGAGCGCGGCTGCGCGCGGCTACGAACGCTGGCAGGAATTGGCTTCAAGCGCCGATGACGCCGCTGTGGGCGAATTTGTTACCGCCTTTGCTGACACACCGGATGGTGCCGCGGTGCTCGACGCGGTGTTCGGCAACAGCCCCTTCCTGACCCAGTGTCTCCTCCAAGACCCCGAGACCCTGCGGCGCTTTGCCGCCGGTGATCCTCACGACGCCCTCGCCTGGGCGTGTGAGCCGGTCGGTATGGCAGCTATGGCGTTGGCCGAGCGGACCCAGGTTGTCAGCACACTCAGGATCGCGCGGCGGAGGGTCGCCCTGATCGTCGGGCTCGCGGATATCCTCGGGCTCTGGTCGCTTGAAACCGTCACGACAGCTCTCAGCGGATTTGCCGAGACTGCGTTGGATGGCGCCATCGCGCACCTGCTGGCCGGCGCTGCGCGGGCCGGCGACATCAGCCTTGCCGATCCGGGCCGGCCGGTCGATGGCTCGGGCCTCGTCGTGCTCGGCATGGGCAAGTTGGGCGGGGGTGAGCTGAATTATTCGAGCGATATCGACTTGATCATTCTGTTCAACCCCGAGATTGTCGACTACCGGGGACCGGGCGGGCCGCAGCGCGGCTATGTCAAGCTGGTGCGCGAGCTCGTGCACCTGCTCGAGGAACGCACGGGCGACGGCTATGTCTTTCGCACCGACTTGCGACTGCGCCCCGATCCCGGCGCCACGCCCGTCGCAATGAGTGTCAACGCCGCCGAGAATTACTATGAGTCCCTCGGCCAGAACTGGGAACGCGCGGCCATGATCAAGGCCCGGCCGGTGGCGGGCGACCGTGTCGCCGGCACCGATTTCCTCAAGCGCCTTGCGCCCTTTGTCTGGCGTCGTCACCTCGATTTTGCGGCAATTCAGGATATTCACTCGATCAAGCGTCAGATTCATGCCCACAAAGGACACCACGACATCGCCTTGCACGGGCACGACGTCAAACTCGGCCGCGGCGGGATTCGCGAGATCGAGTTCTTCGCCCAGACCCAGCAGTTGATTTGGGGCGGGCGCGAGCCCGCGTTGCGGCCGCTTGCTACCTGCGACGCCCTCAAAGCGCTGGAACGGGCCGGGCGCATCGCGCCAGAGGCGGCAGCCGACATGGCCGAGGCGTATCGCTTCCTGCGCCGGGTCGAGCATCGCATCCAGATCGTCGACGATCGCCAGACCCACCGGGTGCCGGAAAGCCCCGGGGAATTCGACGCCCTGGCCTGTTTTCTCGGCTACGACGATCCCGACTGCTTTGCCGCCGAACTCCAGAAGACCCTGGAAACCGTCGAAGAGCATTACGCCGGACTGTTCGAGGACGAGACGGAGCTGGCGGAAGCCGGTAATCTCGTCTTCACAGGCTCGGAAGACGACCCAGAAACCCTGGAAAGCCTTGCGGCGCTCGGCTTTCGGGATTGTCCGGCCCTTTCCGACGTGGTCCGCGGCTGGCACCGCGGACGGGTTCGGGCCATGCGCAGCACCCGGGCGCGCGAGCTGCTGACCGAACTGATGCCTACCCTGCTGAGCGCGCTGGGTAAGACCGTCGATCCCGACGCTGCCTTTCGGCACTTCAACGAGTTCCTGAGCAACCTGCCGTCGGGCGTGCAGTTGTTCTCCCTGTTCTATGAGAACCCGGATCTGCTCAACCTAGTCGCTGAAATCATGGGCAGCGCGCCGCGCCTGGCCACCCATCTCGCGCGCAAGCCGGTCCTGCTCGATGCGGTTCTCTCGACGAATTTCCTCGAGCCCCTGCCCGACGCGCCGGGCTTACGGGCCGATCTGGCCGGCGAACTCGGCCAGGCCCGGGATTTCCAGGACGAGCTCGACATCACGCGGCGCTGGGCCCACGACCGGACCTTTCAGGTCGGCGTCCAGATCCTGTGCAACGTTACCCCGGGCGAGACCGGCGCCACCATGCTCGCGGACATTGCCGACGCCGCCTTGCAGGAGCTTCACCCCCGGGTCGAGGAGGAATTCGCCCGCAGTCACGGGCATATCGACGGCTGCGGGCTTGCGGTCCTGGCGCTCGGCAAGCTGGGCGGGCGTGAGATGACCGTCGAGTCCGACCTCGATCTCGTATTCGTTTACCAGAGCCCCGACCCCAACGCCCAATCAGACGGCAAGAGCCCGCTTTCCGCCGGGCGATATTTCGCCCGCCTCTCGCAACGCCTGCTTAATGCCTTTTCGGCGCCGACCAGCGAAGGCGCACTTTACGAAATCGACATGCGCCTACGCCCGTCGGGCAACGCCGGCCCGGTTGCCTCCGAGATCGGCGGCTTCGAGGCGTACCAACGCGAATCCGCCTGGACCTGGGAGCATATGGCGTTGACCCGGGCGCGCGTCGTCTCCGGTCCGCCCGCGCTCAAGAGCCGGATCGAGGTGTTGATCACCGAAACCCTCACCCGACCGCGCGACCCCGCCCAGTTACGCACCGACGTCGCCGAGATGCGGGCCCGGGTCGAGGCGGAGCGCGCCACGGACAACCCCTGGAGAACCAAACACGCGCGCGGCGGCATGCTCGATCTGGAATTCATCGCCCAATACCTGCAATTGCGCGATGCCGAGCATCATCCCGAAGTCCTGGCGGGCTCTGCCGTCCTGGCGCTTGCTCGCTTGAGCGAGGCGGGCGGCCTCGACGCCGCCGTCGCCAACGAGCTGATCGAGTCCGCCATCTTTCTCGCCCGGCTTCAGGGTCTGCTGCGTCTGACCGTGGGCATGGTGCGCGACGAGGCGCGCTACCCCGAGGATTTGCGCGCCGCGCTGGTCCGCGCGGTGGGGGCCGAGGATTTCGACGATCTCAAGACGCGGTTGATCGCCACGGAGCAGCGCGTGTATCACCACCATCTCGACATTATCGGCACGCCCGACGGGGGCCCTGCCAATCCGGAGAATTGACACCATGACCAAGGATCTCCCCACGCCCGGCGACAAGGCGCCCGATTTCACCGCCCCCACCGACGGTGGCGGTGAACTCATGCTGTCAGCGCTGAAAGGCAAGGCCGTAGTGCTCTATTTCTATCCCAAGGACGATACCCCGGGCTGCACCGCGCAAGCTTGCGCGTTTCGCGAGGCAAACGCCAAATTCGCCCGCGCCGGAGCTAAAATCGTCGGCGTCTCGAAGGACAGTGTGGCCCGGCACGACAAATTCAAGGCCAAATACGACCTCCCCTTCCCTCTCGTTTCCGATCAAGATTCGGCGATTAGCGAGGCTTACGGCGTGAGGAAGGAGAAGAGCATGTATGGCCGCAAATATATGGGTATCGAACGCTCGACCTTCGTCATCGACGCCAAGGGCGTAATCCGCAAGGCCTGGCGCAAGGTCAAGGTGGGTAGCCATGTCGACGAAGTGCTCGCCGCGGTCAAGGCACTGTCGTGACGCTCGACGGCAGCTCCGATCTCGCCTCCACGGCGCGTACCGTCCTTAACGAAGTCACGCCGGCAGGAAAACTTGCGCTGACCCACGCCGCAGCAGAGGCCTGGGCGACGGGTGCGTTGAGCCCCGGAGGCCGGGCCAGCGCGCCCGATCATCCGGCTCGCCCCGAGGCCGCCCCGTTCTGCTCGCGCCCGGGCGCATACCCCGGCGGCGCAAGGGGATCGGTGCGGCGAACCGCATCTCGCTCCTCCACGCGCTCGCTCATATCGAACTGAAAGCCGTCGATCTCCCCTGGAACCTGATTGCCCGCTTCGCGGATGCCGCCCTGCCCCAGGAATACTGGTCCGACTGGGTCGCGGTCGCGGCCGATGAAGCACGCCATTTCGCCCTGATTGAGGCTCGCCTCGGTGAATTGGACGCAGCCTATGGCGACCTGCCCGCCCATGACGGTTTGTGGGATGCCGCGCGGGCGACCTGCTCGCCCGCCTCGCCGTGGTGCCCCTCGTGCTCGAAGCCCGGGGCCTCGACGTCACGCCTACTATGATCGAGCGCCTGCGCCGGGAGGGCGACGATCGCAGCGTCGCACTCCTCAAGACCGTCTATCGCGAAGAGATTGACCATGTTGCAGCCGGCAACCGCTGGTTCCGCCATCTGTGCGCCGAGCGCGGCCTGAATCCCGCAGCCACCTGGCGCGGACCCGTGACCGAGCATTACAAAGCTCCGCTCAAGGCGCCGCTCAACCGTCCGGCGCGCGCCGCCGCGGGGCCTGCCGCATCGTTCTACGAGCCTCTCGTTGAGATTCCTGAATAAGACGAGAAACGACGCCTAAGCCATTGTTCTGTAATCTAATCTAGATCAGAAACATCCGCGCGTGAGGAGCCTGAATCGAGGCGGGCCGCAAGAGCGGCTTCCATGAACCGGTCGAGATCCCCGTCGAGCACAGCCTGGGGGGTGGGGTTCTCGATACCGGTGCGCAGGTCCTTGACCATCTGATAGGGCTGCAGGACGTAGGAACGGATCTGGTTGCCCCAGCCGATGTCCCCCTTCGAGGCCTTGACCTGAGCGGCTGCCTCCTCGCGTTTGCGCAGCTCATCTTCGTAAAGCCGGGCGCGCAGCATGCTCATCGCGGCTGCCTTGTTGCGGTGCTGGGAGCGCTGGCTCTGGCACTGCACGGTGATTTTGGTCGGGATATGGACGATGCGCACGGCGCTATCGGTCTTATTGACGTGCTGTCCGCCCGCCCCCGACGCGCGGTAGGTGTCGATGCGCAGGTCCTTTTCCTCGATCGCGATATCGATGGTCTCGTCGACCACCGGATAGACCCAGACCGACGCGAAGCTGGTGTGGCGCCGCGCATTGCTGTCGAAGGGCGAAATGCGCACCAGCCGATGAACCCCGCTTTCAGTCTTGAGCCAGCCATAGGCATCAGCGCCGATGACCTTGAAGCTGGCGAGTTTGAGGCCCGCCTCTTCGCCGGGACTTTCTTCGATCCACTCGGTGCCATAGCCGTGCTGCTCCGCCCAGCGGACATACATCCGCGCCAGCATCTGCGCCCAATCCTGAGATTCGGTGCCACCCGCGCCGGCATGGATCTCGATGAAGCAGTCGTTGCCGTCGGCTTCGCCCGAAAGGAGGCTTTCAAGCGCACGCCGGCCGGCCCGGGAATGCAGATCGCTCAAGGCGGCTTCGGCCTCTTTGGTCACCGCCTCGTCGCCTTCCGCTTCGGCCAACTCGATCAGTTCGAGGCTGTCATCGAGCTCATGGCCCAGCTCCTGAAAGGCGGAAATCGCCGAATCCAGCCGGGTGCGTTCGCGCATCACCTTTTGCGCGCGCTCCTGGTTGTTCCAGAGCTCGGGATCCTCGGCCCGGGTGTTCAGCTCGGCGAGGCGCTTCCTGGCACGGTCGAGGTCAAAGATGCCTCCTTAGCAGGTCGATCGACTGCCGAATTTCCTGGGCCATGGATTCCAGTTCCGCGCGCATGGGATTTCCTCTGATGGGCGTAAGAACGAAGCGATCAGTATAACCCGCCGGCACCGGCCGGTGGAGCAGCAAGATCAGGGGCGCCTTCGCCCGAGTTCCAGACAAACGAGCCCGGCCGATTAGGTTCCTGGTCGGCCTTGAAGGCCTCGAGGATGATCCGTTCGGTGCCCGGTTGCGCCGGCTCGCCGGTGGCCCCGTCAATTGCGGTGAAATGGATGCCCGGCGGCACCCGAAAAGGCGTTGCGGGCGCATCGGCCAGCGCTACCATCATAAAATCCAGGAAGATCGGCGCCGCGACCGACGAGCCGGTTTCCCGGGCGCCCAGACTGCGCGGCGCATCGAAACCCACGAACACGCCGGCAACGAGGTCGGGCGAAAAGCCCATGAACCAGGCGTCGATGCTGTCATTGGTGGTGCCGGTCTTGCCCGCGAGCGGCTTGCCGACCGCCGCGACGCGCCGTCCCGTGCCGCGCAGCACCACGCCCTCGAGCATCGAGACCACCTGGTAGGCGGTGCGCGGGTCGACCACCGTGGGCCGCGGATCGGGGATCGCGGGCACGTCCTGCCCCTGCCAGGCGACCTCGCGGCAGTCGGGACAGGCTCGCTCATCGCGGCGGTAGACGGTGTGGCCCTCACGATTTTGTACCCGATCGACCATGTAGGGCTCGATCCGCTTGCCGCCGTTCACGAGCATCGCGTAGCCCGTGGCCAGACGCAGCAGGCTGGTTTCACCGACCCCGAGCGCCACCGCGGGTACCCGGGGGAGATCGTCGTAGATGTCGAAGCGGCGCGCATAATCGATCACCTTGGCGATGCTGATCTGTTGTGACAGGCGCACGGTCATGAGGTTGCGCGACTTCTCGATGCCCACGCGCAAGGGACTGGGGCCGTAAAATTTCTGGGTATAGTTCTCGGGCTTCCACTTGCCCAGGCCTGCGCCGAGGTCGATCACGAAGGGCGTGTCGAGCACGATATCGGCGGGCGAGAATCCGTTATCGAGCGCGGCGAGATAGACGAAGGGCTTGAAAGCCGAGCCCGGCTGACGGAGCGCCTGGGTAACCCGGTTGAACTCGCTGTCCTCGAAGCTGAAGCCGCCGGCAATTGCAAGCACGCGTCCGGTGTGCGGGTCCATGGCGATCAGCCCGCCATCGACCTCCGGGGCCTGTTGCAGATCGAACAGTCCCTCGTCCAGGTCGGGTCGGGGTGCGACCGCGACGATATCGCCGTTTGCCAATACGTCGCCCGCCCCGGCGACCTCGGGGCCGAGCTTCTCACCCTCGAGCCATGCCCGGGCCCAGGCGAGTTCGTCAAGCGGGATCCATCCCGCGGTGCCGTCAGCAAACAGTAAGCTGGCGCCGCTATCCTCGACCTCGCGAACCAGCGCGATGCGCCAGCTCTCCAACGCCCTGGCCGGGCGGGCAAAATTGGCCAGCGCAGTCATCTCGTCAGCATCCGGATCGATCCGGGCGAGCGGACCGCGCCAGCCATGGCGGCGGTCGTAGGCGAGCAACCCGTCGCGAAGCGCATGCTGGGCGTACGCCTGCAGTTCCGGGTCGAGGCTCGTGCGTACGGTCAGCCCGCCCTCGTAGAGCACCGCCTCGCCGTAGCGTTCGTGGAGCCAGCGCCGAACTTCTTCGGTGAAGTAATCTGCGCGCACCGTGTCGGCTTCGTCGCGCTTGCGCACCGCAATCGGCTCGGCCCGCCCGCTGCGGGCCTCCTCAGCAGTGATGAAGCCCTTTTTCAGCATCTGGGAAATCACCCAGTCGCGCCGATCGCGCGCCGCCTCGGGGTGACGCACGGGATGGTAGTTGTTGGGCGCCTTAGGCAATGCGGCCAACATGGCGATCTCGCCGAGGGTCAGGTCGACCATGGATTTATTGAAATAATTAAGCGCAGCGGCAGCGACGCCGTAAGAACCGAAGCCGAGATATATCTGGTTGAGATAGAGCTCCAGGATGCGGTCCTTGTCGAGCTCGCGTTCGATCCGGAAGGCCAGGATCGCTTCCTTGACCTTGCGGTCGTAGGAGACCTCGTTGCTGAGCAGGAAGTTCTTCGCCACCTGCTGGGTGATTGTCGAGGCGCCGACCATGCGGCGATCGCTCAGCAGGTTCCTGATGTTGCGCAACACGGCACCGGCCACGCTCGGCAGGTCAACCCCGAAATGCTCGTAAAACGTGGCGTCTTCCGCGGCCAGAAACGCTAGTACGACCTTGCGCGGCATGGCCTCGATGGGTACGAAGACGCGGCGTTCGGTGGCGTATTCCGCGATCAGCTGGCCGTCGCCTGCATGAACCCGGGTGGTCACCGGCGGCTCGTAGTCGGCGAGCTGATGGTAATCGGGCAGGCCGCGACCGAAGTGATAGAACACAAAAATCCCGCCGCCCGCCGCAAGCAGTGCGAGCACAAGGAGTCCCAAGCCGGTATAGGCAAGTAGTCGCATTATTCGCCCGACGCTGGATCGGCCCCGTCCGTACGCATCTCCCCGGGGGGCTCAAGTTGAGGCCCACGATTATGGCAAGTTTATGGCGCAGGGACTATTTTTGAAATACGCATCGATCCCTTGAAGAACGCTCTTCATTAATACCTGGCGCCCGTCCTTAGAGTTCAAGAACGATTCGTCCTTGCTGTTCGACAAATAGCCCATCTCGATCAGGACGGAAGGAATGTCCGGCGCCTTGAGCACGCGAAAGCCCGCAGAGCGGTGAGCATTGCCCAGGGTCTTGGCATTGCGGGCAATTTCGGACACGAGCAGCAAAGCAAACTCCGCTGAGCAGTTCATGGTTTTGCGCTGGGCCATCGTTATCAGGATTGCCCCGAGCAAGTCGTCGTCCAAAAAAATATCGGCGAGACCCTCGAAATCGACGAGGATGTCCGACTTGTTCTCCCGGGCAGCGAGTTCGGCGGCCTCCTTATCGGACGACTTCTCCGAGAGATAGTAGACCGATGCGCCGCGGACATTGCGGTTGCCGATAGAATCCGCGTGCAGCGAGACGAACAGCTCGCCCCGCGCCTCGCGCGCGATGGCCACACGTTGGCGCAGGGGCAGGAAAACGTCCCCGTCGCGGGTCAACACCACGGTATAGCGGCCGCTGGCCTCGAGTTGGCGACGTAACTCGCGGGCCGCAGCCAGCACGATGTTCTTTTCGTAGGATCCGTTGACGCCGACCGCTCCGGGGTCGATGCCGCCGTGTCCGGCGTCGATCACGATGATGCGCGGTGCGCCCGCCTCCTTGGGCTCGATCAGTGGCGCCGGTTTGACACTCTCGCTTACCGGCGCGCCGCCGCTGGCCGAACGGGCCGCAAACTCTTCTGCGCCGAGCCGCTCGAGGTCAACCACGAGGCGATGGGAATCGTTACCCGACGGCGGCAGAAGAAAGGCGTTCTTAATGCCTACCGGCCCGGTGACGTCAAACACGACACGCGATGTGCCGGGCTTGAATTGAGCGAACCGGTAGTGATCGACGACGCCGCGCCCTGCCGCCCTGCCATCGGGGGCCTGCCAGGTTACGGCGGGCAGGTCGATCACAACCCGGTAGGGTTGGGCCAGCGTGAAGACCTCGTAGCTGACCGATTCGGAAAGATCGAGGACCACACGGGTCTTGTCGGGGTGCTCGCCAAAGCGCACGTCGTAGACGACCGGTTCGCCCGCGCTCGCGGCGCCCGCCACAAACAGGCCGATCAGGGCCAAACCGGCGAAAGTGATTCGTGCCCCGGCACCGATTCGCGCGAGACGGGTACGCGGCCGGTTAGTCGGGAGTTTCAAGACAACTAAAAAAACCAAGGAAATCCCCGGGGTTGAAGCCACCTCACGAAGACGAAGAGTGCAAAATAGATTGTCCAAGTCATCTACGGGCATTATACTAGGAATTCTGATTTCCCGTTGTCGACTGGGTTTGATACTAGAAGACGACAGTACATCTGCTTTCGGGGCGCGGCCGCTGGGCGAACGCCAAGTTCCATCCAGGCCGGGCCATCGAACAAACCTAAAGACCAGAACCTTTATGATTCAACACCGAAACCATTGCAAAGCCCACCGTGGGTTGAGCGTTACGCCGGTCCCCGTCTTGGCTGCGAGTGCAGCAGAGTTTGACGGGTCGATCCGTGACGTCGATGGCTTCGACATTCTCGCGGGGCGCACCGCCGTGCCGACGGCACGGTCGTTCGAGCTCCGCGACCAGGAGTTTTCATTTAATGACCAAACGCATGCTCATCGACGCCAGCCACTCGGAAGAGACCCGAGTCGTGGTCGTCAACGGAAGTCAGCTCGAAGAATTTGACTTTGAGTCCTCGACCAAGAAACAGCTTAAGGGCACTGTCTATCTCGCCAAGGTAACCCGCGTCGAGCCGTCGCTTCAGGCGGCATTCATCGAATACGGTGGTAACCGCCACGGCTTTTTGGCGTTTAGCGAGATACATCCCGACTACTACCAGATCCCGATCGCCGATCGAGAGGCCCTGCTCCAGCAGGCGACCGATGAGGTTGCGGCTGATTCCTCCGACGAGGAGGTTGGTGCTCCCGCCGAGGGCGACGCGGATGTCGAGACCGTCAGTGGCGAGGACGTCGACGATGTCGATCGCCACCGCGCCGCGCTCAACCGCGCCCAGGCCCTGCGCAAATACAAGATCCTGGAAGTCATCAAGAAACGGCAGATCCTGCTCGTGCAGGTCGTCAAGGAGGAACGGGGCAACAAAGGAGCCGCGCTGACGACCTATCTGTCGCTCGCGGGGCGCTATTGCGTTCTGATGCCCAACACGCCGCGCGGCGGCGGCATCTCACGCAAGATCGTCGATCCCGCCGACCGTAAGCGCCTCAAGCAGATCACAGGCAGCCTGCCGGTCGATTCCCACATGGGTGTCATCGTACGCACGGCGGGCATGTCGCGGACCAAGGCCGAAATCAAGCGCGATTTCGACTATCTGCTGCGCTTTTGGAACGACATTCGGGACAAGACCCTGAAATCCACCGCGCCGACCTTGATCCACGAGGAAGCCAACCTGATCAAGCGCTCGTTGCGCGATCTCTACACTAACGACATCGACGAAATTCTGGTCGAAGGCGAGGATGGATATAAGACGTCGAAGGAATTTATGCGCATGCTGATCCCGAGCCACGCGCGCAAGATCAAGCGCTATGGCGAGCGTGTCCCGATGTTCATCCACTATCAAGTCGAGAACCAGCTCGACGAGCTACACCGACCGGAGGTCGAGCTTAAATCTGGCGGTTCGATCGTGATCAACCCGACCGAGGCGCTGGTCGCTATCGACGTCAATTCGGGGCGCGCGACGAAGGGCCGAAATATTGAAGAGACGGCCAAAAAGACCAACCTGGAAGCTGCGAGCGAGATCGCCCGTCAGCTTCGATTGCGTGATCTCGCGGGCCTGATCGTGATCGATTTCATCGATATGGGCGACCGGCGCAACGACCGGTTGGTCGAAAATTGCGTCAAGGACGCGTTGAAAAGCGACCGCGCGCGGATCCAGGTGGGGCGGATCAGTCCGTTTGGCCTGCTAGAATTCTCGCGCCAGCGCCTGCGCCCCAGTTTTCTCGAACTCCATACCTCGCCCTGCGCGTCATGTGGCGGGTCGGGCGTCATTCGCTCCGTCGAATCGAGTGCGCTGCAGGTGCTTCGCGCAATCGAGGAAGAAGGGACCCGCAAGCGCGGCGAAACCATCGGCGTGGCGTTGCCGTCATCTGTCGCTCTCTACATCCTCAACAACAAGCGCTCGACCTTGAGCGATATCGAGGGACGCTACGAACTGCGTATTTCGATCACCAACGACGACAGCCTCGTACCCCCAAATTATCGGATTGGCGGCGCACAGGACGCCGGAGGAAGTTCGCGTAGACGGGACGAGGAGCGGTCGAGCGAAACGGAAGGCCGTTCCCGGCGTCGTCGGCGAAGCAAGGAGCCGGTGGTCGAAACCGAAATCGAGGCTGTGGAAGCTCCAGCCGAGGCCGCGCCGCGTGAAGCCCAGGACGAAACCGAGGGTGGCGAGGCCGTACCGCGCAAGCGACGCCGGCGCGGCCGCCGAGGCGGGCGTCGCCGCTCGGGCGCGACGCGCGAAGCCGCGAGTGTCGATGCAAGTGAAGAGACAGCCGCTGAAACCGCCGTGACCGAGCCCGCGTCGGACGATGAAGCTCAAGCGCCCGAGGCTGCGGCAAGCGACGAAGCCCCGACGGCCGATGCCGAAGCTAAGGTCGAGGCTTCCGATGAGACCAAGAAGAAGCCGAAACGAGCCAAGCGAAGCCCGCGCCGCAAGGTTCCTGCTAAAAAAGCTAAGGCCGAAGCCAAAGAGGCTGAGCCGGAAGACAAGAGTGAGGTCGCAAAATCTACGGAGGCGAGCTCTGAGCCGGCCGACGGTGGATCCGAGGCTGCTGCGGCTGCTGGCAACAGTGCTGATACGGTTCCGGAAGTAGCCCCCGAAGCGATCACCGCCGAAGACGGGGCCGACAAGCCTCGCCGCCAGGGCTGGTGGCAGCGCGGCGACGCCTCCTGATCGCACGCCGGGCGCATTCGGCCCGTTCAGGCGGTATCCCGGCGACCAAGCCCCTTCCATGAGCGTAAACGCTCGACGGCCTGCTCCAGGTCGGCCGTGGCGCCGGCAAACGAAAATCGGACGTAGCGGTGGCCCGTCGCCTGGTCAAAATCGATCCCCGGCGTCGTGGCCACCCCGATATCCATCAGCATACGCTGGCAAAATTCCTGGCTATCGTCCGCCAGTCCGGCAATGTCCGCATAAACGTAAAAGGCCCCATCAGCAGGCGCGAGATGCTCGATTCCCACCGCCGGTAGGCCCTCGAGCAGGATTCGCCTATTGTGTGCATAGCGCTCCACTTCGGCGTCGAGCTCATCGAGACAGTCGAACGCGACCAGCGCCGCTTGTTGCGCCAGGCTGGACGGTGAGACGAACATGTTCTGGGCGAGCCGCTCCACGACACCGACCATCTCGTCGGGCACGATCATCCAGCCCAGGCGCCATCCGGTCATAGCGTAATATTTCGAGAACCCGTTGACGACGATAACGTCGTTCGTAAACGCGATAGCCGTCTGGGCTTTCTGGCTGTAGGTGATGCCGTGATAAACCTCGTCCGAAATCAGGGCTATGCCTTTCTCCCAACAGTAACCGACAATTTTTTCGAACTCGGCATCGGGGATCATGGTGCCCGCGGGATTGGACGGGCTGGCGATGATCAGGCCGGCAAGCGTGTCCGCCTGCGCCTGGAGCAGCTCCACCGTTAGCTGGTAGCGCGTTTCCGGCCCCGCCGGCAGGATTACCGGTGTGATGCCAAGCGCGGAAAGGCTATTGCGATAGCCCGGATAACAGGGGTTTGCCAGTGCAACCCGGTCACCCTGCTCGAACGCGCCTAAAAGCGCGAAAAGAAAGCCGCCCGACGAACCCAGGGTCACGATGATCCGGCGCGGTTCCACGTCAACCCCGTAGATCGCTTCGTAATGCTGCGCGATACGCTCGCGCAACGCCGGGGTTCCCAACGCTTCGGTGTATCCCAGGGCCTCGTTGGCGAGCGCGTGCTGCGCCGCCTCGATGACCCGTGCGGGAGAACGGCGCGATGGTTCACCAATCTCGAGGTGAAGGATGTCGCGCCCGGACGCTTCGAGCTCGTTCGCAAGCCGGAGCACCTCCATAGCATGGAAGGGCGGAATGTTGCTTCGCGTCGAGGCGCGCATCGGGGTCTCCTTGTACGATCACAATTGCTTGATAGTGGCACCTGAGTAACGGGCGTGCGGGATTGTAAACAGGTTAGGTGGCTGTCATATAGACCTTCGTTCGGGTCTTTTGAATTCCTGCGTGCAGGACGGCGTGGCAACAGATACGGCAATGCGACTTTCGAGGCGAATTTTCCCGTTTATTCTTGTTCTGGCCCTAGCGTTCGCGTTGGTGGCGCCTGCCCTGGCGCAGCGTCCACCGATCAGCCTCATCCGCGATGCCGAAATCGAGAGCACGATCAAGACCTTTGCCAAGCCCCTCCTCGAGGTGGCCGGGATTCCGGCCGAATCAGTCCGTGTCTACATCGTGAACGACGACGCGCTGAACGCCTTCGTGGCTGGTGGCATGAATCTGTTTATCCATACCGGATTGATCCAGAAGGCCGGCGGTCCGGAGGGATTGATCGGGGTGGTGGCCCATGAAATCGGCCATATCGCGGGCGGCCATCTCGTGCGCGCGCCCGAAGCGCTTGAGAACGTCGGGATCGAGGCTTTGATTTCGTACATTCTGGGTGCGGCGGTGCTCGTAGCGGGCCAAGGTCGCGCGGGCGAAGCGATTATCGCGACGGGCACGGGTATCGCCCAGTCGTCGTTATTCCGATACAGCCGGGCCCAGGAGCAGTCCGCCGACCAGGCGGGGGTCAGTTATCTCGAGACGACGGGTCAATCAGCGCGTGGTCTGCTTTCGACCTTCGAAATCCTGAAAAAACAAGAGCTTCTCGTGTCCACCCGCCAGAGCCCTTATCTTCGAACCCATCCCCTGACCGACGACCGGATCGTGTTTATTCGCAGCCACCTGGCGTTGTCGCGTTTTACGGACGCACCGGCTGAGCCGGAATATATCGCGCTGTACGACCGGATGGTCGCCAAGCTCGATGGATTTCTCAACCCGCCCGGCCACACCCTGAAGAAATACCCCGAAAGCGATACCAGTGAGCGGGCAAGCTACGCCCGCGCCGTCGCCTATCATAAGCTGGCCGACCTGCCCCAAGCCCTGGCAGAGCTCGACTCCCTGCTCGCCGCCCATCCGGATGATCCCTATTTTCACGAGCTGAAAGGTCAGGTCCTGTTCGAATACGGGCACATCGGGGATGCCATTCCAGCCTACGAGCGAGCAGTTGCCCTGTTGCCCGACGAACCCCAGCTCCGAATCGGCCTTGCCCAGGCCCAGATCGAGACCAACGATCCCGCGCTCAACGCGGTGGCGCTTGGCCATTTGCGCCGCGCCGTGCTCTCCGAGCGAACTAGTGCGGTCGCCTGGCGCTATCTCGGTATCGCCTATGGCCGGGCGGGGGAGTTCGGTCAATCGTCCCTGGCGCTTGCGGAAGAGGCGTTGCTCCGCGGCAGCAAGGCCGATGTGTTGTTTCACACGGAACGGGCCGAGCAGATTCTGCCGGAGGGCTTGCCCGGCTGGCTGCGCCTGCAGGATCTCAAGCGTGTGACCGAAGATATGAACTAAACAGGGCGACCTAAATCAGACCGGCCAGCGGCGACGACGGATCGGCGTAAAGCTTTTTCCCCATTCGCCCCGCGAGGTAGGCTAGACGCCCGGCTTCGACCGCCGCCTTCATCGCGCACGCCATGGTCACCGGGTCCTTGGCGTGGGCGATGGCCGTGTTCATCAGTACGCCGTCGCAACCCAGCTCCATCGCGATCGCCGCGTCCGACGCAGTTCCGACCCCGGCATCGACGATGACCGGCACCGAGGATTGCTCGATGATGAGACGGATGTTGACGGGGTTCTGGATGCCCAGTCCCGAACCGATCGGCGCTGCGAGAGGCATGATGGCGACGCAGCCCAGTTCTTCGAGCCGCTTTGCCATGATCGGATCGTCGGAGCAGTAGACCATGACCTGGAAGCCGTCGGCAATCAGCGCCTCGGCAGCTTCCAGTGTCTCGACCATATTCGGGTAGAGGGTCTTTTCCTCGCCCAGCACCTCGAGTTTCACCAGGCTCCAGCCCCCGGCCTCGCGCGCGAGGCGCAGCGTGCGGACGGCATCCTGCGCGGTGAAGCAACCGGCCGTATTGGGCAGATAGGTGTATTTCTTGGGATCGACGTAATCCATCAACATCGGCGCATTGGGATCGATGATGTTCACCCGGCGCACCGCGACGGTGACCATGTCGGCGCCCGAAGCCTCGATCGCGGTCGCGGTTTCCTCGAAGTCCCGATACTTGCCCGTGCCCACGATCAGACGCGAGCTCAGGCGATGGCCGCCGACCACGAGCGTCCCGTCGGCTTGACCGCCGTTATCCGTCGAGACCAGGGCCGGCGCCTCGGGTGCGCCGCCGCCGATGAAATGAACAATCTCGAGTAAATCGCCCTCCTCCACCAGCATCTCGGCATAGGTCGAGCGCGGAACAATCTCCAGATTTCGCTCGACGGCGATCTTGCGCGGATCGAGGTCGAGCCGGGACAGCAGATCGTGAACCGTAAGCGGACCCGTAAAGGAATGCGGGTCTCCGTTGATGACGACGTCCATGGGCTAAGTTCGTCTCGTGGCTGTGAGTGGTGCGCGGTCACTTGAATATGCCCACAGGCCCCCGCCTTTTCAACTAAGCACGCACCCGGCGGCCTCCATAAGCCCCGTTGCACCGCCCCGGACGCGTGCTATAAGGGATTCGGTGACTGTGCCGATTGTTCTGCGAGTTTTCCCAATCTGATGACCCAGACGATTCTCATCTTGAACGGCCCCAACCTCAACCTCCTGGGGAACCGCGAGCCGGAAATTTACGGTCGCCAGACGCTGGACGACATCGCGGCCCTGTGCGCGGCGCGCGGCGCCGAACTTGGCTTCGAGATCGATTTTCGCCAGAGCAACGATGAAGGCGAACTGGTCGGGTGGGTCCAGGAGGCGCGTGGGCGCTGCGCCGGGTTGATCGTCAACGCGGGCGCTTACAGCCATACCTCCATCGCGCTGCTCGATGCGCTGCTCGCCTGCGAGGTGCCGACCATCGAGGTTCACCTCTCAAACCTGTTCAAGCGCGAGCACTATCGCCACCATTCCTATGTCAGCGAAGCCGCGCGTGGCTTGATCTGCGGCCTGGGCGCAGACGGCTATCTGCTCGCCCTCGACGGCCACCGTCGCGCGCTTGATGCCGCTTGCGGCTGAGACGAAACAACCAGGAATTCCACGCCATGCCCCGGCCCGAATTCGACCCCGACCTGATCCGCGAACTCGCCGAGTTGTTGGACGAAACCGGTTTGTCGGAGATCGAAGTCGGCGGCGGCGACAATCGAATCCGGGTTGCCCGGGGCACTGTTGCGCAAAACCCCGCCCCTGCCCCGGCAGCGGCGCCCGCCTCCCCGGCGCCCGAGCCGGCACCGGTCCTGAATGCTAGCCATCCCGGCGCGGTGACCTCGCCGATGGTCGGTACGGTCTACAGTTCGCCCGAGCCCGGTTCGCCACCGTTCATCCAGGCGGGCGACTCGGTGACCGAGGGCCAGACCCTGATGATCGTCGAGGCCATGAAGACCATGAACCCGATTCGCGCGCCGCGCAGCGGCACGGTTGGCCGAATCCTGGTCGAGAACGGTGCGCCGGTAGAGTACGGGGAAGTGCTGCTTCTCCTGCAATAGCCCATGTTCGATAAAGTCCTGATAGCCAACCGAGGGGAGATCGCTCTCCGGATCCACCGCGCCTGCCGCGAGTTGGGCATCCACACCGTGGCCGTGCACTCGACCGCCGACGCCGACGCCATGCATGTCCGCCTCGCCGACGAAAGCGTGTGCATCGGCCCGCCTCCGCCCGGCGAAAGCTATCTCAACATTCCCGCGATCGTCGCCGCGGCCGAGATCACCAACGCGGACGCGATCCATCCCGGCTACGGGTTTCTCTCGGAGAACGCGAATTTTGCGCGGATTGTCGAGGAACACGGCTTTACCTTCATCGGCCCCTCGCCTGAGCATATCGACATGATGGGCGACAAGATCAGCGCCAAGAAAGCGATCGCCGATTTGGGTCTGCGGGTGATCGGCGGCGTCGAGGGCGCGGTCTCGGACGAGAACGCCCCGCGCCTAGCCGAGGAAATCGGCTACCCTGTGTTGATCAAGGCGGCGGCGGGCGGCGGCGGGCGCGGCATGAAGTTGGTCGAAGGCCCCGACGATCTGCGAGCGGGTCTCTCGGCCACGCGCCAGGAAGCGCAGGCCGCATTCGGCAGCGATGTGGTCTATCTCGAAAAATACTTCACCCGGGCGCGCCATATCGAGGTTCAGGTGCTGGCTGACGGCCGGGGCAACGCGGTTCACCTCGGCGTGCGCGACTGCTCGCTGCAACGCCGCCATCAGAAGGTTCTCGAAGAAGCCCCCTCGCCCGCGCTCAACGACAGCGAGCGCGATACTATCGGCGAGACCGTCGCCAAGGTTGTGCGCGACATGGGCTACAAGGGTGTGGGCACCGTCGAGTTTCTCTACGAGGACGGCGAGTTCAACTTCATCGAAATGAACACCCGCCTCCAGGTCGAGCATCCCGTGAGCGAGATGATCACCGGCATCGACCTGGTGCGCGAGCAGATCCGCGTCGCGGCCGGTGCGCGGCTGGTGCTGCGCCAGGAGGACATCGTGTTCGAAGGCCACGCCATCGAATGCCGGATCAACGCCGAGAATCCTGACACATTCACGCCCTCGCCGGGCCGCATCAAAAGCTACCACGCACCAGGCGGGCTGGGAGTGCGGGTCGAATCGGCCCTCTATGCGGGCTACGTGATCCCGCCTTACTATGACAGCATGATCGCCAAGCTGGTGGTCCATGGCTCGAGCCGGACCGAGTGCCTGATGCGCCTGCGCCGCGCACTCGAAGAAATGGTCATCACCGGAGTGAAGACGACCATACCGCTGCATTCTCGCTTAATCGCGAACCCCGACTTTGCGAACGGCGAATACGATATCCACTGGTTGGAAAAATTCGTTGGACGGAGAGATTAACGTAAGCCAGGCGGTGTCGTTCCTGACCCCGGACCTGGTCCTGCGCGCATACGCCTCAGGCGTCTTCCCGATGGCGGAGAGCCGGGCGAATACGCGGCTCTACTGGGTTGATCCCGAGTGGCGCGCGATCTTTCCAATGGATGGCTTTCATATTTCCCGCCGCCTCGCCCGCTCTGTCCGGGCAGAGCCGTTCGAGATCCGCGTCGACACTGCGTTCGCCGAGGTCATCCGGGCCTGCGCCGAGACCGTGGCCGGGCGCACGGAAAGCTGGATCAACGAGCGCATCGTGGGTCTTTACGAGAAGCTGTTCGCCGCCGGCCACGCCCACAGCGTGGAATGTTGGCGCAACGATCGTCTGGTCGGTGGCCTTTACGGCCTGGCGCTCGGCGGCGCTTTCTTTGGCGAAAGCATGTATTCGCGTGAGCGAGACGCCAGCAAAATCGCCCTCGTCCAACTCTACGAACGGCTGCGCGCCGGGGGCTTCACCCTATTCGACATCCAGTTCATTACCGAGCATCTGCGCCAGTTCGGCGCGGTGGAGGTCCCGCGCGCCGATTATTTGCAACAGCTCGACGCGGCCCTCTCGGTGACGGCGAACTTCTATCCCGATGCGGGCGACGCGGCGCAGTCGATTACCCAGACGTCGTAGACCGCGTGCTCGAGGGTCGAGAAGGCCGGGCTCGACGCGAACATCCAACCGCTGAACAGCTCGACCGGGCTTTCGCCGGGTCGGAGTTCCCGGATTTCCAGGAAAGCCGCACTCTCGGGTGGATCCTCGGGCGGCGCCTTGCGGCAACTGCGCACGGTGATCTCAAGGCTACCAAAGCGGCCGGGCTCGTCGATGCGTACCTCGATCGGCAACACCCGGGCGGTTACCTTGTCGAGCCCACGCAGCTGGATGACCGTCTCCGGCGCCACAACCCCGTCACTGCTTGCTTCGCTCTCGTCCTGAGCCTGCACCCCGCCGCCCACTATGCCCAGGGCGAAGAGGAGTGCAAGGAGAACGCCCGCCCACGCGGCCCTAACCCTTGAACGGCGCATCGAGGGTCTCGATCAGTTGGTGCAGCACCTCGCGGATTTGGCGCTCGTCGCCACCCATCAGCATGGCATCTTCCACCGCGTCCTGGCACATGGCCCGGATTTCCTCGAGGTTTTCGTTGAGCACTTTGATTTTCTCGCGGCACGCGAGGGGCTCGCCGCCGGGCGCCCGCCAGACGGTATCGGGTATCGTGGGGCCGGGTTTTCTCATCGGGGGTCCCTGCCTGACGCCCGTCCCAGCGCGGTAACGCGCATCGTCCGGGTCAAATGCGGTGGATTTACGGCCCGTCGGCGCCGAACATAAATTTGCCGAGCAATTCCTCGATATTGATGGCGCCCTGGGTGAAACGGATCTCACCGTCCGGCGCAATCATGCGTTCGTCCGCGCCGGGGCTGAGCGAGAGATACTTGCCGCCGAGCAAGCCGTCGCTGACCACCGAGGCCGAAGAATCCAGGGGCAACTGGTAATCCGGGTCGATACTCATGCGCACGATCGCCTTGTAGCTCACGGGATCGATGTTCTGCGCGATGATCGAGCCGATCTTGATCCCGCCGAGGCGCACGTCGCTGCCTTCGCTCAGACCGTCGACCCGGCTGAATTTAGCGCTTACCACGTAGCCGTCGACTGTCTCGACATTGCTCCGGTTGTAGGCATAAACGAGGAAGCCCGCGGCCACGGCCACCACCACGGCACCCATCAGGGTTTCCACCATACTTTTGCCCATCACCATGCGCGTGTCCTCACTTCCCGGCGGCCTCGGATGCTCCCCCCAATAGCGCTTAACGGCCATCCTGCCAAGCCCCGGCGCGTGATCATGCCGGGGCAGCCAGGCAATGTTCGGCCAACCGGGCCCAGTAGCTGGCGCCGATCGCGAGCGCGTCGTCGTTGAAATCGTAGTGAGGATTGTGCAGCGTGCAGCCTCCCTCGCCGGGACCGTTGCCGAGCAAGATGTAGCAACCCGGCTTCTCTTGCAGCATATAGGAAAAGTCCTCGGAGCCCATGGTCGGGCTGGGATCGCGGTCGAGATTGTCCGGTCCCACCACCTGGCTGGCAACCGTAGCCGCCGTTTCGGTCTCGGCCTCGCTGTTCACGGTCGCGGGATAACGCCGCATGTAGCGAACTTCCGCTTTTGCGCCGAACGCCGCCGCGATGCGCTCCGCGGTTTCGCTCACGCGGCTCTCGAGCTGGTCGCGGACCTCGGCGGAAAACGAGCGGCTGGTGCCGCGCAGGACCACGGTTTCGGGAATCACGTTCCAGGTGTCGCCGCCATGAAACTGGGTCACTGTGACGACGGAGGATTGCAGCGGATCGACCGTCCGCGAGGCTATCGTCTGAAGCGCGGTGACCAAGTGACTGGCAGCCACCACCGGGTCAATGCCCAGATGGGGCATGGCGGCGTGCGCTCCCTTACCCGTCACGATGATCTCGAACAGGTCGAAGGCCGCCAGCATGGGGCCGGCGCGCACCGCCATCTTTCCGACCTCCAGCCCGGGCCAGTTGTGCATGCCGTAAACCCCCTCGGCCGGAAATCGCTCGAACAACCCAGCCTTGACCATGGCTTCGCCGCCGCCTTCGTTCTCTTCCGCAGGCTGGAAGATGAAATAGACAGTGCCGTCGAAACGCCGGGTCTGAGCCAGGTGCTGGGCCGCACCCAACAGCATGGTGGTATGTCCGTCATGGCCGCAGGCGTGCATCTTGCCGTCATGGGTCGAGCGGTGCTCGAAGTCGTTCTTTTCAAACACGTCGAGCGCGTCCATGTCGGCGCGCAGGCCGATGGAGCGGGCCTGGTTGCCCGCCGCCGACGGCCCGGCGCGCAGCACCCCGACCACGCCCGTCGTCGCGATCCCCGTATGGACCTCGTCGAGGCCGAATTTGGTCAGCTTTTCCGCCACCAGAGCTGCCGTACGGACTTCCTCGAACGCGGTCTCGGGATAGGCGTGAATGTCGCGCCGCCATTCCTGCATGGCGGCGCGGATCTGCTCAATTTCCGGAACCAGGGCCATTTTGCTCGGTTCTCCCTTCGATCGCTGTTCGCCAGCCTTCCCAGACAAACATAGGCGCGGTGGTCTGGTTCGTCCATGGCCTCCCGTCGGCTCACCGCTTCGCCTTCGATCACGCGCACGTGAAGTGGCTTTAGCCACCGTACCGCTTATATTCACCCCAGTCGGTTGTATTTATCGCGTTAAAAAACAAGCTTCGTAGGGAAGGACAGCCCTATGAAAACGCATAATATTTTTGCATTTATCGTTCTTGCCGGCGGACTGGCTCTGGTGGGAGTGCTTCCTGCCGCCGCAGCGGATCGTTACAACTTCGATACTGAGCATTCCCAGCTCGTGCTTACCTACAACCATCTCGGGCTGCCAACCCAGCATGCGCGTTTCGCCAGCTTCGAAGGCAGCGTGGTATTCGACGCGGATGATCCGGCCAACAGCAGCGTCGAGGTCACCATAGAATCCGCCAGCGTGCAGGCGATCAGTCCCATGCTCGACGACGAGCTGCGTGGCGGGGTCGTCTTCGGCGTGACCAACCATCCCGAGATCACGTTTGCGAGCAACGAGGTTCGCCAAACCGGTGCCGAGACGGGCCTAATTACCGGCGATTTGACCATTAAGGGGGTCACCCGGCCGGTTACTCTCGCGGTCACCCCCAATTTTGCGGGTGAGCATCCGCTGGCGCCCCACATGGATTGGTACGCGGGCGCCTATTACACGGCCTTTTCAGCGCACACCACGATCCTGCATAGCGACTTCGGCATCGACGCCTACGCCCCGCTCACCTCCGACTCGGTGACGATCAAGATCGAGGCGGAGCTCCGCCGCCAGTACTAAGGTTAGGGTCGGGGGCCGGCATAGCAATGCGCCTGCATAACGATGGCCTGCGCTATGGTGCGATCGCGCAGCCCTCCACTGGGCCATGGCGGCGCTGGTCTTCACCCAGTTCGGCCTCGGCTGGTACATGGAGGGCCTCCCCCTCGGGCCCGAGGCCTTTACGCTCTACAACCTGCACAAATCACTCGGCCTGCTCGCCCTGCTGTTACTGGGAGTTCGTGTGCTGTGGCGCCTCGCTTTCCCGCCCCCGCCCTTGCCACACGAGATATCCGGGCTCGAACAGCTTGCCGCCAGAGCGACCCACGGCCTGCTCCTACACGCTCCTGCTGGTCCAGCCCGCTAGCGGGCTCGTGATGGCGCTTGTCTCAGGCTTTTCCACCGTCATCTTCGGCCTGTTCACCCTGCCCAGCCCGATCGCGGCGAACAACACGCTCAAGGACGCCTTCCTCATCATCCATTTCGCTTCGAGCCTCGCCTTGGGCGTTCTTGTCGTGCTGCACATCGCCGCGGCGCTGCGCCGCCACCTGACGCTAGGCGACGACGCACTCCGCCGCATGCTGCCGGGAAGCCGCTGATGACGTCTCGGTTCACGTATTTGTTTGTCGCCGCCGCGCTCACGCTGCCCTGGGTCTCGGTCCCGGCGTTTGCGGACGACGTCCCGGCATTGGCGGTTGATCATTCGGCCAGCCGGGTCGAATTCGTCGCCCGTCAGGCGAGCAGTTCCGTGCCGGGTGACTTTAAAGAATCTTCCGCCGCCATCCATTTCGATCCCAACGCCCTCGATGTCAACTCGGTCCGGGTCGAGATCGTGATCGCCAGCGTGACCCCGGAAAATGCCGAGCGTGATGATACCATCCGCTCAAAGGACCTGTTCGATAGCGCCACTTGGCCCACGGCGTTGTTCGAGGCGGACGAGTTTTCCCGTTCCGACGCGGACAGCGGCCACCTTGCCCACGGCCGGCTGGCGCCCCGCGATGTGTCACCCGCGCGGTTGATCTTCCCTTCAGCCTAACAATCACGCTGCACCCCGAAATTCCCGATTTTCTTATCGCGCAGGTCGTGGGCGCGCTCGACATCCTGCGGATCGATTACGGCGTCGGTAAGGGGCCGTGGCGCGATACCTCGATGGTCGCGAACGAAGTGACGATCGAGATCGATCTCACCGCGACGCGTCCGCTCCAGTAATCTTATTCGTCCAGCGTCTTCCCGCTCGCGAGCATGTTCGGCGCGAAACCGGCGAAATAATTTGCGATGGCGCCGGGTTTGCGCCCCGCCATCTCGGCCTCTTCCTTGGCGATCATTGCCTTGCGCACCAGCCAGACCCCGAGATGGCGGATCGGTTCCGGCGGGAAATCGTAAGTCAGCGGCCGCACCAGTCCTGATTTTGCCCATTCGTCCTGCTTGTCGCCTATCAGAGAGCACAGGATCCGGCTGCATGCATGCGTCGGTCCGACGCCATTGCCCGAGAAGCCGACGCCGAAGACGATGTCCCGATGGCCGCCAAGGCGGCCGAGAAACGGCAGGCCCGATTTCGAGCGATCGACGGGTCCGCTCCAGCTTGTCGCGGTCGGCGCATCCTTCAACCCGGGATAGAGCAGATCGCGAATTTCCCGCATGCCCTTCTCCTGGGTCGAGCGGCCGTCGAAGGTGGTGCCTACCCGCCCGCCATAGGCGTGCAGGCAGGAAACCCCGCCTCGGCCCGTCACCAGGCGTCCGTCGGGCGTGTTGCGCCAGGCCGAGACGAGTGTGCGGGAATCGCTGATCGGCACTCCGTCGGTGTAGCCGAGTTCCGCCAGCCGCTCAGGCATGGGCTCGGTGATCATCACGTCGCTGCCGATCACCGCGATGGCCTTTCGGATCTCGGCGAATTGCGCTGTCCAGGCGTTCATGGCAAGGGCAACCTTGCTCGCGACGACGCGCCCGCGCGGGGTTTCCACCACCGGCGGGTAGGAGCGGACTAGGCGGGTCATGGGGGTATTTTCGAACACCTGCACACCGAGCTTGATGGCGACCCGGCGCAGGCCGCGCACGAGCTTGGCGGGCTGTACCGTCGCGGCTGTCGGCTCGAACACGCCGGTCACATGGGCACGGCTGTGCGCGCGGGCCGAGACTTCGTCGGGTGTCAGGCGCTCGAAGGGGTGGATCTGGCGCCGCTCCAGGTCGTCCATAATCGGCGACCAGGCGCCATCATGGGCGGCACAGGTCGCCAGCCACAGCCAGCCGTCGCGGCGATATTCGGCGTCGATCCCATGGCTCGCGCAGAATCGGCCGATCTCGTCGACTGACCTGGCCGAGGCCTGACACAGCCGAATCGCCTCGGCCGTGCCGCAGACCTTCTTCATCGTCTGGTATTTCGCCCACCAGCTCAGAACGTATCCGCCGTTACGCCCGCTCGGGCCCGAGCCGCAGAAACTTTGCTCGATCAGCACCACGTCGAGCTTGGGATCCTCCTGCTTCAGGCGAATCGCGGTCCACAGCCCGAGATAGCCGCCGCCCACGATGCAGACATCGGCCTTGTGCTCGCCTTCGAGTGCCGGCGAGACGGCGTCGTCTTCGGCCAGCGCCTGGGCGATCCAGTGACAAGGGCTCGCCATGACCAGTCCCTTTCGCCTTAGCCTTTGACGCGCTCACCGTCGGGATCGTAGAACGCGCGCGCGCTGCCCGTGGCCGCGAAGCGGCCTCCCGCGATCTCGATTTCGTAGGCCCCGTCTTTGATCCAGCCCGGCGTATAGGCGCCCTCCAGATCGACATAGCCCATGCCCACGGATCGCCCAAGGGTATGGCCGAACGAGCCGGACGTAATCCGCCCGACCAGGACACCATTGCGATAGATCGGCTCGTTGTGAAACAGCATGGGCTCCGCATCTTCCATCAAAAAATGCGCCATGCGCCGGCGGATGCCCTCTTCGCGCTGCTTTCCGATTGCAGCACGGCCCAGGAAATCGCCCTCCTTGGCACGCGGCACGACAAAGCCCAATCCCGCTTCCAGCGGCGTGTCCTCGGGGCTGATGTCGTGGCCCCAATGGCGATAGCCCTTCTCGCTACGCAAGCTGTCGAGCGCGTGATAACCCGCAAGACGCAGGCCCACGCCCTCCCCTTCCCCGACCAGCAGGTCGAACACCGGGCCGGCGAACTCGGTGGGCAGGTAAATCTCCCAACCCAACTCGCCCACGAAGGTCACGCGCATGGCCCAGCCCTTGGCGTAGCCGATCTCGATCGGCTGCGCGGTGCCGAAGGGAAACGCGTCGTTGGAAAAATCATTGTCGCTGAGCCGCCCCAGCAAATCGCGTGCGCACGGCCCCATCACCGAGAGCACCGCATAGCCCGAAGTCACGTCCGTCACCGCGACATGGGCGTCGGGGTCGAGATGGCGGCGCACCCAATTGATGTCGCGATGCTGCGCCGCCGCCGCCGTGACCAGCAGGAATTCGTCGTCCGCCAGGCGCGTGATGGTTAGGTCCGCCTCGATGCCGCCGCTTTCGTTGAGAAAATGGGTGTAGGTCACCTTGCCCGCGGGTTTGCTCATGTCCGCCGAACAGATCTTCTGCAACTGGTCCATGGCGTCGCGGCCCTGGATCAGCGCCTTGCCGAACGAGGAGAGGTCGAACAGCCCGACCGCCTCGCGCACCGCCTTGTGTTCCTCGGCGACGTGGGGGAACCAGTTTTGCCGGCCGTAGGAATACTCGTAGACTCGCTCGACGCCCTCGGGTGCGTACCAGTTCGCCCGCTCCCAGCCGACCGCCTCACCGAACACCGCGCCGTGCGCATCGAGCCTTGCGTGCAGCGGCGTCAGGCGCACGGGCCGCGCGGTTTCCATCTGGCGGTAAGGCCAATGCATGGCGTAGAGCAGGCCCGGCGATTCGCGCAGCCGATCGTGCAGGAAACGCCGGTTTGACTGGAAGGGATGGAAGCGCGCGATATCGATTTCCGAAAGGTCCATGGTCGGCTGGCCGGCCACGATCCATTCCGCCATCGCCTTGCCGACGCCGGCCGAGCTAAGTATCCCTTGTGAGTTGAACCCCGCCGCAACAAAGAAGTTTCGAAGCTTCGGCGCCTCGCCGAGGATGAACTGGTTGTCTGGCGTGAAGCTCTCCGGTCCGTTCATGAAATGGCGGATGCCGAGCGTTTCCAGGATAGGCAGCATCGCCATCGCCCGGGTCATGGGCAATTCGAACTGCTCCCAGTTCTCCGGCAGTTCGAGAAATTCCGAGCGCTCCGGCAGGGAGGAAATCGGCAGCGGCTTGGCGTTCGGCTCGAACGCCCCGACCACGAGCTTGCCCGCGTCCTCCTTGACGTAGACATAGCCGTCCGTATCGCGCAGCACCGGCAAATTGCGCGGCACGTCGTCGCTCGGCTCCGTGGTCACGTACATATGCTCCGACGCGTAGAGCGGCACATCCACGTTCGCCAGCTTGCCCAGGTGGCGGCTCCATGCTCCAGCAGACAGCACCACGGTTTCGCAGGCAATGTCGCCCGCTTCGGTCTTGACCCCCGTCACCGCGCCCTGGCGCGTCTCAAAGCCGGTGACGTTGACCCCCTCGATGATCCGCACACCCGCGTTCTTCGCCCCTTGGGCAAACGCCATGGTGACATCGACCGGATTGGCCTGGCCGTCGCCCGGAATGAACGCGCCGCCGACCACCTGGCTTTGGTCGAGCAGCGGATAATGCTCCTTGACCTCGGCGGGGCTGAGCATGTGCGCTTCAACCCCGAAACGTCTGCCCAGCGAGACCAGCCGGGCAATTTCGTGGTAGCGCTCCGGCTGGCGGGCGATGGGCAGGCTGCCGTTCTGCTTGAAGCCCGTATCCTGGCCGGTTTCTTCCTTCAGGCTACGCAGCAGCCGCGCGCCGTAACAGCAAAGCTGCGTGAGCGTGTGGCTGGGCCGGAGCTGCATGATGAGACCGGCTGCGTGCCAGCTCGTGCCGCAGGTCAACTTGCCCTGCTCGACGATGGTCACGTCGGTGACGCCTTCTTTCGCCAGGTGATAGGCAATGGAGCAGCCGATAACCCCGCCGCCGACGATCACAACCTGGCTCTGAGAGGGAATTTCCTTGGTCATCTCCTGGGCCCTTCTTCTGCTTTATCCCGGGCGTCTCCCCCGGCGTTCACGCACGACGCGGTGGCCAGTGTACGACAATAAACAGCGTGCCTGCGGCCAGCAACATCTCTCTGGCGCAGCGCGCTCACAGGCACGTTCTGCCCTTGCCAAGAGTTCCGCGCCCGCTCAAACTCCCGCTCCAGCCGACGCCACGGAGCCTCCGGCCGCCCATGACCGACGACATCATCCTTAAAGTTCAATCATTATCGAAGAAATTCAAAGACTTCGTAGCTGTCGATGATCTGAATTTGGCAGTCCGCAGGGGTACCATACACGCCCTGATCGGACCCAACGGCGCGGGCAAGACGACCGTCTTCAATCTGCTCACCCGCTTCCTCAAGCCGTCCGGCGGACGCATCCTGTTCAAGGGCCGCGATATTACCCACGCCAAACCCGCCGACGTGGCGCGCCGCGGGCTGGTCCGCTCGTTCCAGATATCCGCGACCTTCCCCCACCTGAGCGCCCTGGAGAACGTTCGCATCGGGCTCCAGCACGAGATCGGCGCGGGCTTTCATTTCTGGCGTTCGGAAGCCTGCCTCGAGCGGCTGAACGCACGCGCGCTCGAGCTGCTCGCCTCGGTCGGTCTCGAAGACGCGGCGCAAACCCCGGCGGTCGAACTGCCCTACGGCCAGAAACGGGGGCTCGAAATCGCCACCACCCTCGCACTCGATCCCGAGCTTATGCTGCTCGACGAGCCGACCCAGGGCATGGGCCACGACGATGTCGGACGGGTCAGCGAGCTGATCCGCCGAGCCGCCGCCGAGCGAACGGTTCTCATGGTGGAACACAATCTCAGCGTGGTCGCCGACCTGTGCGACCGGATCACGGTGCTTCAGCGCGGCGCGGTCCTAGCCGAGGGCAGTTACGACGAGATGGCGGCCAACCCGGCGGTGCGCGAAGCCTACATGGGCAGCGAGGCATGAGCGCCGTGGCCGGAGTCGGCCCTGTGGGCGAGGGCGCGGCCCTGCTCCAGCTGCGCGATCTACACGCCTGGTACGGCGAGTCCCACATCCTGCACGGCCTCGATCTCGATGTCGCCGCGGGCGAGTTCGTGACCCTGATGGGGCGCAACGGATCGGGCCGTTCGACCACGCTCAAGGCGATCATGGGCATTGTCGGGCGGCGCGCAGGCTCTATTTCGTTCGACGGCCGGGAACTCACGAAGCTCCCACCCCACCGGATCGCGCGACTCGGGATCGGCTACTGCCCCGAGGAGCGCGGCGTGTTCGCCTCGCTCAACGTCGACGAAAACCTCACCCTACCGCCGCAAACCGGCGAGGGCGGCATGAGCCTCGAGGATATCCACGCCATGTTTCCCAACCTCGCCGAGCACCGGCGCAGTCCCGGAAGCCGTCTTTCGGGCGGTGAACAGCAGATGCTGGCAATGGCGCGAATCCTGCGCACGGGAGCGCGCCTCCTCCTGCTCGACGAAATTACCGAGGGCCTCGCCCCCGTCATCGTCGAGCAGCTCGGCAAGGCCATCGGAAGCTTGCGCGATCTGGGGTTCACTATTCTGCTGGCCGAACAGAATTTCCGCTTCGCCGCCCCGCTTGCCGACCGCCACTGCATCATCGAACATGGCCGCGTCGTGGAAACCGTTCCCAAGGCCGAGCTCGACGCGAACATGGCAAAACTGCACGATTATCTGGGCGTATGAGGCGCGCGGCCCTCGCCCTCTCGATGCTTCTGCCGCTATGCTTCGCGTTGCCCGGCGCGGGCACGGCGCAAGTCTCGGACGACGCGGTGCGGATCGGCGTGATTTCCGACCTGTCCGGCATCTACGCCTATATCGGCGGCATGCCCCAGGTCGAGGCGGCCCGTATGGCGGTCGATAACTTCGGCGGCTCGGTGCTGGGCAAGCCCATAGAGATTGTTATCGCAGACCACCAGAACAAGCCCGATATCGCCGTGGTCAAGGCCCGCGAGTGGATCGAAACCCGGGGCATCGACATGATCGCGAGCGGCAGCACATCCTCGACCGGCCTCGCGCTGCAGGAACTGACCCGCCAACTCGAAACCGTGCTTGTCCATTCTGGACCCTCGACCTCTCGGCTGACCAACGAGGACTGCTCACCTTTCGCCTTCCACTGGATCTACGACACTCACGCCGTTGCCGTCGGCACCGCCAGCGCCCTGCTCGCGCGGGGCGGGCTGAGCTGGTATTTCCTTCAGGTCGACTATGCCTTCGGGCAATCCATGGTCGACGACGTCACCCCAGTGATCGAGGCGGCGGGCGGCGAATTGTTGGGCACCGTCGTCCACCCGTTCCCCGGCAACGATTTCGCCTCCTACCTGCTCCAGGCCCAGGCCTCGGGCGCGCAAGTAATCGGGCTCGCCAACGCCGGTCAGGACCTCGTGACCAGCGTTAAACAGGCCCAGGAGTTCGGCATCACCGCCGCCGGCCAGAAGCTCGCCGCCATGGTCGTATTTATTGCCGATATTCATGCCCTCGGCGCGGAAACGGCGCAGGGGCTGACGCTGACTACCGGCTTTTACTGGGACCGCGACCCGGTCAGCCGCGAATTCTCTCAACGCTATTTCGAACGCGCCGACAAGATGCCGGGCCAGACCAACGCAGGAATGTACTCGGCCGTAAATCATTACCTGCGGGCCATAGAGGCGGCAGGCACCGACGATCCCCGCACCGTCGCGGCCAAAATGCACGAACTCGCCATTAAGGACGAGGCGATTCCGAACGGCTGGATCCGCGCGGACGGCCGCTCCATGAACGACATGTATCTCGTCGAAGTCAAAGCACCCGCGGACTCGAACAGCGAATGGGACCTCTACCGCATCCTCGATACGATCCCCGCGGAACAGGCCGCCCGCCCGCTCTCGGAAAGCGTCTGTCCGCTCGTCACTGGAGTATCCGAATGAACAGGCTAGCCCGCTTCGCCCTGTTGTTGTCGATTGCATCGCTTGGCCTCGCGGCTGCCGCCCTGCCCGCCCGCGCCCAGTTCGCCGATGCCACCGTGCGGATCGGCGTGCTGACCGATATGGCGGGGGTCTATTCCGCGATCGGCGGCCAGGGCTCCATCGAAGCGGCGCGCATGGCGATCGAAGATTTTGGCGGTGGCCTGGGCGACACGGCGATTGAGGTGGTCTGGGCCGATCACCAGAACAAGGCCGATATCGCGGCGATCAAGGCGCGCGAATGGTTCGACGTGGATGGCGTCGACGCCATCGTCGGCATCGTCACCTCTTCCGTCGCGCTCGCGGTCCAGGATGTCGGGCGCGCTACAGGCAAGATCACCATGGCGAGCGGTGCGGGCACCTCGCGTCTGACCGACGACGCCTGCGCGCTAACCGGCTTTCACTGGGCCTACGACACCTACGCCTGGGCGGTCGGCACAGCGAGCGCGCTGCTCGCGCAAGGCGGTGATTCCTGGTATTTCCTGACCGTGGACTACGCCTTCGGCAAGGCGATGGAGGCAGACGCAACGCGCGTCGTCGAAGCCGGCGGCGGGCGCGTCCTGGGTGCGGTGCGCCACCCCTTCCCGACCGCCGATTTCTCCTCCTTCCTGCTCCAGGCCCAGGCCTCGGGCGCGAAGATCATCGGCCTCGCCAACGCCGGCCAGGACACCATCAACGCGATCAAGCAGGCCCACGAGTTTGGCCTCACGCAAATGGGCCAGCAGCTCGCGGGCCTCACCGTATTTATCTCCGACGTCCATGCGCTGGGCGTCGAAACCGCGCAGGGCCTGCTGCTCACCACCGCGTTCTATTGGGATTTCGACGACGCCACCCGCGCCTTCTCGGAGCGCTTTTTCGAACGGATCGGCGCCATGCCGACCCAGGCCCAGGCGGGGGTCTATTCCTCGGTGCTCCATTACCTGAGAGCCGTACAGGCGGCAGGCAGCGACGACGGCCCCACCGTCGCAGAGGCCATAAGGAGCCTGCCGGTCGACGACATGTTCGCGCGCAACGGCTTTGTCCGCGAAGACGGGCGCATGGTCCACGACATGTACCTGGCTCAGGTCAAGACGCCCGCGCAGTCCGGTGCCGACTGGGACCTCTACGAGATCCTCGACGTCATCCCCGGTGTTGACGCCTACCGCCCGCTGGCCGAAAGTCGCTGTCCGCTCGTTACAGCACCCTGATCCCGCCGGAAAGACGCCCATGTTCCGCCGCCTCCCCGTTCCTCTCGCTCTCGTCGCCGCACTGGCGCTCACCGCCCCTGCCTCCGCCCAGGTTTCCGACGGCGTGGTACGCGTCGGCGTGCTGGCCGACATGGCCGGGGTCTACGCGGATACCAGCGGCCAGGGCTCGATCGAGGCGGCGCACATGGCGATCGAGGATTTCGGCACCACCGCCGCCGGCGCGCCCATCGAGGTGGTCTACGCCGATCACCAGAACAAGGCGGACATCGCTGCGACCAAGGCGCGCGAATGGCTCGAAGTGGACGGCGTCGACGTCTTGGTCGATATCATCACCTCCTCAGTCGCGCTTGCCGTCCAGGAGGTTGCCCGCCAAGCCCACAAACCGGCGCTCTTTTCCGGGCCTGCGACCTCGCGCCTGACCGACGCGGATTGTTCGCCGGTCGGCATTCACTGGGCCTACGATACCTATTCCCTGGCCGTCGGCACGGGCCGTGCGGTGGTTCGCGAGGGTGGTGATTCCTGGTATTTCCTGACTGTCGATTACGCCTTCGGCCATTCCCTCGAAGCCGACACCATCCGGGTCGTCGAGGCCGAGGGCGGCAGCGTTCTGGGCACCGTGCGCACGCCGTTTCCGACCGCCGATTTTTCCTCTTTCCTGCTCCAGGCCCAGGCCTCGGGCGCGAAGATCATCGGGCTCGCCAACGCGGGCCAGGATTCGGTCAACTCGGTCAAACAGGCCAAGGAGTTCGGCATCACCGAGATGGGCCAGAAACTTGCCGGCCTACTCGTCTTCTTCTCCGACGCCCACGCGTTGGGTGCCGAGGTGGCGCAGGGCCTGATGCTTACCGCCGGGTTCTACTGGGATATGGATGAAGGCACCCGGGCGTTTGCCAAACGCTTCATCGAACGGGTCGGCGCCATGCCGACCATGGTCCACGCCGGAGTCTATTCCTCGACGCTGCATTATCTCCGCGCGGTCGAGGCGGCGGGCAGCGACGAGACCGACGCGGTGCTGGCCAAGATGAAGGAGATCCCGATCGACGACTTCTTCGCCAAGAACGGTTATATCCGCGCGGACGGGCGCATGGTCCACGATATGTTCCTCTTCCGCGTCAAGACGCCCGAGCAATCGACCGGCGAATGGGACCTCTACGAGCTGCTTCGGGTGATCCCGGGCGACGAGGCCTTTCGACCCCTCTCGGAGAGCGCCTGTCCCCTGCTTGGCGACTAAATTTCCGAACCGGCGCGCGCTCTGCTAAAACCGTGAAGCGTATCCAACCGCAACCGGGCGGCCTTCACCCATGACCGAGATCCTCGGGGTTCCCCTCCAGGTGCTACTGGGCCAACTGTTGATCGGACTGATCAACGGCTCGTTCTACGCCGTCCTGAGCCTCGGCCTTGCAGTCATCTTCGGCCTGCTCCGGATCATCAACTTCGCCCACGGCGCGCAATACATGCTGGGTGCGTTCGCGGCCTGGATGGGCTTCAGCTATCTCGGGATCGGCTATTGGGCGGCGTTGTTTTTGGCCCCTCTCGTGGTCGGGCTGACCGGCATCGTCATCGAGCGCACCATGCTGCGCCGGCTCTATAAGTTCGACCACCTCTACGGTCTGCTGCTCACCTTCGGCCTGGCGCTCGTAATCGAGGGGCTCTTTTCCAACTTCTACGGCGTCTCAGGGAAGAGCTACGCGGTTCCCGAACTCCTCAAGGGCGGTGTCAATCTCGGCTTCATGTTCCTGCCCGTCTACCGCGGCTGGGTCGTGATCGCCTCGCTCACCGTCTGCCTCACCACCTGGTTCATAATCGAACGCACCAAGCTCGGCTCATACCTGCGCGCGGGTACGGAGAACCCCCAGCTGGTCCAGGCCTTCGGCGTCAACCTACCGCTGATGATCACACTCACCTACGGCTTTGGCGCCGCGCTCGCCGCGTTCGCGGGTGTGCTGGCAGCGCCGATCTACCAGGTCGCCCCCCTAATGGGTACGAACCTCATTATCGTGGTCTTCGCAGTGGTCGTGATCGGCGGTATGGGCTCGATCCTGGGCGCCGTACTCACGGGCTTCGGTCTCGGCCTGGTCGAGGGCCTGACCAAGGTGTTCTACCCAGAGGCCTCGAACACGGTTATCTTCGTCATCATGGCGCTGGTCTTGCTGTTCAAGCCCGCCGGCCTGTTCGGACGGGAGGCCTGAGCGATGCGGGACTTTATGCTCAAGCTCGGCGAGCCGCGGATCCTCTGGCCGCTGCTCTTCGCCCTGCTGATTGCCGCGCCCTTCGCGTTTTACCCGGTCTTCCTCATGAAGCTGCTCTGCTTCGCGCTATTCGCCTGCGCGTTCAACCTGCTGGTCGGCTACGCGGGGCTGCTTTCGTTCGGCCACGCCGCCTTCCTTGGCACCGCGGGCTACATGACCGGCTACCTGGTCAAGGTCCAGAACCTGCCGCCCGAGCTGGGCCTGCTCGCGGGCACGGCGGCCGCCGCACTCCTGGGCTACGCCTTCGGTGCGCTGGCGATCCGTCGGCGCGGCATCTACTTCGCCATGATTACCCTGGCGCTTGCCCAGATGGTCTATTTCATCTGCCTGCAAATCCCCCAGACCGGCGGCGAGGACGGCCTCCAGGCGGTGCCGCGCGGTACGCTCTTCGGCTTTATCGACCTCGCCGACAACCTGACCATGTACTACGTGGTGCTTGCCATTTTCGTGAGCGGCTTCCTGATTATCTATCGCACCATCCACTCGCCCTTCGGCCAGGTCCTCAAGGCGATCCGCGAGAACGAGCCACGCGCCCTGTCGCTGGGCTACAACACCGATCGCTACAAGCTGCTCGCCTTCGTACTTTCCGCTGCTCTTTCGGGCCTCGCGGGCGCGACCAAGACCCTCGTCCTCCAGCTCTCCTCGCTCAGCGACGTCGACTGGCACATGTCGGGGGAGGTCATGCTCATGACCCTGCTCGGCGGCATGGGGACGGTAGTCGGCCCGGTGCTGGGCGCCGCTCTGGTGGTCACTCTGCAGAACTACCTCGCCGGCGTTGGCGGTTACGTCACGGTCATCATCGGCGCCATTTTCGTGGTCTGCGTGCTGCTCTTCCGGCGCGGTTTCGCGGGCGAGCTGGCGCGCCTGCTCAGGCCCGGCCGCTGAGCCGGTGTTCCGCGGCCGAAAAATCCACTAGCATGCCCGGCGCGCCAAAACAGGGAGACACAATTCATGAACGTGCTGATCGTCCTCGCCCAACCCGAGCCCAACGGGAATTCGTTTAATCACGCCATGGTCAAGGTCGCGCAGGAGACGCTCGCCGAGCAGGGCCACGAGGTCCAGGTCGACGATCTCTACGCCAACAAGTTCAACCCGGTCGGCGGGCCGTGGGAATTCGAGACCCTGCCCGATCCCGACCATTTCGAACTCATGACCGCGCAAGGCCACGCCGAGGAAACCGGCACCAAGCCGGCCGACGTGGTGGCCGAGCAGGAAAAGCTGTTGTGGTGCGACCTCCTGATCCTGCAGTTTCCGCTCTGGTGGTTTGGCATGCCGGGGATCATGAAAGGTTGGATCGACCGGGTGATGACCAACGGCCTCGCCTACGAGAACCCTGGGGCCTACGAAAAGGGCGGCTTTCGGGGCCGGCGCGCCACGATTGTGACCACTACGGCCACGGAGTCCGAATATTACGACCTGCGTGGCCGGGGCGGCTATATGAGCCACCTGCTCTGGCCCATCAACAACGGCGTACTGCGCTATGTCGGCTTCGACGTACTGCCCTTCTTTGTCGCCGACGAAGTGGGCGCCTATGTGTGCGGTAATCCCGAGCAAGACGCGACTTGCAAGAAAATCCTGGCGGATTATCACACCCACGTGCAGGGCCTGGAGAGCGCCGAGCCCTACCCCGCCCATCTGCGCGGGGATTACGAGGCCGACCGGATGTGCCTTAAGCCCGGAGTCGAGGCGCTGACCGAGATGCAGAACCCCGACCTGCTCAAGAAGAACAATCCGAACGGATGAGGTATTCGCCATGAACGTCCTAGCCGTACTCGCCCATCCACGCCGGGATTCCTTTACCGGCGCGGTCCTCAGCCGCTTCGTGGTGGGGCTGGAAGCGGCCGGTCATAGCGCTGAGATCGCCGATCTTCACGCCGAAGACTTCGATCCCCGCTTTACGCCCGGCGATTACGCCCAGTTCGGCCACGAGGCCATGCCCGACGACGTCCTCGCCGAGCAGGCCAGGATCGAGCGCAATGAGGGCCTCGCCCTCGTCTTCCCATTCTTCTGGTGGGGTTTTCCCGCAATGCTCAAGGGCTGGGTCGACCGCGTCTGGTGCGAGGGCTGGGCCTATCACTGGACGCTCGAGCGCCCCTACGGGCTGCTCGATGACCGTCCCCTCGTGGTGCTCGGCTCCTGCGGCACGTCCGAGCGGGGCTTTAAGAAGCGGAATTACGACGAGGCGATCCGCGTCGAGATGGACATCGGCACCTTCGGCTATTGCGGCCTCCACGACCTCACCCGCCACATGTTTTACAAGGTCGACACCGACGAAGCCGCACGGCTCCGCTATCTCGAAACCGCCGAACAGGCGGGCCGCGATTTCGGCGCCAACCAAGCAACGGACTGAGCCCATGCGGCTGGCAGGAAAATCCGCCATCATCACGGGCGCTGCGCGCGGCATCGGGCTCGCGATCGCAAAGCGCTACGTTGCGGAAGGCGCCGTCGTCAGCCTAATCGACGTCAACGAGGAAGTTGGCTCGAGCGAAGCCGCATCGCTCAGCGCTGCTGGCGGACAGGCGCGCTTTACTCCTTGTGATGTCGGCGACAAGGCCCAGGTCGACGCCATGGTCGCCGATCACGTCGAAGCCTTCGGCGGCGTCGACATCCTGGTCAACAACGCCGCCATCATCCACGGCGCCGACTTTCTCGATCTGGCCGAGGAGGATTTTGACCGCGTGCTCCGGGTCAATCTCAAGGGCGCCCTGCTCTGCTCCCAAGCCGCGGGCCGCGTTATGGTCGCGCGAGGTTCGGGCGCCATCGTCAACATGTCCTCGGTCAACGCGGTCATGGCGATCCCCGACCACGCGCCCTACGTCGTCGCCAAGGGCGGGCTCGCCCAACTGACCAAGGTTGCGGCCCTGGCCCTAGCCGACAAGGGCATCCGGGTCAACGCCATCGGCCCCGGCACCATCCTCACCGAGCTCGCCAAGACGATCGTGAAAGACGAGGCCGCGCGGCGAAAAATCCTCGCGCGCACCCCCATGGGACGGCTAGGCGACGTCGACGAGGTCGCCGCCATCGCCGTCTTCCTCGCCAGCGAGGATGCGAGCTACGTGACCGGCGAGACGATCTATTGCGACGGCGGCCGCCTTGCGCTCAACTACACCGTCCCGGTCGAGGATTAACGTCAAATTCGGCAAGACGCCTTGGTGGGATTGATCAGCCCGCGACTGCGGGCCACCGGCTATCCGGCGTGAACCTGCGCGGCACTTGAGCGCGAACTGAAAGGGAGGTAAGGCCGTGGTCTTTCTCGTCCGTCACGGCGAATCTGAGTGGAACGTCGCCTACAAGGAGCTGGGCAAGGATCCCGGCATCCGCGACGCACCACTCACGGAAACCGGCCATCGCCAGGTCGCCGAGACCGCGCAACGCCTGCGCGATGAAAAGCACGATTTGCGCCGGATCGTCGCGAGCCCGCTGACCCGGGCGCTGCAGACCGCCCATATCCTCGCCGAGGCGCTTGATTTGCCGGTCACCGTCGAGCCGCTGGTGGTCGAGCAGATCTGGTTTTCCTGCGACGAAGGCACGCCGCGATCGGAGCTCGCCGACGCCTGGCCCCATCTCGATTTCGAGCATCTCGACGAATACTGGTGGGGGCCGCTGACCGAGACCGAGGCGCAGATGCTCAAGCGCTGTGCGCGCTTTCGCACCCTGATGGCCGAAGCCCACGACTGGCCGCACGTAGTGGTGGCCAGCCATTGGGCCTTCATCAAGGGGCTGACCGGCAACGACACGGTCAATGCGGGAATCGTGCGCTTCGACCCCAACGCCGAGCCCCACAAGCCCGACACGGCGTTGGGCGAACCCGGGGGCGGACTCTAAGGCCGGCCTATAAAACGTGGGATTTACGTTATAATATTCTCGCTGCGCCGACCTCGAGCATCTTGCCATTCTTTAGCAGCCTGCAAGTGATGCGCTGTAATTTTCGGCTCTAATCCACCGGGATAGCAACGCG
>CAVOEB010000019.1:0-44208 GCA_963694715.1 Alphaproteobacteria bacterium | reverse complement strand
GGCGAGCGCGATGACCCGTTCGACATTGGGTGTGGCCACGAACAAGGGCGCAGCCGCCGGGCCGCAGGCCACGGTGACGCGGCTGTCCGGGTGAGTTTCGATGAGATACGCTAGCAAGCCCGCCGACAACACGGCGTCGCCGATCCGGGTCGATGTGACGAACAAAATTTTCATCGAAACAGGACTTCAAACTCTCCGGCGACCTTGTCCCAACTGCGCCCTCGCTGGCGCAGCCGCGCATCCTTGCTGATATGAGTGAAGCGCTCGAGATCATTCAACAGGGGCAATGTAAGATTGACGAAGGCCTCGTCGTCGGGCGCGACAAAGCCTGTCTCGCCCTCCACGATGCGTTCTGCCGTCGCGCCCAGCGGCCGGGCGACGCCGGGCAGTCCTACTGCCTGACTTTCGCCCAGGGTCGAGCAATGCATGTCGCGCTCCGACCCGGGATAGAGATGGACCCGAGCCGTGCGATAGACCTCCGCCATATGCGGGTCTGATCCGGGCTCGAAGACGCGCACGCCGGCGCTACGCGCCGCTTTGGCCTGCTCGGCGGTCGGCCGGATGGCCTCGGGGATCTCCCGGCCCTGCTCGGCCGCCACCAGCGATGCCGAATAGACGTGCAGCTCCGCAGCAGGCAGTTGGGGATGGATACGGTCGACCCACAGCCGCAGCAGCCAGTCCAGTCCCTGCCTGGGGTGGCTGGTCACCACGGCGACCGGGATCTCGCCCGGCGCCATCTCCTCGGCCAACAAATAGGGTTTGCGCACGCCGAAGGGCACGGTCTTGGCAAAGCCGGGCGGATCGCCCGGATAGCTCTCGCGATGGGTCTTGCCGAGAAAGACAATATTAGGCTCAGCGCGCGAGATCGCCGGAGCGGCGGGCTCGCGGGCAAGAAATTCTGCTGGCTGGGTGAGCCAGAAGACCGTCTTGCGGGTCGTGCGAACAAACTGGAGTAGCGACGGCTTGCGAAAAGCGATCAGAACCTCGGTGATGGTCGGGCGCCGCCCCTCCCACGGGATCCAGCTCACCTCATCGATTGCAGCGGGCACCAGCGTGCGATTGATGACACGAACCGTGTGTCCCTTGCGCACCAAGGCAGCCGGCAGGCTCGCGAACGCCTTTTCGGCGCCCCCCAGCGGCTCGGTATCCGGGCTTTCGGCGTTGAACGGCACCGAATCATCGACCAGCGTGATCAGCATGGAGAAAGTCAGTCCTTACCCATCGCCGGCAAGGCACCGGCGACTGCTTATATCGCGCACCCCACCGCTTTGCAAAGACCCCGCCTGCAAGCGTGCCCCTTGCCATTGGGCGATTCATTGCCTAGTGCTTCATAACATCTATTTAATCAGGCCAAGGTGGTATAGCTGATGATGGCGATCCAATATTCCATCCTGGCGGACCGGGGCGTTGTTGAGATTTCCGGCGAGGAGGCGCGCAGCTTCCTCCAAGGCATGATCTCCAACGATATCGACAAGCTCACGCCCGGCGAGGCGCTCTATGCCGCCTTCTTGACGCCCCAGGGCAAATACCTCTTTGACTTCTTCATCGTCGAACAGGACGGTGCGTTGTTTTTCGATGTCGAGGCCGCGCGTCGCGACGAGCTGATCAAGCGTTTCACGCTTTACAGACTACGCGCCAAGGTCGCTTTCGCAGACCGTACCGACGATCTTGCCGTCGCGGCGATATGGGGAAACGACACCGCTGCCGCCCTCGGGCTAGACCCTGCACCCGGCACGGCCAAGGCGCTGGCGGACGGCCGGATCTATATAGATCCCCGGCTCGCTGCCGCGGGTGCGCGTACCATCCTGCCGGCGGCAACGCTTAGCGCTACGCTCGACGATTCGGGGGCCACGGCAGCCTCGCCGGGAGAATACGACCATCATCGCCTCGCCCTCGGCCTGCCCGACGGCAGCCGCGACCTCATCGTCGAAAAATCCCTGCTGCTGGAAAGCGGGTTCGACGAACTCCACGGGGTCGATTTCGAGAAAGGCTGTTATGTCGGCCAGGAACTAACTGCTCGAACCAAGTTTCGCGGCCTCGTCCGCAAGCGCCTGTTGCGCGTCAACGTTGAAGGATCGACCCCCAAGCCGGGCACACCGGTGATGGCCGGCGACGTCGAACTGGGCGAGATGCGTTCGGCGCGAGACGGGGTCGGCCTAGCGCTCCTGCGGCTTGACCGGCTGGCTTCAGCCGAAGCCGACGGCGCGGCGATCCAGGTGGATGGTGCCGCGCTCACACCGGTAACCCCCGATTGGGCCGTGCTTCCCAAAATCGACAAATCCGCCTAGGGAATTTCAGGACCGTGTGAAATTAGCTTAGGCCGCAACCGCGGCCCGTCCGGTCAGCTGCCGCGAGCGATAAAATTTCAGGTTTTGTCTTCGCGGGCCATCGTGGCCTGGGCGGCGGCGAGCCGTGCGATCGGCACGCGGTAAGGCGAGCAGGATACGTAATCGAGCCCGATCCGTTCGCAGAAATGGATCGACTCGGGATCGCCGCCATGCTCGCCGCAGATACCGAGCGACATATTGGGCCGGGTGGCGCGTCCCCGCTCCGCGGCAATTTCAATGAGTTCGCCGACGCCTTCCTGATCGAGGGTGACGAACGGGTCCCTCGGCAACACGCCCAACCGGCCATAGGTCTCCATGAAGCTCGTCGCATCGTCGCGCGATATGCCGAAGGTCGTCTGGGTCAGGTCGTTGGTGCCGAAGCTGAAGAACTCTGCGCTCTCGGCGATGACTCCGGCCTGCAGTGCGGCGCGCGGCAGCTCGATCATGGTGCCCACCTTGTAAGATGGGGCATTGCCCCTTTCTTCCGCGACCTGGCGCGCCGTCTCGTCGATCAAGCTGCGCAACCGGTCGAACTCCGCCTTCGTCGCAATCAGCGGGATCATGATCTCGGGCACCACGGTTTCGCCCTGGGCCTGGCCGGCCTCGAGCGCTGCTTCGAAGATCGCGCGCACCTGCATCTCGTAGATCTCAGGGTACGTGATACCCAGCCGGCAGCCACGATGACCCAGCATGGGATTGACCTCGTGCAGCTTATGGGCCTGGGCCCGCAGGGTCTCGACGTCGTCGCCCGCCGCGGCGGCGATCTCGGCCAGCTCGTCGTCGTGGCTGGGCAAAAATTCGTGAAGCGGTGGATCGAGCAGGCGGATCGTCACTGGCAGACCGGCCATGATCTTGAACAGGTCAACGAAATCCGCACGCTGCATGGGCAACAATTTTTCGAGTGACGCGCGCCTCTCCTTCGCATCACTGGCCAGGATCATCTCGCGCACGGCAACGATGCGTTCGGCATCGAAAAACATATGCTCGGTGCGGCACAGGCCGATGCCCTGGGCGCCAAAGCTGAGCGCCGTGGCCGCGTCTTTCGGCGTCTCGGCATTGGCGCGAACCTCGATACGACGGATCTCGTCGGCCCATCCCATGAGCGCGGTAAAATCATCGGACAGGACAGGCTGGATCATCGGCACGTCGCCCGGCATGACTTCGCCGGTCGAGCCGTCGATGGTGATGATCTCTCCTTCGGCGACCTTTGTGCCTCCGATGGTAAAAGCGCGGCCCTCGAAATCGATTCTGAGCTCGCCCGCACCCGAGACACACGGCCGGCCCATGCCGCGCGCAACCACGGCCGCGTGGCTCGTCATGCCACCCCGGCTGGTCAGGATGCCGCGCGCCGCATGCATGCCGTGGATGTCCTCGGGGCTGGTTTCGGCCCGCACCAGAATCACGGCCTCGCCCTTGGCCGCCCGGTCGCCGGCGTCGTCGGCCTCGAACACAACGGCGCCCGTCGCAGCACCCGGCGAAGCAGGCAGCCCCCGGGTCAAGACTTCTCGCGCGGCACCAGGATCTATGGTCGGGTGCAGCAGTTGATCCAGGCTCGCGGGATCGATCCGGCGCACCGCTTCATCCCGCTCGATCATGCCTTCCTCGACCATTTCCACGGCGATCCGCAAACCCGCGGCAGTCGTTCGCTTTCCGGACCGCGTCTGGAGCATCCACAGCTTGCCCTTCTGGGCGGTGAATTCGATATCCTGCATATCGCAGTAATGGGCTTCGAGGCGGGAGAAAACCCCGAGCAACTCGGCATAGAGCGCGGGCATCGCCTCTTCCATGCTGGTCAGGCCGCCCGGTCTGGCCGCGACCACCGCCTTGGGCCGGGCGAGCGGCGCCGGGGTTCGGATGCCCGCAACCACGTCCTCACCCTGGGCGTTGACGAGGTATTCGCCGAACACTTCTTTCTCCCCCGTCGAAGGGTTACGGGTGAATGCCACGCCCGTCGCGCAGTCGTCGCCAATATTGCCGAACACCATCGCTTGCACGCTCACGGCCGTGCCCCAGTGGTCGGGGATTTGATGCAGCCGACGATAGGTTGAGGCGCGCTTATTACCCCAACTTTCAAACACCGCGCCGATCGCGCCCCACAGCTGGGCGTGAGGGTCTTGCGGGAAAGGCTCGCCCGTCTCGTCCTCGATTTTCGTAAGAAAACTTGCCGCTACATCCCGCCAGTCGTCCTCCGAGAGCTCCGTATCGAGCGTCAAACTGCGAAGTTCCTTGTGGCGTTCGAGCAAGTCCTCGAACTCGAAATGATCGGTGCCCAGCACCACATCGCCATACATCTGGATGAAGCGGCGGTAGCTGTCATGGGCAAAACGCCCATCGCCCGATTGGCGTGCAAGCCCTTCCACGGTCACGTCGTTCAGGCCGAGATTGAGCACTGTCTCCATCATGCCCGGCATGGAGGCCTGGGCGCCAGAGCGCACCGAAACGAGCAAGGGGTTATCCGCGTCGCCAAAGCGCGTGCCGATTGTCGCCTCGATACCCGCGAGTGCTGCCGACACCTGACCCTGGAGCTCTTCGGGATAACTATGCCCGTTGGCCTCGTAATACCCACACACCTCGGTGGTAATGGTAAAGCCCGGCGGCACCGGCAGGCCAAGCCGGCTCATTTCGGCGAGGTTCGCGCCCTTGCCGCCCAGCAGGGCATCCATCGCGGCCGAGCCCTCGGCCTCGCCGTCGCCGAACCCGTAGACGCATTTTCTCATCCTTCTATCTTCGAAAAATCGGCCAGCCGGTCAAGCGCGGCCCGTATACGCGCGAGCAGGCACAGCCGGTTACGCCGCTGCTCGGCATCGTCGCTGTTGACCGTGACCTCGTCGAAAAAGCCATCGACTGGACCCCGCAACGGCGCAAGCGCCGCCATCGCGCCTGAAAAATTCTCTTCCCCTACGGCGGTACCCGCCTGCACTTCCGCTGCCGCGATCGCCCCAAAAAGCGTAGCCTCCTCGGACTGCTCGAACCGCGCCGACTCGGGCTCGCCGTCGTAGCGAACGCCGTCTTTCTTTTCCTCGATGGCTAAGATATTTGCAGCGCGCCGGTAGGCAACCAGCAGGTTGGCGCCGTTCTCGCTGGCGAGAAATTCCGCCAGCGCATCGACCTTGGCCAGCAGGCGCACGAGATCGTCTTCCCCGCCTTGCTCGAAGACCGCGGCAATCAGATCGTGACGCACGCCCTTCTCGCGCAGATGCACCTTAAGCCGCTCGGCAAAGAACGCGAGCAAGTCGTCCGCCACACGCACGGCATCCGGGCCTTTTCCTCCAAAATCATGAATTGCCTCCGCCTTCTCAAATACCGCACGCAACGGCAGCCGCAGTCCGTTCTCTAGAATCAGCCGGATCACACCCAACGCAGCACGTCGTAGCGCGAACGGGTCCTTCGAGCCGGTCGGTCTTTGGCCGATCGCCCAGAACCCGACCAGCGTGTCGATTTTGTCGGCCAGGGCGACACAGACGCTGACGGGCGCACGCGGACAGGCATCACCCGGGCCCTGGGGCGCGTAATGCTCAGCGATGGCGTCAGCCACTGCGTCGTCCTCGCCGTCGTGGTGCGCGTAATAGCGGCCCATGATGCCCTGTAAATCGGGGAACTCGCCGACCATCTCGGTTACCAGGTCGGCCTTGCACAGCCGCGCCGCCGAGCGCGCATGATCCCGGTTCGCATCCGTCACGTTGCCGGCGATTTCCACGGCCAGGGCCTGAATGCGGTCGGCCTTGGCATCCAGCGTGCCCAGCTTGGCGTGAAACACGATTCCTGCGAGTTCGGGCGCCCGCTCGCCGAGCGTGCGCTTTCGATCCTGATCCCAGAAGAATTTGGCGTCGGCGAGACGCGCGCGCAGGACTCGCTCGTTACCGGCGACGATGGTGGCCTCGTTATCCGCCGTCTCCATGTCGGCGACCATGACAAAGCGCGACGCGAGATTGCCGTCCGGCGTCATCACCGCGAAATACTTCTGGTGTTTGCGCATGGCCGAAACCAGCACCTCGGACGGCACGTCCATATACGCATCGTCAATCCGCCCCATCTTTACGACCGGCCACTCGACGAGCCCCGCGTTCTCGGCAAGCAGCGCCTCGTCCGGTGCCAGTACCAGCCCCTCGGCTTGGACCAGCGCTTCCGCCTGCTCGCGAATGACCCGCTGACGCTCCGCCGTATCGAGCATCACCTTGGCGTCGCGCAGGCGCGTCTCGTAATCTGCGACATCAGTCACCTCAAGTGACGCTGGGGCGAGGAACGGATGACCCCGCGTCTTCGCACCACTCTCGACGCCGCCGAATGTGAAGCGCACCGGCGCGCCGCCGAAGACGCACAGAACACCGCGCAGGGGCCGCACCCAGCGAAACTCGCCATCACCCCAACGCATCGACTTGGGCCAACCGATCGCGCCCAACGCCCCGGGCAACAGCTCGGCCAGCACATCGGCGCTCGCCCGCCCTGCTTCGTGCGTAACCGCAAACCACACCGGACCCTTCTCGGTCTCGTGCTGCTCGCACTGATCGAGGGATTCGAGCCCGGCGGATTTCAGGAACCCCTCTACCGCCTTGTCCGGCGCGCCGACCTTGGGGCCCTTACGCTCGACGCTTACGTCGGGCTGCTGTACGGGCAGGCCCGCGACCAACAGAGCAAGCCGGCGCGGCGTCGCAAAACTTCGCACCTGCGAAAATTCGAGCCGCGCCTTGCCCAACGCGCCGCTCACGAGGCGATGCAGATCCTCCGCCGCACGCGCCTGCATGCGCGCCGGGATTTCCTCCGAAAGCAGTTCGAGCAGAAACTCGGCCATGGCCTAGCGCTCTCCGCTGCCGGCTAGCCAGGCTTCGCAACAACCCTTGGCCAACGCGCGGATGCGCCCGATATAGGCGGCCCGCTCGGTCACCGAGATGACGCCGCGGGAATCGAGCAGGTTGAACAGGTGGCTCGCCTTCAGGCATTGATCGTAAGCCGGCAGCGCAAGCTTTGCGCCCAGCAGGGCTGCGCATTCGCGCTCCGCGTCCTCGAAATGGCGGGTCAGGATTTCAGTGTCCGCGCGTTCGAAGTTGAATGCCGAGAATTCCTGCTCGGCGCGCTTGAAGACGTCACGGTAGTGCACTTTCGCATCGCCCTTTGCGCCGTTCCAGTCGAGCTCGTAAACGTCATCGACGCCCTGGACAAACATCGCGAGGCGCTCGAGCCCGTAGGTCAGCTCGACGGGCACCGGGTCGCAATCGATGCCGCCGACCTGCTGGAAATAGGTGAACTGGGTCACCTCCATGCCGTCGCACCAAACCTCCCAGCCCAGACCCCACGCGCCGAGCGTCGGGCTTTCCCAGTCGTCCTCGACGAAGCGGATATCGTGAGCCGCGGCCTCAACGCCGATTGCCGCGAGGCTTTCGAGGTAGAGGTCCTGCACGTCGTCGGGCGAAGGTTTGAGGATAACCTGGAACTGGTAGTAATGCTGCAGCCGGTTGGGGTTTTCGCCGTAACGCCCGTCCTTGGGCCGGCGCGAGGGCTGGACGTAAGCGGCGCTCCACGGCTCGGACCCGAGTGCGCGCAAGGTGGTTGCCGGGTGAAAGGTGCCCGCGCCGACCTCAAGGTCGTAGGGCTGGAGCAGCACGCAACCGCGCGCTGCCCAGAAGCTCTGCAGGGTCAGAATGATGTCCTGGAAGGCGGGGCCCGGCATCGGATCAATTCGTCTCGCTGGCCGCCGCGGCACGCACGGCGGCGTCGATCAATAGGGGCAGTCGTCGCGCCCGCAGGACGCAGCGCTGTTCGCCGCGACGTATTCGCCACAGGCCGGACATTCGATCATGTCCTCGGCGTCAATTTTTTCCGCGCCGCCGCGGTCATCGTTGAGGTCCGGCTTGGTATGACCAGCCCTCAATTTGGCCTTCTTGGCTTTATCGAAGGCCTTGAAAGCGAACAGCACGGCCAAGATCAGCCCGCCGAGAAGGAGAAGCTTAAAAATCATAGCGCCCGAAGCCCCTGTAACGGTTTCCTTCTTTTAGAGGGCCGCGGCGCACACGGTCAAGCGCCTCGACCCCGTCGAGCAGCGCATCGGCCCAGGCGGCCGGCTCGGAGGCAGCCGATCCCAGCGCCAAGCGATGGCGCAACCAGCTCCGTTCGGGCTCGATCCGAACCAGCCGGACCCGCTCACCGAAGCGTTCGCGCATCACGCCGCGCAAGGCCCCCATCCCGTCCGCTAGCCCCGCCGCAACGGCGCCGCGCGCCGACCCAGGCCTCACCCGAGAACAGCTCGTCCTCGGGTGAGGCCAGCTTGTCCGCACGGCGTTCGCGCACCAGTGCCTTAAAATTCTCGTGAATCTGACCCTGTAAATCACCCAGCCAGGCGACGTCCTCTTCCGTCCCGAGCCGGAACGGATCGAGCCGGGCCTTCTTCTCGCCTTTGGTATGAACCCACCGTTCGATGCCGAGGCGCAAAATCGCCTCCTCGAACCCGAAGCCCGCCGAGACCACGCCGGTCAAACCCACGATAGAGTTCGCGTTGACGAAGATCTCGTCGCCCGCGCAGGCGGACTAGTAGCCACCCGACGCGGCGACGTCCTCGCAGAAGGCAATCACTGGGCGCTCTTTCTCCGCCACCAGCTCGCGGATCCGCTCGCAGACCAGCGCCGACTGCCCCGGCGCTCCGCCCGGCGAGTTGAACGCCAACGCCACGGCCTGCCCGTCGGCCAGCGCGGGCGCGAGAGTTGCCAGGCTCATGTCGCCCCGCCACGGCCCGAGCCCGCCGATCACGCCAGAAGGCCGGAGCACCGCAACCCGTGGCGCGGATCGGCGCAGCAGAACCGCGTTGGCGATCCGGCGCAGGATCACAACGGCCCCAGCACCAGCGGCGCGCCGTGACGCAGTACCGCTTCCGCCTCGGCGGTGTACTCGCCATCGGCGTCGTGGAGCACCAGCCCGCCCATGATCTTGGCTGGCGCGTGGGAGCCGACCTTGGCGCGTAGAATGACGCGGCTGGCCGGCTTGGCATGGGTTTCGTCGAACGGATCGAACGGCCAGAGGGGGAAGATCACCACGTCGCCGGCGCGCCGGGTAAGCAGCGAAAGCAGGGCATCAAGCCGGTCGGCGCGCTGGATCATGGTTATGGTTCCGCCGGGCCGCGCCATGGCGACGCAATGGTTGATCCACAACCCCAGCCCGCCGCCGCTCTCCATCATCGCCGTGCGCCGGCCCCGATCGGGCGACGGGTCGTTGGCCGCGGGGTCGAGATAGGGCGGATTCGCCATCACATGAGAAAAGCTGCCCGGCGCGATGCGCGGCGGCGGATGAGCGAGGTTGCCGACCATGATCTCCACCCGCTTGCCCATTTCGTTGAGCCTCACGTTCTCGGTCGCCAGATGGACCAATTCGCGCTGCAACTCGATACCGCGCACCCGGCACTCCACAACCCGGCGCGCCAGGCACAACGAGGCCGCGCCAACCCCGGCGCCAACGTCGAGCACGTCCTCGCCGGCGCCCGCCGGCACCGCGGCGGCGAGAAGCACAGGGTCGATCGCCGCGCGATAGCCGCGCGCGGGCTGGCGCAGATGGACCCGGCCGCCCATCAGCGTGTCCTGGGTGATGTCGTCACGCACCGCCATCGAGTTCTCCGATGTCCTCCATCAGGCGTCGGGCCCGGGCCTCATCGACCATCAACCGCACGGGGATAGCAAACCCGTTGCCTTCGAGAACGCTGGTGTGGCGGTCCAGTACGACCGCCTCGATTTTCTCGCCTTTGAGCACCGCAATCAGCCAGCTGAGCTTCACGATATCGTTTCAGCGGAGTAGCTCGACCAGCGCCCAAGTCTCCTGTCTCAGGACCGGGCGGAATGCTATACTCCGTGCTCCGTTCGCCCGAGGCATGCTTGCGCTCCGGCACGTGCGACGTCAAGTGAAGGAGTGGCCATTGCCGGTTGTTGTTCCCTTCGAAGGCGAGCGTCTCGATAAGGCGCTGCCCAGTCTCGGCCCGCTGCAGCAGCTGGTTGCCGACGATCTACGCCGGGTCAACGAAGAGGTCGTGCGGCGAATGGAAAGCCGCGTGCCGCTGATTCCACAGCTTGCGGGTCACATCGTCGCCGCGGGCGGCAAGCGCCTACGCCCCATGCTCACGCTCGCTGCCGCCAAGCTCTGCGGCTACACCGGCGAGCGCCATATCGGTCTCGCAGCCTGCGTCGAATTCATACACACCGCCACCCTGCTGCACGACGACGTGATCGACGACAGTGATTTGCGCCGTGGCGATGCTACGGCCAACGTCGTTTGGGGCAACAAGCCCAGCGTCCTGGTCGGCGATTTCCTGTTCAGCCGCTCCTTCGAACTGATGGTCAAGGACGGCTCGCTCCGGGTGCTCGGAGTTTTGTCCCATGCGGCCGCCGTGATCGCCGAGGGCGAGATCCTCCAGCTCATCACCTCGAACGACACGACGACCAGCGAGGCCGCCTATCTCGAGGTCATCTCGGCCAAGACCGCCAAGTTATTTTCCGCCGCTGCCGAGCTCGGCGCCGTAATCGCCGAGCGCCCCGAGGTTGAGGCCGAAGCGCTGGAAAGCTACGGCCGCAATCTCGGCATCGCCTTCCAGCTGGTCGACGACGCGCTGGATTACTCGGCCCGCGAGGCGACCCTGGGCAAGACCATCGGCGACGATTTCCGCGAGGGGAAGATCACCCTGCCCGTCGTACTCGCCTTCCGCCGGGGCGACGAGGCCGAGCGCGAATTCTGGCGCCGGACGCTGGAAGGCGGCCCCCAGCAGGACGGCGACCTCGAACACGCCATCGCGCTGATGGACAAGCACGGCGCGCTCGCCGACGCCATCAAGCGCGCGCGGCATTACGGCGCCGTCGCCCGCGACGCCCTGGACCTGTTCCCGGACTCACCGGAAAAACGCGCGCTCGCCGAGGCGATCGACTTCTGCGTCGATCGCACTCATTGACGGCCCCGAATACCGGGCGTGTTGAACGTCGCGCGGCTTCGCTCTATAAAGTGCGCAGTCCACGCGTCGGAGTGTAGCTCAGCCTGGTAGAGCACCGTCTTCGGGAGGCGGGGGTCGGTGGTTCGATTCCACTCACTCCGACCAACGCGTCATGACCCTGAGCAGCACCTCTTTTGGTCTTCGACACAAGTCAAATACACGATGCGCGCGCGAGCGCGAACCGACAAGGTCTATCGTAGGTTAAATGCAGCGCGCCGGCACTTCGGCCGGCGTCTATGGCAGGATTATTCGTCGTAGGCGACCAGCGAAATGGTCGGCACGTCGAGATTGGCGCGGCCCGCGAGGAAGATAAGCTCAAGGATGACGGCACAGGCGACCACATCCGCGCCCCTTTGGCGGAGCAGAGCGACGCTCGCCGCCGCGGTGCCGCCCGTTGCCAGCAGATCGTCGAGCACGACGATGCGCTGACCGGCGGTGACTGCGTCTTCCTGGATTTCGATGATGTCCGTGCCGTATTCGAGGTCGTATTCGTAAGGCACGGTCGGGCCCGGCAGCTTGCCCTTCTTGCGCACCATCATGAAACCGCAGCTCAGTGCGAGTGCCAGAGGCGCCGCGACGAGAAAGCCGCGGGATTCGATCCCGGCGAGAAGATCCGGCTTATAAGGTGCGATCGCAGCAGCCAGCTGCTCGACGGTCGCCTGCCACGCCTCGGGATGAGCGAGCAGCGTAGCGATGTCGTAGAACAGAACTCCCGGCTTGGGAAAATCCGGGATGGTCCGGATATGGTCCCGGATATCGAGTTCCACGCCCCCTGCCACGCGTTATACCCGGTCTACTGGGTCGCCTGTTTCAGATAAGCGATCACGTTCGCGATCTGCTTTTCTTTTCTCAGGCCGGCAAAAGCCATCTTGGTCCCCGGCACCATGTCCTTCGGCTTGGCCAGGTACTGGGCCAGGGTCGCCTCGTCCCAGATGATTCCGGCCTCGGTCATTGCGTCGGAGAACTTGAAACCCTCCATGGTGCCCGACGCGCGCCCAAACACACCCCACAGGTTCGGCCCGACCTTGTTCTTGCCACCTCCCTCGACGGTGTGACAGGCCTTGCACTTCTTGAATACTTTCTCGCCCTTAACTGCATCGCCGTCCGCAAAGGCGGCCCCGCTCGCCGTGAGCATGAGAGCCGCCGTAGCAATGCCCAGCAGTTGACACAATCTCATGATGAAACTCCCGTGATCTGAACTATGGGGCCGTCAGCGGGCGGCATTATTGATGACGCCGCCGGTCGATGCAAGCGAAGCGCGTATACACCGTCTCCGCCATCCTCTTGGGTGGGTGTTTTGCGAATCAATGTCAATCCGCGATCCTATTTGACCTTTGGCTGCAGGCTACGGCGCACTACAATACGCTTGATGTTGCCCTTTAGGCCTTAAAAGAGGCCGCGTGACGAAACTGCCGCCTGATTCCGAAACAAACTCTGAGTGCACCCCCGTTACGGCGTTGGGCGAACTCGCGCCTGACAACAGCATCCTCGACGCACTCGATCGACCTACCCTTGAGGCCATGCACAACGCGGGCGAGGACGCGCTCGCCTGTGCCTCGACGCTCGACGCCGGCGACAGCAACACGGTTGCCGAGTTGCTTCGCGGTCACGACGCCATCTACGAATGGACCCACTATCCCAAAGCTGACGTCTACGACCACAAGAACCACAGCCAGTTCTATTGCCACGTCCACCCGGGAGCGCTGGCCGGCAGCGAGCACGGCCATTTTCGCCTGTTTTTGAGAGCCTCGGGCATGCCCGACGACCTGGCGTGCGAGGCCCCGCCCGATTCTCTTTGTCACATCGTCGCCGTTTCCATGAATTGGCAGGGCGAGCCTATTCGCCTGTTCACGACAAACCGCCAGGTCACCGACGATCGCTGGTTCGAGGCAGTTGCTGTCAAGGCAATGCCGGAATACGTCGTGGCGGACTCGAAAGGCGCTTATCCAATAGCAAGCCGCTGGCTGGGCGCGCTAACGCAGCTCTTCGCGCCCGACGTCCGCCGCCTGCTCGACGAGCGCGACCGGGCGATCGAGGACTGGGCCCACCGCCACCCGGACAGCGACGTACACGAAGACCGCGCTCTCGAGGTCCCATCCCATATGGCAATCGATATCTCTGGGCGGGTTACCGCGTTGCGCGAGCGCCTTGGCTAGCCGCCGGAGCAGGTGCGCGACGCCGCCCTCTCGAGCTCCTTCTCGGCGGCGTTGACCAGCTCCTATACGAAATAAAGCTTGCGGCTTTCCGACCAGAGCAGGGTGAAATAGGCGCCGTTGTCGCAGGCGATCTGGGTTCGGTAGTTCTTATCGTCCGTCTGGCCACTCGCCGGAGCGGCCCCGAGTATAAAGCCCCAGCGTCAGGATGACGCAGAGCGCGCGCCCGCTCACCGCGTCACCACGTCACCGCGCGGTGCACGTCCTGGGCGGTCAGAATTCCCGAATCGAGCGCGCCGCCACAAGTTGCCCACAGCCTTTCGCTGCAGGCGTCGCCCGCGAAGAACACTTTCTCCGCGACCGGCTCGCGGAGTGTCGCGCGCAGGTGGGTATAGCCCGGGTCGGCGGACGCATAGGCACCCCGAAACCAGGGGTCCTCGCCCCAGCGGGTAAACTCGCCCTTGATGAATTTCTTGTCGATCGACGAGCCGAGGAACTTGCGCAACTCGGATAGGCCGAAATCCACCGTCGCCTCGACTCCTGCACGTTCGAGCTCGCGGCCGAAACGCCCGCCCGAATAGCCGAACATCAGGTTGCTGCCGGAGATATTGCTCAGCCAGCCCGTTGCTTCAATGGATTCCACCTGGCGATCGACATAGACGTCGGGCCCAAAGCCAAAAATGTCCTCCGAGAACTGCAGGGCGATATTGTTGTAGATGCCCATCGAGATGCGGTGGAAGGATTCCTGCTTGTTCGCGGGCAGCGCGGGATCGAACCGAATCCCCTCGGCGGCGAGGACACCCGTGGACACGGTGATGATGGCCACCCGGGCGTGGATCGTACCCGCCGGGGTTTCAACCTCGACCCCGTCTCCGCCCCAGCGCACGACCGACGCCGGGGTGTCGAGCTGGACGGGAACGTCGGATCCGTAATGCTGAATGAGCGAACCGAAACCCTGGGTGCAGAAGTGCGATTCGCCGCCTTCCGAATTCCACCAGTCCTGGCAGGAGAACTGATCCAAATCCTTGCCCATTTCCCACGGACCGATCCAGCCCTCGCACAGCGGCGCCCACGGCCCCGTCACGGTGACCACGTCTTTGGGGCTGACGTCCTGACGGTCGCGCCCCGCAGCGCCGATCTCGTCGCTTATCGCGGACCAGGTAGCGTCAAGCTCCTCCCACTCCTGGTCGTTGATCTCCCGGCTGCCGATAAAGGCCCTTTCCTCGTCTTCCGAATGCTCGGGGTAGATTGTGTAGCCGTTCGTCCGGCCGAATTCGATCCACGGGTTCATGTGAGAAGCCGTCAGCCAGTGACAGCCCCGGTCGTAAGGAACCCCGAAGGTCTCGTGCTCCGTATAGGCACGCCCCCCGATCCGGCCTTGCGCCTCGATGCAAGCAACGGAGACCCCCATTCCCATCAAACTGCGCGTCGCCGCCAGCCCGGCGGCGCCGGCTCCGATGACGACGATATCGGGGTCGCTCGGCACGCTCGCACCGACGGGCAGTGCACTGAGCGCGAGAGCGCCGGCGCCGACGCCCGCTCCCGCGAGAACCTGGCGGCGAGTCGGTAATGCAATGCGCGTGGAAGGCCGGAAAGTACGGGGCATGGCGCGGCTCCAGACGAAGACTGCGGCGGGTAATTCTCGGTAGAATAGCAGAATATGTAGAGTTTAAGACATAGGGTGCCTTCGGGCGCAAAACGATGGACAGGAACCCGGCCAGCGCCGACACTGCAGCGCAATATCCTGCCCCCGTCGAGACCTATGCCGTCCATGGACCCCGCCGAATATTCCGACCCGCTGATCGCCGCCGCGCGGCATGCCGGCAATGCCATCCTTGCGGTGCGCGCAAAAGGCCTCGACGTCCGCGAGAAGGCCGATCGCTCGCCGGTCACCGAGGCCGACGAAACCGCCGAACAAATCATTCTCGCCGTGCTCGACGAGATCACGCCCGCCATCCCCGTGGTCGCTGAGGAAAGCGTGGCGCGCGACGGCGCTCCCGAGGTCGGAGCCCCGTGGTTCTGGCTGGTCGACCCCCTCGACGGCACCAAGGAGTTTATTGCGGGGCGTGACGAATTTACCGTCAACATCGCCCTGATCGAGGATGGCAGCCCGATCATGGGCATCGTCTACCTGCCGGCGTTGGACGAGCTTTATCTGGGTATCCCCGGCCGGGGCGCTTGGCGCCAGCAACGCGATGACACGACGTCGCAGGCCATCGCGGTGCGCCACCCGCCGGCCGAAGGGCTCACCGTGCTCGCCAGCCGTTCTCATCGCACACCTGAGGTCGACGCCTACCTTGAGCACCTCACCGTCGCGGGGCTGCGCGCGGTGGGAAGTTCGCTCAAGTTCTGCGTCCTTGCCAGCGGCGGGGCCGACCTCTATCCCCGCTTCGGGCGCACCATGGAATGGGACACGGCGGCGGGCGATGCCGTGCTGCGCGCCGCGGGCGGCAGGGTTGAAACCATCGACGGCGCGCCCATGCGCTACGCCAAGCGAGGCTTCGCCAATCCCGACTTCATCGCCCGGGGCGCGGCGGCGGAGTGAAATCGTGACGCCGGTCCCCGCGACACCCGAGGCGATTGACGAGGCCGCTCGGCTAATACGCTCCGGCGCAGTCATCGTCTATCCGACCGACACGGTCTATGGCGTCGGCGCTGACGCCACCAACCGCGACGCCATCGAGCGGCTCCTTCGCCTCAAGCAGCGGTCGCCGGGCAAGCCCCTGCCTGTGCTGGTTTCCGATATCGCAGCGGCGCAGGCCATCGCCCGCTTCGATGCGCGTGCCGAGCAGCTTGCCGACGCGTTCTGGCCCGGCGCGCTGAGCCTCGTGCTACCGCTTAATCCCGATGCGAACCTGGCCCCCGGCGTCACAGCCGGCGGCGCCACTGTCGGGCTGCGCGTACCCGACCACCCTGTCGCGCTTGCCTTGCTGCGTGACGCCGGCTGCCCGCTCGCCGGGCCCAGCGCCAATCCGGCCGGTGCGGATAGCCCGATCGACGCGCACTCGATCACCGCCGGCCTCGGTGAAGCCGTTGCAATGATCCTCGATGCCGGAGCTTCGCCCGGAGGCACCGCCTCGACGGTGCTCGATCTCAGCACTCCGCTCGCCCGTATTCTACGGCTCGGCGCGGTTACCCGCGCCGAGCTTAAGACCGTGCTCGGTGCGCCGCTCGGCGCCCCATGATGTAGGCCGCGCCCGAGAGCAGAGGCAAGCGTAGGTGGTAGCGCGGTGGGTGTTAGAATAAGCCCTGCGTAAAGGGTGCAATTTGGGCTGCAGGACAAGTATGCAGGCGGACGATCGATAAGACGCCATGGTGACCAAAAAACGCGCGTCGGCACAGGCATCGGCGCCCCGCGACATCACCCTGCGCGATCTGTTTCTGCCTCTCGGCATGATCCTGCTGGTCAGCGTCGCCGCCATCTACCTCGAAGGTTGGCACATGCTGCTACGTGATCTGCAAGCCGAGGTGGTAATCGACGACGTTGCCCACTGGATCGAGTATCCCGATACCCCCTTGCCCTCGGGCGCAGATGGCGTACTTGTCGCTCAATGAGACCACGCGACGAAACCGCCAAGGATCCCGGCGCCGCACGGCGCGAACTCCGCGCTTTCAGGGCGCTGCTGCCCTATCTCTGGCCGAAAGGCGATTTCGAATTGCGCGGGCGTGTCATGCTCGCGCTGCTTCTGCTTACCGGCGCGAAGGGGGTGAACGTCTACATCCCCATGCTCTACAAAAAGGCAGTCGACGCGTTGGGCGGCGACGCGACGGGCGGTCTGTCGGCAGAAACCGCCACGCTGCTTATCGTTCCACTCAGCGTCCTGTTCGCCTATGGCGGCGCACGTGTGCTGACGGTCGCATTCTCCGAACTACGCGACGCGGTGTTCGCCAAGGTCGCCCAGCGCGCCATACGCGCGGTGGCGCTCAAGGTGTTCGAACATCTCCACGGCCTCGCGCTGCGCTACCACCTCGATCGCCAGACTGGCGGCATCAGCCGGGCGATCGAGCGCGGCGCCAAGGGCATCGACTTCCTGCTCACCTTCATGCTTTTCAACGTGATGCCGACCTTCGTCGAAATCGGCCTCGTCTGCGGTATCCTGTGGGCGCTCTACGGCGCCTGGTTAGCACTGATAACCTTCGCAACCATCGTCGCCTACATCACCTTTACGCTGGTCGTCACCGAATGGCGGCTCAAATACCGCCGCGAGATGAACGATATGGACAGCCGGGCCAACACCCGCGCCGTCGACAGCCTGCTCAACTACGAAACGGTTAAATACTTCAGCAACGAAGCCCACGAAGCGGGTCGCTACGACCGGGCGCTGCGCCGCTACGAGCGCGCCGCCGTGTGGAGCAAGACGACTCTGTCGCTGGTCAATATCGGTCAGGGCTTCATCATTGCGGTGGGACTGACCGGGCTGATGATCATGGCCGCAAACCGCGTCACCTCAGGGACCATGACGCTGGGCGATTTCGTGCTGGTCAACACCTACCTGATCCAGCTCTACATGCCGCTCAATTTCCTGGGCTTCGTCTACCGCGAAATAAAGAACTCGCTGACCGATATGGATGCCATGTTCTCCATCCTCACGATCAAGGCGGAAATTAAGGACAAACCGGCCGCCCGCCCGCTCGAACTCAACCACGGCGAGGTCGCGTTCGAGCACGTGGATTTCTGCTATGACGAGCGCCGCCCGATCCTCCACGACGTGTCGTTCACCGTACCGCCCGGCCGCGCCGTCGCGATCGTCGGCCCGAGCGGGGCGGGAAAATCGACCATCTCACGCCTGCTATTCCGCTTTTACGACGTGCAGGAGGGTCGCGTGGTAATCGATGGCCAGGATATCCGCGACGTGACCCAGGCGAGCCTACGCACCGCGATCGGAATCGTGCCCCAGGACACGGTGATGTTTAACGACACCATCCGCTACAACATCGCCTATGGTCGACCCGGCGCCAGCGACGAAGAAATCGAGAAGGCTGCAAGTCTCGCCCATATCCACGAGTTCGTCGCCGGACTGCCCGATGGTTATGCAACCAGGGTGGGCGAGCGGGGTTTGAAGCTCTCGGGCGGCGAGAAGCAGCGCGTCGCCATCGCACGGATGATTCTCAAGAACCCGCGCATCATACTGTTCGACGAAGCGACCTCGGCGCTCGATTCGAAAACGGAGAAGGAAATCCAGGCGAACCTGCAGGAAATTTCGACGGACCGGACGACTCTGATCATCGCACACCGGCTCTCGACGGTTATTCATGCAGACGAAATCCTAGTCCTCGAGCAGGGCCGAATCGTCGAGCGTGGCACCCACGCCGCCCTGCTCGCTGCCCAAGGCCAGTACGCCGCCATGTGGGCGCGCCAGCAGGAGGTCGATCAGCTCAAGCAGACCCTCGACGAGCGCCTCGCGGCTGAAGCCGGCGAACCTTAAGCCCGCCGCAGCGCACGACTCCCGACCTCATCGATCAATGCTAGTGCTCCTGGTCGTCGTGGTGGTCGTGAGACATTTCGCCGGGCTCGCTCTCGCGTAATTCGTCGGGCGCCGATTCCCGCCCCACCACAACGAGGCCGCGCATGACGGCCTCGTGAGGATGACAGTGCAGGTAGTAGCTGCCCGCCACGGTGAAGGTGTAGGACCAAGTCTCGCCCGGTACGGTCATAAGCGGGCTCGCAAACGGCTCTGCGCCCTTGGGAATACGAGAGGGATAGGCGGCGACATTGTGCTCGTTGTCGGGGTCGGCCTGAACCCAGATGACGGTGTCGCCCGGCTCAATCTCGAGCCGTTCGGGCTGGTAGGCGAAATCGCCCGTCGCATCGTTGATCCGCATCACGACGACGTAGGTTTCCGCCGCCACATCACTGGGGAGAAGCCCGACGAACAGGCCGAGCAGTCCGGCGAGAGCGAACGCGAACGGTGTACTCGCGCATCGAATTCGTTGCTTTTCCATTGTGTTCCTCATCTGTCGTGCGTTGATCAATGGCCGCCCAAGATCGGGCCATTATCGAGCATGTCGTGCTCCAAATTGAGAATGGCGTTTCGCTGGCCGACGGTTTCGTTGAATGTTGCGTCGAACGCGAAGCTCAGCCCGAAGAGAACCTCGTGGCTGGATTCGAGTCCGAGCCCGACGCCGAGAACGTCGTCGTTGGCTACATAGCGGTACTGAGCTAAGGCCTCGACACCGCTGCCCAGTCGCCACGCAAAACTCGGCGCAATGGCGAACAACATCGCATCGTCGAAATCGGAATGATCCTTGACCGCCACCGTCAGCGCCGCCTGCCAGCTCGTCTGCAGATACGGTCGGCGAGCGAAACGGAGTGCCGCAGCGAGGGACCAGCTTTTTGCCCGGGCGCGAGTGACAGAGTTGGCGAGATCGGGGGTCGAAACGCCGAAATTGTAGATGCCCTGGAGATCGACGGCCCAGGCACGTTCGGGATTATCGTTGAGGTTGTAGGAAAGACCGCCCAGCAGGGCGGGCAGTTCGTCCTCGCCGGTGCCCGAAAGCTCGTCGATCTGTTGCAGGTCGATCGCTACGCCCGCATAGCGCAGGCCGCTATCAAACTTGATCGCCTCGGGTACGTCGTAGGCCAAGCCCAGCGAGAGACCATTGAGGTTCGTGCTCGACTTGCGGCTGGTATCGCCAAGGTTGGCGGCGTCGGTTTCGACCCGGGCGGTGAGCGCGGCGAAAGAAAAGAAGCTCGTGCCGGGCCAGTAGAGCGTGCCGCGGAGCTGGCCACCATAGATCGTATCCTCTTCCGCCTCGCGGTTCGATGACGCGTTGGCGACATGGGTAAAGTCGAGCAGGTCGTCGTCGCGGACAGTGGGGAACTGGATCAGGGTGTTGGCCGGAAGACGCGAACGCCCGATCATCAATTCGGAGTTGGGCCCGCCGATACCGATCTGGAGCTGGTGGAGAAACATGTCGTCGTCGAGATCGGAATCGTCCTCAGGGATCGAAAGACCGAAGGTTGCAAAGCCGTAATCGACGTCGCTGAAGAGATATTTCGAAAACCCGAAGACGAGAGAGCTATCGGAAACATCGACATCCGCGCCGCTGTCGTCACCGGCAGCGCCGAGGTCCTTGTCGGCATAGTTCGTCGTTGCAAGCGCACGCCCGGCAAAGTTGATCTCGGGCGCGACCTGGGGGTCGATCTCGAGCGCCCGGGCTGAACCGCCTACGAGAACAAGGCCGAGGGCGCCTATCAGAAGAGATTTGAGATGGATCACCGCGCTGTCCTCCCTATTCGTTGATCGCTATGGACGGGACGTAGGGCGGATCGACCATGTCTTCGTAGGCCAGCATGGTCAGCATGCCGCCGGGATAGACCCCGTTGTTCATGACGTGGCGGACGTCGTGATCGTGGAAGGTCCAGAATCCGGGATTGTCGCCGTAGATCACAATATCGGCAGTCTTGCCCGGATGGATCGAAATGGTGTTGAGGCGAAGCGACTGAGGCAGCGGATTGCCGTCTTCCGCGACTTGCCAAAATTGGTGCCCGTGCAGGTGCATGTGGTGAGATATAAAGCCGCCGTTGATCAGGCGGACCCGGATGTATTCGCCTTTTCGGATGCCTATCTTTTCAGTCGCCGGATAGCACTTACCGTTGATCGCAAAGAATTTCGGGTCGGGCTGGACACCCTCGGCGTTGCCCCGGCTGTAGGGCGGCCGCCAGCCGGCGTCGATCGCAGCGGTGAAGTCGCCATAGGTCTTGAAGAAACCGTGGGTCGTCGGCGACAACTCGCCCGCCGCCATCAGCGAATTGACCCGCTTCATGCCGGCCAGAACCGCGTTGATGTGGTTGCGGGTGAACTCGACGTCGAAGGCTTCGAGCATCAGGACATAATCGCGCTCGTAGGGAAACGCCGCGCGAATGGGGTCGTCGTCGGCCTCGACGATGAACGCCCCGTGGAGCGCCGACATCATGTGCAGCGGCGTCGACCAGTGGCAGTGGTAGAAGCGCGTGCCCGCGGGGCGGGCCTGGAAGCGGTAGACGAAGGTTTCGCCGGGATGGATGGGATCCTGGGTCACCATCGGCACGCCATCCATGGTGTAGGGCACGTCGAGGCCGTGCCAGTGAATAGTATGCATTTCCTCGGTGTTGTTGGTGGCGCGAACCTTGACCCAGTCGTTCTCGCGGACTCGGAAGACCGGCCCCGGCACCTGGCCGTTGAACGAAAAGACCGGAAATCGGACCTGGGGAATGAGCTCATGCTCTGTCAGATCGAAGGTGAGATCGAATTCCTTGTAGGCGACCTCGTCGTCCGCAGGTGCGCCGCCGGGCTCGGTAACGCGCCCCGCCATCGCGTGGGCGTGGCCCTCCATGAACATCATGGAGCCTTGCCCCGCATTATAGTCCTGGGCTGCGGCACGGCTTGCCGCGCCGGCTACGAGCGCTCCGCCCGCAGCAGCGGCGGCACCCCGGAGCCATTGCCGGCGCGATGGGTCGCGCGGGGTGTCCGGCATTTCTCTCCGCTCGGTTAGCGGATCTACGGATTTGTCCGTCATCTTATTCCTCTCAAATTCGCGTTGCGGCGCGCATCGACGCGCGGCGCGGTGCTGACATCACGTTGATGTTGGCCTCAGATGCTCCGACCCGGGATACCGGGTGGGCGTCAGGCGAATTTGGGCGGCTGAGGAAAGAGTTCAGGCGTTAGGCCGAGCCAGTCGATGCTCGACGCCAAGAATTGGGTACGCACGTTTCGCAATTGGGGGCCAATACCTTGCGCGTCCCCGAACAGGCCGGGGCAAAGGGAGCAGATGCCTTTGCAGCAGGAGACCGAGTGCGCGACGGCAGCGCTGTCATCCGCACACTCAACGGCTCCGGCTGCCACGGGCAGACCCGCATCATGGCCGGGGCTCGTTGCGGACGCTTGGTGAGGCCCGTGGCCTTCCGCAGTCTGGGTAACCTCCTGCGAGGCCGCCCCGGATGCCGCGACGGAAACCTGCCACGGCGCCACCAGAAACGCTGCGACAAGCAGCCAAGCGAGTGCCTCGCGCGCGCCAGGGCGCCGGGGCAGGAGCTGGCGAATTCCTCTCATAATCAGATACTCTAGACTTTCCTGTCGTGGGAATGTCAAGCGGAACCTAGGCAAGCGGCGACGCGGCGGCTAAGCTCGGGCAGTAACTCGACCTTGAGCCAGGGATTTTTCTTGAGCCAGCCGGTGTTGCGCCAGGAGGGATGGGGCAACGGCAGGAAGACGGGGGCCGGAACTCGCGCCAGGCGCGGACGGTCTCGGTGAGCGTCGGACGGGCCTCAGAGCCCAAATAATAGCGCTGGGCATACTGGCCCACGAGCAAGGCGAGCTCGACGGTGGAAAAATGGTCGTGCAGAAGCGGGTGCCAAGCGGGCGCACGCTCTTTTCGCAGCGGAAAATCGCCGCCCTTGGCGTCCTGGCCCGGAAAGCAGAGCCCCATGGGAATGATCGCGATGCGATTGTCGTCGTAGAAGATTTCCGGTCCGACCGCCAGCCAGCCGCGCAGCCGCTCGCCGCTGCGGTCGTCCCACGGCACGCCCGACGCGTGGACCTTGGTGTCGGGCGACCGGCCGACGATCATCAGCCCGGCCGAGGAGCCTGCGCGCAGGACGGGGCGCGGGCCGTGCCGCACAGAGGCCACAGGCGCGGCTCCGCCAGGAGGGACTTGAGCGCGGCGTCGGGTGTGTCAGCCATCGCGCGAACCTTCGTCGAGGGCCGGCGGATCGGCCAGTTCATCGAGCGAGATGTGACAGGCGATGACGTGAGTGCCGCCCGCCTCTTGGAGCGACGGGGTCTCGTTCTCGCACAGCGCGCCCTGCTTACGCGGGCAGCGCGGCGCAAACGGACAACCGGCCTGCGCCGGGGTCGCGTCCGACGCCGAACCCCGCAACCGAATTCGCGCGACGGATGGGTCGAGCCCGGGCGCCGCCGAGAGCAACGCTTCGGTATAGGGATGGTGGGGCCGGGCGTAAACAGCATCGAGCGGGCCGTATTCCATGACCCGGCCGCGATACATGACGGCGACGGAATCGGCGAGATAGCGAACCACGGCGAGGTCGTGAGAGATGAAGAGCATCGCCATGCCCTGCTCGTCCTGAAGCTCGGCGAGCAGATTGAGGATGGCGGCCTGGACCGACACGTCGAGCGCCGAGACCGGCTCGTCGGCAATCAGCACATCCGGCTTGCCGGCCAGTGCGCGGGCAATGGCGACACGCTGCTTCTCGCCGCCCGAAAGCTGGCCCGGCCGGCGGGCGGCATAAGGCTCAGGGAGACGAACCTGGTCGAGCAGGCGCACCCTTTCGTCGCGCCGTCGGGCGGGGGCCAGTCCACGCAGCCGCTTGAGCGGGCGGCTCAGGGAAAAACCCACGGAATGGCTGGGATTAAGCGTGGCGTCGGGGTTCTGGAAGATCATCTGCAGTGCGCGCACGATCTCGCGGGGACGCCGCTCGACCGCCGCGGCCCCGAGCGCGCGGCCCTTGATCCGCACCTCGCCGCCCGTCGGGGCCTCGAGCCCGGAAAGCAGTTTCGCGAAGGTCGATTTGCCGCAGCCGGATTCGCCAACGACGGCGAGGGTTTCGCCGCGCGAGATCGAGAGATCGACACCGTCCAGCGCCCGGACCTCGTGCCCCGCCCCGGCATCGAGCAGACGTGCGGCTCGGTAGGTCTTTTCGAGCGCGCGGGCCTCGATCACCGGCTCGCCCGTTTGCATCACAGAGTGCGTCTCGGCGGTATCGACTGGAGGCTGCCAGGGATCAAGCTCGCCCGCGCGGACGCAGCGCACCGCGTGGCCGCCCGAAGCATCGCGATTAATCGATATCGGCGTCGTGGTGCAGCGCTGCGCGTCGGCAAACGCGCACCGGGCGGCGAAGGCACAGCCCACAGGCCGGTCTTCGGGGCGCATCATGCGCCCGGGGATGGCCGCGAGTGGCGCGCTGCGGCGATGGCTCGCACGGCTTGGCAAACAGCCCAGCAACGCGCGGGTATAGGGGTGACGCGGGCGGGCGAAGAGCTCGTCGGCGGCGGCCACCTCGACCAGTTCGCCGGCGTAGATCACGCCGATCCGCTCGCAGACCCGGGCGACAGTGTTGAGATCGTGACTGATAAACAGGATCGCGCTGTCGTGACGGACGCGCAATTCCGCGATCAGATCGAGCACCGCGGCTTCGACGGTGACATCGAGGCCGGTGGTCGGCTCGTCGAGAATGAGCAACGCAGGCTCCCCGATCAGCGCCATGGCAATAACTACACGCTGCTGCTGGCCACCGGAAAGCTCGTGAGGATAGCGCCGCATGATCGCGCCGGGATCGGGCAGTTCGACCTCGTGCAGCATGGCGAGCGCACGCTCAAACGCCGCGTCGCGTGCGAGGCCCTGGTGGCGTATGGGCACCTCCATGAGCTGACGCCCGATGCGCATAACCGGGTTGAGGCTGCTCATGGGGTCCTGGTAGACCATCGCCGCGCGGGCCCCGCGCAGACGCGCCCGTTCGGCCTCGGTCATGGCGGCAATGTCCGCACCGTCGAGACGGATGGCGCCCGAGGGAACATGCCCGTTGGAGCCGAGATAACCCATCGCGGCATAGGCGAGGGTCGACTTGCCGCAGCCGGATTCGCCAACCAGCCCGACCGCCTCGCCGGCCCGCAGGTCGAGGCTGAATTCCGGTACCACCACCCGGTCACCTGCCCGGGTACGATAGGCAATGCGTGCGGCGTCGAAGGCGAGGATGGGCTCAATCATTCTGGCCCAGCTCCCGGATGGCGTCGGCCAGCAAGTTAAAGCCCACAACCAGCGAGGTAATGGCGGCGCAGGGGATCAACGCCATATGGGGATAGACCGAGATCAGGGCGTAACTATCCTTGACCATGCCGCCCCAGTTGGGATCGGAGGGCGGCAGACCGAGGCCGAGGAAGCCCAGCACGCCTATGGCGATGGTCGAATAGCCCAGACGCAGGCAGGAATCGACGATCAACGGGCCGCGCGTGTTGGGCAGGATCTCAGCGACCATGATGTAGAGCGGGCGCTCGCCGCGCAGCCGGGCGGCGGCGACGTAGTCGCGATTGCGCAGATCGAGGGTGAGGCCGCGCACGATACGCGCGATCTGGGGCGCCGCGGTAAATGCCACGGCGAGCACGACGTTGATCGCGCTGGGCCCGAAATGGGCGAGGACGATCATGTAGAGGATGATCACGGGGAAGGCGAGGATGATGTCGGAGACGCGCATCAGTAGCGCATCGACCCAGCCGCCGAGATAGCCGGCGGCGAGCCCCATAAGACAGCCGACAAGATAGGCGATGGCAACGGCGAGGGGCACGATGGCAAGGAGCGAGCGCGCACCCCAGACTAGGCGCGAGAGCAGGTCGCGCCCAAGATTATCGGTGCCCAGCCAGTGAGCCGCCGACGGCCCGGGATCGGCCAACGCCGCGTAATCGTTAGCGAGCGGGTCGTAAGGTGTGATCAGCGGCGCAAACAGCGCGATGATGACCCAGAAGGCGACAAGCCCCGCGCCCAGCAGGCCGACGGGCGAGTAGCGCAGCAGGAGAAGGCTGCGTGCGACCGCGTGAAACAGAACCAAAGCCGACGCTGCGCTCATCGGACCCGGATCCGCGGGTTGAGCAGCATGTAGCCGATGTCACCGGCGATCTGGGTGCCGACCGCAATGACCACCGCGACCAGCGCGCCCGCCTCGATGAGCGCGATATCCTGGGCCAGTGCGGCATCGAGCATCATGCGGCCGAACCCCGGATAGGCGAACACCGCCTCGACCACGACGACACCGGTGATCAGGTAGTTGATCTGCAGCAGGATCACCGTGAAGGGCGCGATCAGAGCGTTACGCAATGCGTGGCGGAAGATTACCTCGGAACGGGTGAGGCCCTTGAGCACGGCGGTGCGGATATAGGGCGCGCGCATGACCTCGACCATGGAAGCGCGCACCATGCGCACGACGTAGCCCAGGTCGTAGAGCACCACCACGGCTACGGGCAATACGAGTTGCTGGGCGACCGACCAGTCGCCGCCCAGGCTGAGCGGTGAGGTGCCCGGCAGCCAGCCTAGCCAGACCGCGAAGATACTGGCGAGGAAGACGCCGGAGGCAAATTCGGGGATCGAGGTAGCGATGATGCTGGCGACGGAGATCGAGCGATCACGCAGGCTCGCCTCGCGCATGCCCGCGACGACGCCAAGAACGAGAGAAAACGGCACGATCAGCGCGAAGGCGATTCCGGCGAGCAGGCCGGTGTTGGCGAGGCGACCCCAGAGAACCTCGTTGACCGGCTGCTTGAACAGGGTCGAGGTGCCGAGATCGCCGCTCAGCACGCCGCCCAGCCAGTCAAGATAACGCACCGGCATGGGACGGTTCAGCCCCATCTCCTCGGTCAGGAGGGCTATCTGGTCGGCGGTTGCGTAAGGCCCGAGGATCTTGGTCGCGACGTCGCCCGGTGCGAATTCGCTGATCGCGAAGACCAGGAACGAAGTCGCGAGCAGGGTGATCAGGAGAAAGCCGAGACGGCGGAGCAGGAAGGCGCTCACGGCTGCACCGAAGGAGTTAGTCCTCGAGCCACCATTCCTCGGCAAACAGATAAAAGGTGGGGTGAAGCGTGAAGCCCTTGACCCGCTTGTCCATGGGCGTGAAGACGCTGCGCCAGAGCGGCTGGCAGATCGGCCCCTCTTCCTGCATCAGGATTTCGATCTCGCGGAAAATCGTGCGCCGCGCGTCGAGATCGAGCGTGCCTTCGGCCTGGGTCAGCAGCTCGTCCATGCGCGGGTTGGCCCAGCCGCTTTCGTTCCACGGCACGCCGGAGCGGTAGGCCAGCGGCAGGGTCATGACCGCCAGCGGGCGGTGGGTCCACATGGTGAAGCCAAACGGCACCTTGGTCCAGACGTCCCAGTACTGGGCCGAGGGCATGACCTTGATGGCGACGCGCACGCCGATTTGCTTCCACATCTCGACCATTGCCTGGACGGTGATCAGCTCCCAGGCAGGATCCTTCTTGCACGCGATCTCGGTCTCGAAACCGTCCGGGTAACCGGCTTTGGTGAGAAGCGCCTTGGCGCCCGCGACGTCGGGACCGAGTGGCGGCAATTCAGCATATTCGGGATGGATGGGGGCGACGTGATGATGCTCGCCCGGCGCGCCCAGGCCGAGATGACCGATCTGGAGCAGCTTCTCGCAATCGAGCGCCACGCGGAGCGCTTTTCGCACTCGCGCGTCGTCGAACGGCTTGTGCGCCGGCTGCATGCGCGCGACCGCTGTTTGCGCGGTGACCCGGCTGTGCAGCTCGACATGGTCAAGCGCTTGCAGGGCATGATATTGCAGGGTCGAGCCTTCGTAGAAGCCGTGTACCTGCTTCGACGCGATGGCCGCGAGCGGGGCCGCCGGATCGTCGCCGTGATCGATGAAAGCGATCTCGTCGAGCCACGGACCGTCGCGCCAATAGCCGTCGCGCCGCGCGAAGACCGCGTGCTTGCCCGTAGCAATCTCCACGGGCCGGAAGGCGCCGGTGCCGATGGCATCCTCGTCCCACTCGCCATTCTGGGAGGGATGCAGGATGAATGCGGGATAATGAAAGAGATGCTCGGGCACCGCGACCTGGGGCGTCTTGCAGTTGAGCCGGATGGTGTGGTCGTCAAGCTGCTCGATGGCGTTAGCATCCCACAGCCGGGTGGTGAGGATCGGCTGCCCGGCCTCGTCGAACCGCTCGCCCTCGACATCGTCGAGCATGTAGCCCTTCATCAACCCAAGGATTGAAGAGCCGACAGCGGGGTCAAGCCAGCGGCGGAAATTCCAGATCACATGCTCGGCGACGAGCGGCTCGCCGTTGCTCCAGACGACGTCAGTACGCAGGTAAAGTGTCCAGGTCTTCAGATCGTCGCTGACACTCCAGCGCTCAAGCAGCCAGGGCCGGGTGACATTGTCGGGCCCGGTGCGAGTCAGATGGTCGTTGACCTGACGCACCAGGTTCGAATCGTAGACCCAGGAAAAGGTGTGGGGGTGGCGGGCGTCGGGCACGCGCATCGAAATCCGCAGGCTACCGCCCGGCTTCGGCACCGCCTGATCAGCGGCGGCGGAGCGGAGGCCCGCGAGGCCGTAGGCCGCGCCGGCAGAGAGCCCAAGCAGGGTCGCGAAGCGAAGGAACTCGCGGCGGTCGAGACGACCCGCCGCCAACTCGTCGGCAAGCCGGGGAATTTCGGGGTGGACCCGGCCCTCGCGCCCCTCGTGATTATCGTTCATGGCCTCTCCCGTCCGCCATCATGACGGCACGGGGCGGGTGAGGCAAACTGGGATCCCGGCCGGGATCCAGTGAGGCTAGCAGACCTCGAACAAGCCAGCCGCACCCATGCCACCACCGATGCACATGGTGACGACGACGTTCTTGGCTTTGCGCTTCTTTCCCTCGATCAGGACGTGGCCGACCTGGCGGGCTCCGGTCATGCCGAAGGGATGGCCGATCGAGATCGAGCCACCATCGACATTGAAGATCTCGTTGTCGATACCGAGTTGGTCGCGGCTGTAGAGCACCTGCACGGCAAACGCCTCATTAAGCTCCCACAGATCGATGTCGTCGATCTTCAGGCCCTGGCGCTCGAGCAGGCGGGGCACGGCGAACACCGGGCCGATGCCCATTTCGTCGGGCTCGCAGCCCGCGACGGTGAAGCCCTTGAAGATGCCGAGCGGCTCGAGGCCCTTCTTCTCGGCGAGGTCTGCGTCCATGACGATGCAGGCGGATGCGCCGTCGGAGAGCTGGGAAGCATTGCCCGCGGTGATGCAATTACCGGGTCCGTAGACGGGTTCCAGAGACGCAAGTCCCTCCAAGTTGGTATTAGGACGATTGCAATCGTCCTGTTCAAGGCAGGCCTCTTCCTGGGTGACTTCGCCGGTCTCGTTGTTCTTGACGCCCTTGACGGTCTTCAAGGGTACGATTTCGTCGTCGAAGGCGCCGCGCTGTTGGGCGGCGGCGGTGCGCTGCTGGCTTTGGAGCGAATACTCGTCTTGATACTCACGGCTAACGTTGTAGCGCTTGGCGACGACCTCGGCGGTTTCGATCATGGGCATCCAGATTTCGGGCTTGTTCTCGTCGAGCCAGTCCTCGTGGAAGCGGCTATTATCCACAGTCAAAGTCACCTTACTGATGGATTCTACACCGCCCGCCGCCATGACCGGCACATCGTCGACCAAGACCCTCTGCGCCGCCATGGCGATGGCCTGAAGACCGGAGCTGCAGAACCGGTTGACCGTGGTGCCGCAGACCGTGACCGGAAAGCCCGCCCGGATGGCGGAGAGGCGGGCGATGTTCTGGCCGGTCACGCCTTCCGGATTGGCACAGCCGATGATGCAATCTTCGATCTCGCCGGGATCGACCTTAGCGCGCTCGGCCGCAGCCTCAAGACAGTGGCCGGCCAGGACCGCGCCGTGGGTCCGGTTGAACGCGCCGCGCGCGGCCTTGCTGATGGGCGTGCGGGCGGTGGAGACGATGACGGCTTGTTTCATGGTTCTCTAGTCCTCAGTTTCGATCGAATCGTTTGCCTTCGGCGGCGAGCCGGGCCAGCAGGGGTGCGGGCTCCCACCATTCGCCGTGGGCCTCGAAATTGCGGCGCACGACGTCGTAGATGACATCGAGGCCGATTTCATCCCCATAGAACATAGGGCCGCCTCGCCAGCGGGGAAAGCCGTAACCGTTGAGCCAGACGACGTCGATGTCGCTGGAGCGTAGCGCAATGCCTTCTTCGAGGGTCTTCGCGCCCTCATTGATCATGGGGTAGACGCAACGCTCGAGGATCTCGGAATCGTCGATGGCGCGCCGCTCGATGCCCAAAAGCTCGGATTCCGCAACGATCAGCGCCTCGACCTCGGGGTCCGGGTGGGGCGTGTAATCGCCCGCCTCGTAGCGGTACCAGCCGGCACCGGTCTTCTGGCCGAAACGGCCCATTTCGCAGATCTTGTCGCCAACGGCGGCGTAACGCAGGTTCTGGGGACGCCTTGCCGCTCGTCCCTTGCGGATGCGCCAACCCACGTCAAGGCCCGTGAGATCACCCATGGTGAACGGTCCCATAGGCATGCCGAACTCGACCATCACGCGGTCGACGTCCTGGGGCAACGCGCCTTCCTCAAGGAGGAAGTTTGCCTCTCGTAAGTAAGTGTAGAGGATGCGGTTGCCGACGAAACCGTCACAGACACCAACCAGCGCCGCGATCTTGCCGAGACGCTTGCCCAGGTCCATCACCGTCGCAATGGTCTCGAACGAGGATTTGGCCCCGCGCACATTTTCCAGCAGCTTCATGACGTGGGCGGGGCTGAAGAAGTGGGTGCCGATGACGCGCGATGGATCCGCCACGCTTGCCGCGATTTCGTCGACATCGAGGGTCGAGGTGTTGGTCGCCAAAATGGCGTTGGCCCGGCAGACCTGTTCGAGTTGGCCAAACACCTGTTTCTTGATGTCCATCTCTTCGAACACCGCCTCGATAACGATATCTGCGTCGGCAAGTCCGTCCCATGCGGTGCCGCTCGAGAGCAATCCGAGGCATGCGGCCATTCTCTGCTCGGAAAGACGCCCTTTCTCGACCGAGCGAGTATAGGTTTTCTTGATCGTCGCCAGCCCGCGCTCAAGAGCTTCGGGGTCGTTCTCGACGAGATAGACCGGGAAGTTCGCATTGAGAAAGCACATGGCGATGCCGGTGCCCATGGTGCCCGCACCGACGACGCCGGCGCGCTCGATCGTTTTCCGGGGCGTGTCCTTGGGCACGTCCGGGATCTTTGCCACCCCGCGTTCGGAGAAAAAGGCATGGATCAATGCCTTGGACTGGGGCGAATCGTGGCACTCCTGGAACAGCTTACGCTCGACGGCCATACCCTTGTCGAACGGCAGGCCCACCGCCGCCTCGACACAGTCGATGCAGCGGAACGGCGCGATCTGACCACGCGATTCGGGCGTTATTTTTGCCCGAGAGTCGTCGAAATAACTATCAGCAAGCCCGTCCATCGAGACGGTCTCATCGCGCACCCGTCGAAGCGGTCGGCCCTCGGCGACGGTGCCTTCGGCATAGGTAAGTGCTCCGTCGATGAGGTCGCCATCGATCTGCTCGTCGACGAAGCCCAACTCGATGGCACGGTCGGTCTTGATGAAATCGCCGCTGACGATGAGGTCGAGCGCCGCCGCGACGCCCGCCACCCGCGGCCCGCGCTGGGTGCCGCCCGCGCCCGGCAGGAGACCGATCTTGACCTCAGGAAAGCCGATATTCGTGCCCGGCGCAGCCACCCGGTAGTGACAGGCGAGCGCGACCTCGAGCCCCCCGCCCAGCGCGTTGGCGTGGAGTGCGGCTACCACGGGCTTGGTCGAATTTTCGAGCGCCGCGATCAGGTCGTGGATGGTCTTGGCGTTAGGATCGGGGGTCTTGCCGAATTCGCGGATATCGGCGCCCGCGATATAGGTGCGCCCACCGCCGGTGAGCACGAAAGCGATGATCTCGGAATCGGCGCCACCCTCTTCGAGCCGCTCCATGATGCCCTGGGGCACGCCCACGGAAAGCGCGTTGACCGGCGGATTATCGACCGTGATCAGGCCGATCGCACCGCGTTTATCATAAAGCACGAGATCGCTCATCAGACCACTCACTTCTAATTATCGGCCACGGGCCACGCCCAGAAATCGCTGCCTTCCTTCACCAGGAAACGAGACAGCACCATCATATGAACCTCGCGCGTGCCGTCGGCCAGATGGGCCAAACGGGCATAGCGATACATCCACTCAAGGACCTCATCCTTCGAATAGCCGCGCGCGCCCATCAACTGGATGGCGGTGTCGACGGTGCTGTAAAGCGTATCCGCCATGAACACCTTGGCGACGGAAACCTCCTTGCGCGCGAAATCGCCCTGGTCGAGTTTCCAGGCCGCGTTCATCACGAGCTGACGACCGATATGGATATCCATTGCCGCCTTGCCGAGCATCTGCTGGACGACCTCGTGATCGATCACCTTCATGCCAAAGCCCTCGCGCTCCTTCACATAAGGCGTGCAGATCTCGAGCGCGCGCTTGCACATGCCGAGCCAACGCATGCAGTGAGTCAGACGCGCCGTGCCGAGACGAACCTGGGTCGCCTTGAGGCCATCGCCCTCTTCCATCAGCATGTTCTCGGGCTCGATCTCGAGACCGTCGAAGGTGATCTCGCAGTGCCCGCCATGCTCTTCAGGCCCCATGACCTCGATCCGCCGCTCGATCTTCCAGCCGGGCTGGTCCGCATGGAACAGGAAGGCCGAGAGGCCGCGCCGGGGATCGTCGGAGGTCCGCGCGATGAGGATGAAGTGCTTGGCGCCGTCAGCTCCGGTGATGAACCATTTGTGGCCGTGGATGACCCACTTGTTGCCTACTTTTTCGGCCTTGGTCAGCATCATGCCAGCAGGATCGGAACCCGCGCCGGGCGCCGGCTCGGTCATGGCGAAGGACGAGCGCACCTGGCCGTCGATGATGGGCTGCAGCCAGCGCGCCTTCTGCTCTTCGGTACCTACCTTGTTGAGCAGGATCATGTTGCCGTCGTCGGGCGCCTGACAATTAAAACAAGAAGGACCAAAGATCGAGCGGTTCATCTCTTCGTAGCAGGCCGCCATGGCGACGATGGGCAGGCCCTGGCCGCCGCGCTCTTTAGGCATGCCGAGCGCCCAGAGCCCTTGAGCCTTGGCCTTCGCCCGCAACGGTTCGAGCACCTCTTCCTTGATGTACTCGTACTCGTCGTAGCTGGCCGGGTCTTTTTCGAGTGGGATCACGCGCTCGTCGACAAACGTCTTGATGCGCTGACGGTAATCCTCGATCTCTGGCGAGAGTGAATAATCCATAACTTCTGATTCCCTGGTGCGGGCCGCTAGCCCAGCTGATATCCGCCGTCCACCGTGAGCACGGCGCCGGTCATGTAAGAGGAGGCCTCGGACGCGAGAAGCAGCAACGGGCCGTCGAGCTCGTCGATCCGCCCGACACGCTTCTGGGGCACGCGCCGGATAACTTTATCCGCGTCGGGTGACTCGAAAAACCCCTGATTGATTTCGGTAAGGATGTAGCCCGGCGAGAGGGCGTTGACCCGAACATTCTTGCTAGCCAGCTCGAGCGCCATGGTCCGGGTAAGCTGAACCAGGCCGCTTTTCGAGGCGGCGTAGCTGGCAAGGCTCCGGGACGTTCGGTTAGCGATAGTCGAGGCGATGTTGACGATGCTGCCGCCCTGCCCCCGCTCGACCATGCGCCGCGCCACGTCGCGCGCAACGAAAAAGGCACCCTTGAGATTGGTGTCCAGCACGGCGTCCCAATCGTCTTCCTCGACTTTGAGCGCGGGACGGGCCGCCGCGGTGCCCGCATTGTTGATGAGCACGTCGATGCTGCCCAAAGTGTCCCAAGCCTTTGCCACGCCATGACCGATGCTCGCCAAATCCAGCACATCCATCTCGATGGCGGCAGCTTTGCGGCCGGTCTCGGCGATCTGGGATGCCACGGCCTCGAGCCGGTCGACCCGGCGCGCCGTAACCGCCACATCGGCGCCGGCATTGGCCAGCAGAAGCGCAAATTGATGGCCGAGACCACTCGACGCACCCGTCACGAGCGCGCGTCTGCCTGCCAGTGAAAACGGATCTTTCACGGTTTGGTCTCTCCCCTGGATATTTCCAGCCGTTTCCGCGGCGGCGTTGCGGCGGCAGCGTAGCCCAACCACCCCGAAACACAAAATTGCCCGCTGTCAGCGGGCAAGCGCGCGAGGCATATAGCGCTATCGAATAGGCTGTGTTTTGGATTGCGGCTCAAGACAGGATCCTATAATGTGATCGCTGCTGCACCGCCCTAGGCTGCGGCAAAGATAAAGAATCACTGCCGGCGCGCGATTGGCGCACCCGGAAGGCGATTGGGGAGTTACAAAACCGTCGCGCGGCCTACGCGTAAAGAATGGCGCGCCCGCAAACTCGGCTGTTTTATTTTTTGGCGGACGTTAAACCGATAAGCCGGAGAACGCGCAGGTATTCCAGCGCAACGGTTGGTAAAAACAGGCTGCGATGAGCACACCCCAGACAGGCAATGATTCGGCCCAAGCGGCCTCCGGCAAGAAGATAAAGCGCCGACAACGGCTGTTCGAATTCAAGAAGCCTATCCTAGTGGCCCGGGCCGTCGTGCTCGGGATCACCGTCTGGGTTATCTTTTTTGCCCTGTGGGAGCTGGTAAACCTGGCCGGCTGGTCGTCGGAACTGCTGCTGCCGACGCCCCAGACCGTTATCGTCAATCTCTACGAGCTGTTCGCCTACGACGAGTTCCTCATCGACGTTCTGGTCAGTCTTTATCGGATCGTCGTCAGCTTCGGCCTCATTTACCTGATTACGATGCCGCTCGGCATCCTCATGGGGTCGTTTCAGACCGCCGAGAAATTCTTCAATCCGCGATCCCGCTGCTCCTGATGTGGTTTGGCTCGGGCGATGAATCGAAGCTTGCGCTTCTCGTCCTCGGCGCCATCTGATTCATGCTGACGCTGATCATGGGCCACACCAAGGCGGTGCAGAACGAGTTGATCGAAACCTCGGTCACACTTGGCGGCAACCGTTGGCAAGTACTGTGGACCGTGATCGTGCCGGGCGTCATGCCCAACGTGGCCACCGCGATGCGCCATATGCTGGCGATAAGCTGGACCTATTTCGTGATCGCCGAAATCGTCCGCTGCGACCGACGGCATCGGCGCCATGATGATCAAGGCCAAGCGCTTCATCCATATCGACAAGATCACGGCCGGCATCCTGGGACTGATTTTCGACTTTATGCTCCGCTACCTGCACCGGGTGCTGTTCAAATACCTGGACGAGAAAGAAAGCTAGGAGCGGTCGAATCTGAAGGCCTACGATATCAACCGCACCGCCTCTACCGGGCCGTGCCGCACTAACGGAGATCAAATACGATGAGCAGAGATTTTCCCGAAAGCATCCAGGAAGCGCTGCCGTCCGCCAAGCGCGTGGCGGACGTGCGCAAGAAATTCGAAAAATCGGGTGTCAAATACGTCTTGTGCTGTTGGATCGACATGCTCGGCATCCCAAAAACGAAGCCGGTGCCGATAGAAGAGTGGGAAGGTCTATGCGCCGGCAAGGGTCCCCAGTTCGCAGTGCATTCGGTGTCCATGGTTCCCGACGCAGGTCCCGCTGATCCGGACCAAATCACGGTGCCGGATCTCGATTCGGCCGAAGTCTGTCCGTGGGACAACCGTTACGGCTGGGTCATTGCCGACCTCTATCACGGCGACACCAAGCCCTACCGTATGTGCCCGCGCACGGTGCTGCGCCGCCAGATCAAGAAAGCAAAGGACGCCGGCTACAAGTTCTTCACGGGCTTCGAGCCAGAGTTCATCATCATGCGGCCGCTCGAAAACGGCCAATTGTGGAAGGCGTTTGACGACGATCCTTTGCCGGGCGAGGGGTTTCGACCCAAGCGGCAGCCCTACGGCTACGACGTCGAGTTCACCCTCGACCAGATGCCGTATGTGAGCGAAGTGATTGATATCCTGAACAGCCTCGGCTGGGGCGTAAAAGACGTCGTCGCCGAGGGCTCCTATTCCCAGATCGAGCTCGATTTCGATTATTCCGACATGCTGACGACGGCGGATCGGTTCATCTTCCTGCGCATCCTGCTCAAGGAAATGGCCAAGGAGCGCGGCTTGATTGCGACCTTCATGCCAAAGCCCACAACGGGCGACTGGCGGAGTGCTTCGCACATCAACACCAGCGTGCAGAGCACGAAGGGCGCAGGAAAGAACCTCCTGCAGGGCAAGGACGGCACCTGGAGCGATCTGACCTTTAACATGCTGGGGGGACTGATCAAGCACGGCAAGGCGATCTGCGGGGTCAGCTGTCCGACCGTGAATTCGTACAAGGGCCTGGTTGATTACGTGCCCGGGCTCGAGGGCGGCACGTCGACCTGGGCGCCAACCCATATTACCTACGGCATCAACAACCGCTCGGCCATGTACCGATTGCCCCAGACGCGGTTCGCCATCGAGAACCGGGCGGCCGATCTGACGATGAACGTTTATATGGCGTTCGCCATGCACATCGCCGCGTCGTTGGAGGGCATCACCAAGAAGATGCCCCCCCCCAAGCCGACCAACATCAGTCTCTATGACGCAGACAAGGAAGCACTCAAGAAGGCGGGTGTCTTACGCACCCCGGCGACGCTTCAGGAGGCAATTCACGAGATCCGGGCCGATCCCATGTCCAAACAAGTGATAGGTGAGACACTGCTGGACTGCTGGCTGACCTACAAGCAGGACGAGTGGGATCGTTACTACACCACCGTCTCCGAGTGGGAACGCGAAGAATATACGCGGTTCTTCTAGAAGAATGGTCCGGGCTAGAGCGAGGCAATAAACGAAACGGTCTAAAGCACCGCGCAGACCCGCGACAAGATCATCCTGTCGTCACAGGCGTTGGCGAAGGATCTTGTCCTGAAGAAGGGCAATACGATCTGCGCGATCGAAGACATCACGTTCGACGTAATGTCGAACGAACTCTGCGCTCTGCTTGGACCATCGGGGTGCGGCAGGTCCACCTTGCTGCGAACCATCGCGGGCCTCGAAGACCCGGCGGGTCGAGGCGAGGTTTAACGCCCGCCCTGTGGCGTCGGCCAGACTACCCCAGCGGTCTGGAGGGATGTCCATGCCAAGCGATTCAACGAACGCGGCTATCGACGAATCCGCCTTGAGAGGGGCCAAGCGGGTGCCACTGACCGACCTGCCCGTGATCGATATAGGGCCGCTCTTCGGGAGTGATCGGGGGGCAAAAAAATCCGTGGCATCGGAGATCGACAAGGCAGGCCGCGAGGTGGGCTTCCTCTACCTTCGGAACCACGGCATCCCCGATGCGACGACCGAAGCCGCATTTGACGAGGCGAGGCGCATTTTTGCGCTGCCCCTCGAAGAGAAGATGAAGACCCACGTCAAGAAGGTCCGCACGCTTACCCGCGACTACGTGCCGATGTTCGAAGTTCACGCGGACAAGGATGCCAAGCCCGATTTTCACAAAGCCTTCGAAAGCGCCCTGGAAGTGGCGCCCGACGACCTGGATCACCTCGCCGGCAACCTTCTGTGCGGCCCGAACCAGTGGCCGGAGAGCCTGCCGGGCTTCCGGGAAACGGTCTATGGCTATTACGAAGCGCTAAACCGGCTTTGACGGGCCCTGTTTACGGGCTTCGCCATCGCGCTCGACCTGCCGGAAGATTATTTTGAGGACAAGATCACCAAGCCGGCGGCCGGCTTTCGCCTGATGCACTACCCGCTCCAGAAGAATCTCGAGAATACGTAAACCTGAGGGATCGGAGCCCACACGGACCAGGAATGCTTCACCCTGCTCGTCCAGGACAGCATCAGCGCGCTGCAACTAAAGAACGCAGCGGAACAATGGGTGGAAGCCCGCCCGCTGGCGGATACGATCGTCGTGAACATCGGCGATCTGACGCAGCGCTGGACCAACGACCGCTACCGCTCGACGACGCACCGTGTGCTAAACCCCGCTGCTCATGCGCGCTACTCGATGGGCTACTTCTTTGGGCCCAATTACGACACTCCCATCGCCTGCCTGCCGAGCTGCCAGGACGCAGGTCATCCGCCGAAATACGAGCCCATAACAGCGGGCGAATTCTGCGAGGCACGGGTTCTCGCCTACCACTACGAAACCTGAGCGGCCCGGCCCTTCGCGGTCGACAGCCCGCGCCCCGCGCCGCCGTTTGAACCTTGACTCAACGGGTGATCCTAAAATAGGCTCATTTATAGTAATAGTAAGAACGCGCTGAATGTGGTTCGCTGCTGCGAAGATGAACGGGCGAACACAGGGAAATGGCGTGATTGAGTTTTCACCGGGAGGATGAACAGTGACGAAAACCTATAACAGCCTCACCGAGAAGATCGAAGTCTTTGATAACGGTCTTATCCGTGCGCGTTCGATGATGCCCATGAACCGGCGAAACTTCGTCAAGGGCGGACTGGCCACGGGCGCAGCCGCCGCGACCCTCGGGCTCGGCCCGAAAATAGCGCGCGCCGGCGAGTCGGTAAAATATATGGGCTGGCTCGGCTATGAAGAGGGCCTGAGAGGCGGAAGCTTCCTGACCGACAACGACGTCGAGCTCGAAATCACCTATATCGACAACCTTGAGCAGATCTCCGCCACGGCTGCGACCGGCGGCCTGGGCCATATGGATTTCTCAACGCCCGTGATGTTCTACGTGCCTGGCTGGGCGGCCCGGGGCTTCCTCGCGCCGCTCGATGAAAGCCGCATCCCCAATCTCGCTGGGTGTTTCCCTGAGATTCGGGACGCAGCGGGCCTGGTGGTCGACGGCACCCGCTACGCCGTGCCCTTCGCCTGGGGCTCGCTGCCGCTGATGTACAACGCCGACGTGATCAAGGAAGCCCCGACTTCCTGGATGGACATGTTCAAGGACGAATTCAAGGGCAAGGTCACGGTCACCGAGGACATCCTCGGCGTCGTCTTCACCTTCATCATGATCACGAACGGCAAGACCACGCCGTGGCTGATCACCCGCGAGCAGCTCAAGGAAGCGATGGATCTCCTGATCACGTTCAAGAAGGAGCATGCCCTCACGATCGCATCGGGCTACGGCGAGCTCGCGGCCCTGTTCGAGAGCGGCGATGTGCTCATGGGGCAGGGCTGGGAAGCCGTTTCCATGTGGATGGGTGAAGGCGCGCCGACCATGAAGTGGGTTCACCCCAAGGAGGGCGTCCTCGCCTTCATCGATAACTACTCGATCATGACCGACTCGCCTAATATAGACCTGTGTCACGATCTGCTGAACCACGCCCTTTCGCCCGAGGCGCAGGCACACGCCCATAACTTCAACGCCACGGCGACGACGGTGGAAGCAGCGGTTCCGCTTCTCGATGACTGGGCGCGTCCGATGTATCCGTACGACAATCTCGGCACGTTCTTTGAGAATGCCGGCGGATTCATGGAGCAATTTCCGATCGACTCCGACGGCACCCACGTCACCTACGACGAGGTCATCGAATCGTGGGAGAACTTCCTCCGGGCGTAGGACCCGAACCGGAGATCGCAACGGCGGCGTAACGAACCGGAGAGGCGTACGGCAAGATGATGGAGCCGGCCGCTTCGTCCGGGCCGCAGACAATCAGGGGACGCGACAGGCCACTTGCGGTCTCGAACGCCCTGTCAGTGTGATGAGAGATCGGGCCGGCCTTGCATTTCTCCGGCTGCACGCCGCAGCCCGGGCGGCCGAGTGCGGGGATAGAGGCCGAGGCCGCCGAATAGCTCGGGCCTGCTCTTGGCTATAAGCAGACATCAAAGCAGGGGCACAGGTCCCATCGCCCCTGGCGGCGGCGTCAACGCCGCTAGCTTGACCTCGGCTTAAACCGGTTTCGGAACATCCGCCGGGCAGACCGGGGCCTGCTTGCTCTCGACATAGGTGCTGACCAACTCGACCATGCGCTCGCGCCCGAAGCTGCCGTAGTGGCCGGCGTGAACGACGCTCACGGGCAACTCCGTCAAGCGCCGCATGGTCTCGATGTAATCTTCGATGTCCGAGGAAAACAGCTCGTCGAGAATCTCGCCCTCGTAGACCACGTCGCCCGAAAAGAAGACCCCCGTCGCCTCCTCCAGGAGGCCGATGCTGCCCCGCGAATGGCCCGGCAGGTGTATCACCTTGAAGGCCCGGTCGCCGAGGTCGATCACGTCACCCTCGTCGAGCGCGCGGGTCACGGGCGCGGCCTTGATGTGGTAGCTCTCCGTGTCGTAGCCCTCGTAGGGCAAGGCCGTGATCATCAGGCTGTCCATGACGTCGGCGGCGGTATTCGGTATGGTCGGCGCGGCGAGAATGTCGGTCTCCGAGCTGTGACAGGCGCGTTCAGTGAACTCGTGATGGCTGCCCACATGATCGAAATGGGTATGCGAGGCAACCGCGAGCAGCGGCTTTTCCGTCAGGGGGCCGAGCTCATCCTTCAGGCTGACGAGCCCCATTCCGCTGTCGACCAGCAGGTTCCGGTCCCGGCCCTCGACAAACCAGCTGTTGGGCTGGAGCCACCGATCCACAAACGGTTCCTCGAACAGCGTAATGCCGTCCGAAAGCTTCTTGCGTGTCCACCAGGGACCGTCGGCGACGGGCAATGTCATGTTTTCCTCCCGCGGCCACGGGCGCCGCGATTCGTTTCCTCTTGTAAGCCACCCTAAATCAAGGGAGCACGGCGGTAAACTGGGCAGAATCGCCCGTCTGGAAACCTCCCAGCCGAAGCGCTATAGTTACGCTGTAGCATGAGGGGCACTACCATGACCGCATCGCTCGACGACTTCATCGGCCCGGATGTGCGCGAAGCGCTGGCCCGGCCCGTCGAACAGGCCGAAAGCCTGCCCAACAGAATTTACACGAGCGACGATTTCGCCCGGTTGGAAAACGAGCGATTGTTTCCCCGGCTCTGGGTGTTTGCCGGCTACGCGCACGATATTGCCGGCAAGGGTGACATCCGGCCCGTCACCATCGCGGGCCGCCCCGTCCTGCTGTTGCGCGATAGAGAGGGCGGCGTCCGGGCTTACCTGAACAGTTGCCGGCACAGGGGCATGGAGCTGGTCGAGAAGCCTTGTGCGAACGCCAAGGTGATCTGCTGCCCCTACCATTCCTGGACCTACGAGCTCGACGGTCGGCTCAAGGCAACCCCCCATTTTTCGGGCTACGGCAAGAACAAGATCGCTGAGAACGGCGCCATGGACGAGCTTGGCCTGATTCCCGTGCGCTGCGCCGTTTGGCACGACTGGATCTTCGTCAACCTGGACGGCAAGGCGCCGCCCTTCGAGGATTATATCGCGCCGTTCGCCGCGCGGTTTGCCGACTACGACATGAGCGCACTGCGCTATTACAAGGGCTATACCATCGGTACGGCGGCCAACTGGAAGCTGATCATGGAGAACTTCATCGAGCCCTATCACATCGCCACGGTGCACCCGCTCTACAACGACATCGGCCCCTTCCAGGATTACGAAACCGGCGTCGATGGCCACTGCTATATCGTCTCAAGCGAGAGGGGCTACCCCGAGGGCTGGAAGGCCCCGCCGCCGGCCTTCTCGAACCTACCCAAGGAGCGCTGGTTCGGCACCGAAAACTGTTCGCTCTTTCCAACCCTGTGGCTTACCGCCGCCCGGGATATCGTGGTGTCCTCGGTCGCCATACCCGTCGCCGCCGACCGGACCGACTGGCAATGGGATCTCTATTTCGTTGGCGACGATCCCGACTTCGAGACTGCGCGCAGGGAAGTCGCTGACTATCACGACGGAGTCATCGCCGAAGACCCGCCGATCATCGAGGGCTGGCAGCGCGGCGTGGCGGCATCGGATACCGCGCGCGGGCGCTTTTCGCCGCCCTACGAACATCACGTCCGACGCTGGCAGGAAATGCTCATAGAGACGATGTCTTAAGCGGCTTTCCTATTCCCCCCGATCCGATCTATTCTGACCTGTCGCTGCCGGCACCAACCCAAGGAGAGCCAATGGCCAGAAAACCGAATTATCGTTTCGAACGCTCCGAGCGAGACCGCCAGAAAGCGGCGAAGAAGGCAGCACGCCTTCTCGCCAAGCAAGAAAAGTCCGACGCCAGGAAAGAGACGGTAGCGACCGAGATGCCGCCAGAGCCGACCAAGGACTGAGTCCGCCGGCTCAACCCTGTTCGCCACGCGACGAGTATTTGTGCAACGCCTCTTCTTTAAATTAGCCGTTGTTAGCGGTGCCTTCCTTCAGCCCGAACCCGTCACAAGGCCTTCACAGTCTATTGCCGTCCCCGTCAGTCGGAATCGGCGGCCGGCGACCAGGCGGTCGCGGCCGCGTTCGCGTAGCTGGCATATTGCTCGATGAAATAGGCGTCCGATTCGGCGGTCGCCTTCGCCGAAGCCCGCTCGGCCATGGCCCCGTGCCAGCGCACAAGGCGCGGGCAGTCGTCGGGGATGGTGACGCCCCGGTAGTGCTTCCAGACGACGAGCCGATCGAAGAAGGGATAGTAGATCAGATCGAGCAGCGAGACCTCCGCGCCCAGCCAGTAGGGGCCCTCGCCCGACAGCCGCGTAAAGCCCTCGGTTTCCATGAAGCGGTACTTCTCGTCGAGCCCCGCCTTTAACACCGCGGCCTTAGCCTCGTCCTGTTCCGTCAACAGCTCGTAATAGTGGGGCAAAAACGTCGTGTTACAGTAGTCGGTCCAGAGCCGGACCTGGGCTCGTAAAGCCGGCTCCGCCGGCATCAGGCGAGGTTCGGGGTAGACCTCTTCGAGGTATTCGTTGATCACCGAGCTTTCATAGACCTGATCGTCGCCGTCGATCAGCGCAGGCACTCGGCCGTAGGGCGAGACGGCCAGAAATTCCGCCGACTTGTTATCCAGATCGACCTCGATGAGTTCGAAATCGAGACCCTTCTCGAGCAACGCCATGCGGCTACGCTGTGCGAAGGGGCAGATTTTAGCGCTATAGAGCTTGACCGCCATATCCCCGACAGCCGTCCTCTCGGGCCCGGCTGCTCCCCGTTTTTTTCAACTTAGGAATAGTTTCACCTCCGCAGCCGTCTGACGAGCGGATTCTGGTGCTTGGGGCGCGTGCGTATCGATCAGGATGCCCTGATCGACGCCATCCAGGACCTCGCGCACCAATATGAGCGTGGCGAGGTACCCGTCAAGACTAGTGTGCCGGTATACGACACGACCGTTGATACCGCCTACCATGAAGCCCTGGTTGGCAAGCTAACCAAGAAGATCATGGGGTTGGAATACGCACAGCAAGCGCAATTGGAAGAGGAGACGCGCCGGAAGGAGGCGGAAACCGCATTGAGCAACGCGGTCAAAGAACGCCTTCACTTCATGCAGGAACTCGCAATGATCCAACGCGGCAACGTGGTAGACTGTCTGACGTCAGCGCCTATGGGACAGATTAGTCTGGTTGCCTAAGGGAGGATTCCTGTCTCATAGGCGCTGACGTCAGACACCAATGAATGTCTTTGATTTACATCAAATCGTAGCCGCCATAACAGTTTTTTCTGGCATCAGTTAGCCTCCACGGCCAGTACCGGCGCAGCTCCCAGACGGCTTCCCGCAGTGGCCAGGGCATCCAGGTTTGGGCGCAATTGCCGGCCCGCGCGCAGGGTGCCCGCACGCCCCTGCCAGAGGACCGCCTCGCCCTTGCGCAGAACGAGACGACCCGACCGGTCTTCACTGAGCCGCGCACTGGCCCGCAGCCCGGGCACGGCGTCCGGCTCATCGAGATGTGGCGCCCAGCGTTGGGGGACGAGATATCGAACCGGAGCCTCGATTCTGATCGGCGTCGCATCTTCCCAGTCCGGAAGATCGTCGGCCAGGTAACTGGCAGCGAATGCCCCTGCCCGCTCGCCCTCAAGCGCTGCGACACCGCTCGCCTCGACTGGGTGAAGCAGGTTTCCAGCCGCGAATACGCCAGGCAGGCTAGTCCGCATGGCCTGATCGATAACGGGTCCGCCGGTCACCGCATCGAGGGCCAGCAACGACGCCTCCGCGAGCTTGCTGTCCGCGACCCAGTCGGCGGTCAATACAACGCCATCGCACTCCAGTCGGCGCGTGCCCCCGTCGTCCTCAACGATCACGGCCTCGACCCTGTCTCGCCCAACGATTTCCGTAATTCGTGTGCCAAGCAGGACCGGCACGCCGAAGACGAGGCGCGCCGCAAGCCCGGCCACGGGAAACGATACGATCCGGGGGCCGGGCTCGATCAGGGCCGTTACGCGAGCACCCAGTCGCAGGGCGGTCAACAACACGGAAAAGGAAACATGCTCGCTGCCCGCCACGACCAGCCG
>CAVOEB010000018.1:0-45085 GCA_963694715.1 Alphaproteobacteria bacterium | reverse complement strand
ACCGCCATTGTAGCACGTGTGTAGCCCAGCCCGTAAGGGCCATGAGGACTTGACGTCATCCCCACCTTCCTCCGGCTTGTCACCGGCAGTTTCTCCAGAGTGCCCGGCCGAACCGCTGGCAACTGAAGACGAGGGTTGCGCTCGTTGCGGGACTTAACCCAACATCTCACGACACGAGCTGACGACAGCCATGCAGCACCTGTGTGGGGTCCAGCCGAACTGAAGGAATCCATCTCTGGATCCCGCGACCCCCATGTCAAGGGCTGGTAAGGTTCTTCGCGTTGCGTCGAATTAAACCACATGCTCCACCGCTTGTGCGGGCCCCCGTCAATTCCTTTGAGTTTTAGCCTTGCGGCCGTACTCCCCAGGCGGAGTGCTTAATGCGTTAGCTGCGACACCGAAGGGCAAGCCCCCCGACGTCTAGCACTCATCGTTTACGGCGTGGACTACCAGGGTATCTAATCCTGTTTGCTCCCCACGCTTTCGCGCCTCAGCGTCAGATCCGGTCCAGGTAGCCGCCTTCGCCACTGGTGTTCTTCCCAATATCTACGAATTTCACCTCTACACTGGGAATTCCACTACCCTCTCCCGGCCTCAAGTAATCCAGTTTTGAACGCAGTTCCGGGGTTGAGCCCCGGGATTTCACGCCCAACTTGAAAAACCGCCTACACGCGCTTTACGCCCAGTAAATCCGAATAACGCTAGCCCCCTCCGTATTACCGCGGCTGCTGGCACGGAGTTAGCCGGGGCTTCTTCTGTGGGTACAGTCATTATCTTCCCCACTGAAAGAGTTTTACAACCCTAAGGCCTTCTTCACTCACGCGGCATTGCTGGATCAGGGTTTCCCCCATTGTCCAATATTCCCCACTGCTGCCTCCCGTAGGAGTCTGGGCCGTGTCTCAGTCCCAGTGTGGCTGATCATCCTCTCAAACCAGCTACAGATCGTAGCCTTGGTAGGCCATTACCCCACCAACAAGCTAATCCGACGCGGGCCCCTCCCTCGGCGATAAATCTTTCCCCCGAAGGGCTTATCCGGTATTAGCAGAAGTTTCCCTCTGTTGTCCCGAACCAAGGGGCAGGTTCCCACGCGTTACTCACCCGTTCGCCACTGTCCGCCGCCCCGAAGGGCGGGTTCTCGTTCGACTTGCATGTGTTAGGCATGCCGCCAGCGTTCATTCTGAGCCAGGATCAAACTCTCAAGTTTGATACTGTACCGGTCGTGCCAGTTGGGCGAACCCTTCGAACACGGCCGATGACTTGTTCCTGCGCACAAACGTCACATTCCGCGTCCGGCGTGAAGCCTGCCGGACACGGCATGGTCGTTCGTGGACAGCGTTGCTTGCAAGCACCGCCGCCCACGCATCTCTTCCTATTCACTAATCAAACAGCGCAGAACACAGAGCGCCCCCGACCACACCAAACCGCTAAAGGTCAGCGGCACGCGTAGCAACGGAAAATGAGCACTCCGTGGAAAGGCGGAATATATACCTGTGGGTTCGCGCGTTGCAAGCGAATTCAGCGCCTTGCGGAGAATTATTTTGCATTGCAGCGGAACCCGGTCTCAGCCCCGTCCGAGACCGCCTCTAGGGCGCCCGGTTAGCCCCTCTTTAGCCCCCGCCGTCGATCAATTTGAGCCGGGCGCCGAGTAAATCGTCGGTCGCGAAATAGACCGCAAGCGCCTCTTCGCCCACGACCGCGAAGCCCTGCGCGGCCAACTCGGCGCGCCGGGCGCCATAATGCCCCGGCCAGGCCGCAACCCCGACATGGTGCACCCCGGGCCCGCGCCGGTCGAAGAACTCGCGATAGGCGGAAGCGCCCGCGCCGGGCTCGATGAGCTCCCAGCTAAATCCGCCGACACTGGCCGAGGCCCGGCGCACCGTGCCATAGGCGCCGTCCCCGACTTCCGCAATCGACCAAGGCCCGATCCCGAGTTGGTCGGCGTAGACTGCCACCGTCTCGTCGAGGTTGGCGCAGACCAGCCCCAGCGAGACCGTCTTCGCGAAGCCCGCCGGCATCGCCTCGCCCGCTTCGGGTGCGATCTTGAGCCGGTCGGGCATCTCGCCGCCCGCTTCGTCGACCAGCTCGAAGATGATGTGCGCGCTCTCCCGGGTCGGGAAATAGCAGTAGCGCCCGCCGAAGAAGCCCGACTGGGTGACCGCCAGCCCCCGGCGCACGAATTCGGCAATGCAGCCGTCGTAGTCGAGCCCGTCATGGTCGAACGCGGCGTGGTGTATCCCCGCGCCCTTGCGCGCCAGAAAATCCGCGTAGATCGTCGGGCCCTCAAGGGGTTCGAGAAACGCCCAGCCCACCGCGCCCAGTTGCGTAAAAGCGACGCGCATGGTGTAGGGCACCGGTTTACTGTCGATGGTCTCGTCTTTCTGGCCCGGCGGCACGAAGTCGTAAAACTCCCACGGTCCGATCCCCAACTCATCGACGCTCCGACGGACCGAGGTCTCGATGTCCGGGCAGACCAGGCAAATCAGGTTGGTTTCCGTCAGGAAACTGTTGGGCAATGCCATGATGATTTCCCTCTTCCGGCTCGCTGTTCCACCTCGCCACAAGCGAGGCGCTGGTGTAGCCTTAAGCCTAACATTCGCGACCATACCACGCGCGGATAACAAGGGGAGACGAGCGGCATGTCAGGGGAATTCGAGGGCAAGGCGGTGCTGGTCACGGGCGCCTCATCGGGCATCGGCGAGGGCACGGCGATCGCGTTCGCCGAACAAGGTGCCTGGGTTATGGTCTCCGGACGCAACCCCGAGCGCACCGAAGCGGTCCGCGCCAAGACCGAAGCCGCCGCGGCAGGCGGCAAGGCCCGGGCGTTCGCGGCCGACCTCACCGATTCGGTAGCCTGCGACGCGCTGGTCGAGGCGACGCTCGCCGCCTTCGGAAAGCTCGACGTGCTGGTCAACAACGCGGGCGTCGCCCATAGCGCGACCGTGCCCGAGACCACCGACGCCCAGTGGCGCGAGACCATGGCAGTCAACCTCGACGCAATCTTCTATATGAGCCGCGCGGCGCTGCGTCCCATGCGCGAGACGGGCAAGGGCGCCATCGTCTCGGTCGCGTCCGACGCGGCGATCGTCGGCGTGCGCGATCTTGCCGCCTATTGCGCCAGCAAGGGTGGGGTGGCGCTGCTGACCAAGTCCATGGCGCTCGACCACGCCCGCGAGGGCATCCGCGTCAACGCGGTCTGCCCCAACGTGATCGAAACGCCCATGCTCCAGGACCTCTATGCCCAGGCCGGCATGACGCCCCAAGAGGGCCACGACTTCTTCGCGGCCGAAAACCCGCTCAATATGGTGGGCGAGCCGCGCGACGTGGCCGAGGCCATTCTCTACCTCGCCTCCGAGCGAGCCCGCTTCGTCACTGGCGCCTCGCTGATCATCGACGGCGGCTATACCGCGGGCTAGGGACGTTCTTGAGCTGCTCTCCGGCCTCGACCTCACCGATGCGCTCGGGCAACTATTTGATGCTGCCCTATACCATGGTCAATTCGACGGACAATGGGACCGTCACCATCGAGAACCAGTTCAACGCCGCGCCCGTAGGATTCGTGACCCTCGACGGAGACAATGAACTGCTTCAGGTTGCCGTGAGCACGACGGGCACCATCGGCGACGATCTGATCGCGAGCACAAGCGGCGCCGACACGCTGACCAGCGACGATGGCGACGACTTCATGTTCGGCGGCGCGGACAACGACACCCTCGACGGCGGCACCAGCGACGATGTGCTGAGTAGCGGCGGCGGCGGCGATTCGCTGACCGGCGGCGACGGCGGCAACATTTTCGACTTCGCTGCGGCAACCGACGGCGAAGCCGGCACCGACGGCGTCCTACCCACCGGGATCACCGGCGACTTCGTGACGGATTTCGTCTCGGGCACCGACAAGTTTCATATCAACGGCGACGCCTTTGGCTTTATCGACAACGGGACGCTGACGCTAAATACGAACTTTTCGTATCGAACAATTTCGATGGTTCGGTCGATCTCGGGGCAGGCGGCTACACAGTGCTGGGAACGATTACCGGGGATTCCGTTGCGGCCGCCGACGTCAACATCGTTAATTTTAGCGCGGCCTTCTGACGACCGGCGCAGCCCGCCGGCCGCATTAATACCCGTTATATAAAAGGCTGCACGGCGCCAACCCCCGTTTGCTCACTTCGCGCTATATTGGGCGCGCCATGCCACGCCACGCCGCCCTCCTCATTCTCGCCGTCGCCCTCGGCGCCGCGGATGCGCGCGCGCAAGCGCTGACCTCGACCATGGAGATGACCGGGCGCGCGGTGATCGAGGCGCCCGCCGACTTGGTGCAAATCGAGCTTGCCGCACGGAGCGAGGCGGCGAATGCCTGCGACGCACTGGCCGCCGATACGGGCCTCGCCGGCCGGCTCGCCGTCGCACTCCACGATCTGGGCGTCACCGAGCCCGATATCGAGACCAGCGACTTTCGCTTTGCCACCACCAAGCAGCCCGATAACCCCATGGCCAACCCGCCGGGCGAGGTCGAGGTCGTGTTGCTCGATCCCGATCCGGCCCCCGCTGATCTCAGCGGCAGCGACGAGCCGACCGTGGCCTGCGGCCCGCCCAAGAGCTACCGGGTCGACAGCGCCGTCACGCTCACGCTCCGGCACGTTGAGGTGCTCGATGATGCGCTCGCCCGGCTCGGGCACCTGGACGGGATCGAAGTGCTGGCCTTGCGTCACAGCATGGCCAAAACGGACGACCTGTTCGCCCGGGCCCGGCGCGCGGCGCTGGAGAACGCGCAAGCCAAGGCCGCCGCCTACGCGGCCAACATGAACCTGCGTTTGAGCGGTCCGCTCAACGTGCTGCCCGGCACGGCCCGGCTGGTCGGTACGATGCCTGCGCCCGACACGAACGGGACGCTCCGGGTGGCCGCGGAAGCTTCGGTCACGCTGATCTACGAGGTCACCTGGGACTGACGGACCCGATAAGCGTTTGCCAAGTTGCGGCCCAATAGCGACAATCGGCGCCATGGTCCAGATCGCCCCTTCCGCGCCCAGTAGCGGCTCGACGCGCAGCGCGCGCGGCTGGCTGCGCGAGGTGGTGCGCCCGGCACGCCAGGGCTTTCGCGAGGCCTTCTCGATCTCGCTGTTCGTCAACCTGCTCGCCCTCGCGGTGCCGATCTTCATTCTCCAGGTCTACGACCGGGTGGTCTTTCACGCCGGGATGTCGACCCTTTTTGCGCTCCTCGTGGGCGTCGGCCTGGCGTTGGCCTTCGACTTCACGCTGCGCCAGGCGCGCAGCCGGATCCTGCAGCGGGTCGCGCTCAAGATCGATGTCGAGATTGGACGCCGGCTGTTCGCCAAGCTGACCTCGCTGCCCTTGCGCACCCTGGAGGGTCGCCCCGCGGGCTACTGGCAAAGCCTGTTCCGCGATTCGGAAGTGGTGCGCAACGTCTTCTCCGGCCCCACGGCGGTTCTGGTCACCGATCTGCCTTTCGCGCTGATTTTCCTCGGGCTGATCTGGATCATCGCGGGCCCGGTAATCTGGGTTCTACTCGTCGCCCTGCCGCTGTTCGTGCTTCTGGCCCTGCTCTCGGGCCGTACGCTCGATAAGGCGACCCGTGCGGAACGCGGCGCGGGCCAGAGCCGCGATGGCTACATCGCGGAAATATTGCAATCGCGTACCACGATCAAGGCGCTGGCGCTGGAAGGCACCTTCCGCCCGGGCTGGGAGGACAAGCACGCCGCTACCGTCGAGCAGGCGATGCACCGGGGCGGCTGGAACGACAGCTTCGGCAATATCGGGATGGGCCTGAGTATGCTCACCACCGTCGCCATCGTTTCGGCCGGTGCGCTCGCGATCATCGACCAGCAACTCACCATCGGCTCGCTGATCGCGGCGACCATGCTGACCAACCGCATCATCCAGCCGCTCAATCAGCTGGTAAACACCTGGCGCGCCTATGCGGGTTACCGCCAGGCGGTGAGCCGGCTCGACGAGCTGTTCGCCTCGGCCTCGGACCGCGAAACCAGCGGGGTGAAGCTGAAAACGCCCAAGGGCGAACTGGTCTTCGAGCAGGTCACCTTCAGCTACGACGAGAACGGCCCGCCGGTGACCGAGAACCTCGGCCTGCGCTTCGAGCCGCCGGGCATGCTGGGCATCATCGGGCCGAACGGCTCGGGCAAGACGACCGTGCTCAAGCTGATGCAGGGGCTCTATACCCCGGACCACGGCCGGGTCCTGCTCGACGGCGCCGACATCGCCCAGTTCACCCGCGCCGAGATCGCCGGCTGGATCGGTTACGTGCCCCAGGACGGCACGCTGTTCTCGGGCACGATCCGCGAGAATATCGCAATCACCCGGCCCGACGCTGACGACGACGCGGTGCTCGCTGCCGCGCAGACGGCGGGCGTACACGATTACGTGGTCGACATGCCCGAGGGCTACGCGACACCCGTGGGCGAGGCGGGTATGCGGCTTTCGAGCGGCCAGCGCCAACGGATCGCCATCGCCCGCGCGCTGTTGCCCGCGCCGCGCATCCTGTTACTCGACGAGGCGGGCGCCAACCTCGACATGGCGGCGGAGAACGAGCTCAAGACGACCTTGGCCCGGCTGGCCAACGACCACACCATCGTGCTGGTGACCCACAGCCCAAACCTGCTCTCGGCGTGCAACAGCATCATGGTGCTCGAGCGCGGGCGAATCGCCATGGGCGGCCCGGCCAAGGACCTGCTGCCCAAGCTGCTCGCCCGCCTACCCGCCGCAGGTAAGGCGGGGCCGGACGACACGCCCGGCAATGATGCGGAGGACGCGTCATGAGCCGGCTCGACGAGCTTGCCAAGACCAAGGTTTCGAACTGGCGAACGGCGGGCTTCCTGGTGTTGCTGACCCTGGCCGGCGGGCTGATCTGGGCGGGCTTCGCCGAGCTTGAGGAGGTCGCCACCGCCAACGGCGCGGTGGTACCCCAGGGCCAGAGCAAGGTGATCCAGCATCTCGAGGGTGGCATCATCGAGGCGATTTACGTGCGCGAGGGCGATACGGTCGCGGCGGGCGATCCGCTGGTCCAGCTCGACCTCGGCCAGACCATCGCGAGCAAGGAAGAGCTGCGCATCGAGCTCGATGGGCTGGGCCTGCGCCGTGCCCGACTGGAAGCGGAGGCGCGGGGCACGGCGCTGGCGTTTCCCGACGAGATCTCAGCGCGCCAGCCAAGCCTGGTGGAAGCCGAGAGGCGCGCCTTCGAGGCCCGTGCCGCCGAACTCTCGGCAACCCAGAGCCTGCTTTCGGAGCAGATGCATCAGCGCGAGCAGGACCTCAAGCAGCTCAAAGCCCAGCTTCGCTCGAAGACCACCGACCTGGAACTATCGCGGGTCAATTTCGAGATGTCGAGCGAGCTGGTCGAGGAAGGGCTGACCTCGAAGATGGATCACCTTCAGCTCCAGCGCGAGGTCGAGGCGCTGGATGGCGAGCTGGCCGCGCTCCGCCCGTCGATCCCGCGGGCGGAAGCGGCACTCCAGGAATCGCGCGAGCGGATGCGCGAGGGGACCCTCTCGTTCCGCCGCGAGGCGCGCGAGGAGCTGGGCCAGGTGGAGCTGACTATCGTGCGCACCAGCGAGCTACTGCATAAAGCGGAGAGCCAGGCGCTGCGCACGGAGATCAAGAGCCCGATTGACGGCGTGGTGCAAAGCTTGCGCTATCACACCATCGGCGGCGTGGTGGGCGGCGGCGAGGCGATCATGGAGATCGTACCGACCGGGGCCTACCTCGTGATCGAGGCGCGGCTCGATGCCACGGACGTGGGCTATGTGAAGGTCGGCCAACGCGCGGTGATCAAGGTCTCGACCTACGATTTTTCGCGCTACGGCGGGCTGGAGGGCAGAGTGACGCTGATTTCGCCCGACGCCTTCTCGGACGATGCGGGCAACACCTGGTACCGGATGGTGGTGGAAACCGAGAAAGCCTATCTCGGCGCCGAGCCCGGCAACCTGCCCATCGCGCCGGGCATGCAGACAATAGTAGAAATTCATACGGGCCAGAAGAGCGTGATGCAGTTCCTGCTCAAGCCCGTACTCAAGGTGCGCGAAGAAGCGTTCCGGGAGAGGTAGGAGAAAACGTCATGCCTTCATTCGATATTGTTTCCAAGGTGGACCTGGCCGAGGTCGATAACGCTATCAACGGCGTAATGCGCGAGGTCGCGCAGCGCTACGACTTCAAGGGCTCGGGCTGCACCGTCGAGCGCGCGGACGAATTAATCACCGTGCTCGCCGACGACGACTACAAGCTGGGCCAGATGCAGGAGCTTTTGAAGGTGCACATCACCCGGCGCAAGCTCGACGCCCGCTCGCTGGATTTCGGCAAGGAGGAGAAAGCGTCAGGCAACATGGTGCGCCAACCCGTGACGATCCGCACCGGGATCGGCCAGGAGGTCGCCAAGCGTATCGTCAAGGACCTCAAGAGCTCGAAGATAAAAATTCAGGCCGCGATCCAGGGCGACGAGCTGCGCATCTCGGGCAAGAAGCGCGACAACCTGCAAGACGCCATCGCGCTGGTCAAGGACCTCGACGTCGACCAGCCGCTCCAGTACGTGAATTTTCGGGATTAGGTTGGGTTGACGCGCGGTTTTTGTTGACGCGCGCAGACGCCGCACAGGCTGCGCGCCGCAGTGGTAGGGCTACTCGGCTTCTGGCTGGTCGGCCGGCTGCTGGGCGCCCCCTAACGGGGACGGCGGCGGCGCTACTCGTTGCGCCGCCCGTCATGTTACACTTACCGTGGCCACCGGGACGGGTGGACCACGGATTGGCATTTTGGCGTAACAGCAACCGAGAACGGCAAAGAAGACATGACCAAAGCGAAGGCCCGTCAACGGGCAAAGGCGAAAGCGGCGCAGAAGACCGAAAAGCGAGAGGCCAACGCCAACGCGACCCAATCCGGCCCGGCAATCCGGCCGGGGCAGTTCGATCCGGGATCAGGCTCGATAAAAGGGCCGGGCGCGAGCGCCAAATCCAGGCAATTCGCCGGAGCGAGGCGGGGTACGGCGCGGTCAAAATAGGCCGCGACAGCCGCAGCCGCTATCTTCAGGTATAACCCGGGGCCGGCTTCTCGCTCGGCGCCCTAATACACTACTGGCATGGGATCCAGGCTGTGCCAGAGGTGCGATCTCGCGACCGAGCGGTAGGCGCGCCAGGCTTCACCGACGGCAGCGAGCTCGGCGTGGCTGAAGCGGTCCTCGCGGCCGTAGGCGAGCGCGGCGGCGCGCTGCACGCCGATGTCGGCGAGCGGCAGCACGTCGGGCCGGAGCAGGTGGAAGATCAACTATTTGACGTCAGCGCCTATGAGACAAATTAGGCTGATTGCATAAGGTAGGATTTCTGGCTCATCGTAGTGACCGAAGGGAACGAAGATGAGCCAGAAATCGCAGACACGACAAACAGGCGCTAACTCGAAGGCGCGGCGGAAACAATTGCCGGCTTCCTCGAGACGGTCGACCACGTGGAGCGTACCGCCAAGGTTGTTATGGGCATCGGAATTGGAAAGATCGAGCGCGAGCGAAGCCTCGTAATGCTCCACCACAGCGTCGAGCGAGCCTAGTTCCTTAAGCACGTTGCCCAGATTGTTGTGCAGGCTGGCGTTGTGGGGCTCGATCTTGAGCACCCCGCGGTAGGCGTCGATCACCTCGTTGAACAAGCCGAGCCCAGGTTGTTGAGCACGCCGACACGCTGCGGATCCTTACGCAGAATCTGCTTATACAGCGCCTTTGCCACCACCAGGCTGCCATCCTGATGGTGTTCAACGGCGGTTTCGAATAGTGCTTCGAGGTCGTTCATCGGCACCCTAAAATTTGCTTAGATATTAGGATTAGAGGTTTAACAAGGATTTAGAGGATGGGCGGCCTAAGAAACTGAAAGGTTAGCGAAATTTGGAACCTTTAGAGGCTGGATTCGAGCCGGTCGGCGGCGGCGGCGAGGCGTAGCAGGGAGACGTCGCTGGCCGAGATCACGAGATCGTAGCCGTCGGCGAACAGGGCGCGGGCGTCGCGTCCGGGTAACGGTATCGAACCCAGCCATTTTCCCGCGACCCGGGTGCGGGTCTCGACTTCAGCGATCAACGCGGAGACTTCGGGATGGCCAAGATCGCTGGTATGCCCAGCGCTGGCCGAGAGATCGGACGGCCCGACGAACAGCATGTCGACCCCCTCGACCGCCGCGATAGAGCCCACATTGTCCACGGCAAGCGGCGTTTCTATCTGGCAGATCACGAGAAGCTGCTCGTTCCAGCCCCGGATATATTCGTCGCTCATAGCCCCGTAATCGGCGCAGCGAGCGATCTGGGTTGCCATGCCGCGGATGCCCTGGGGGGGATAGCGACACGCGGCCACCGCGGCGGCCGCTTCCTCAGCGCTCTGAACATTAGGCACCATTACGCCCTGCACGCCACTGTCGAGCGCCCGCTTGATATAGATCGGGTCGTTCCAGGGCACGCGCATGATCGGCGTACAGCCGCCAGCCCCACTCGCCTGCATCAGGGCGGTGGCGTTGAGGAAATCGCCGGGACCGTGCTCGTGATCGATCAAGACGCCGTCATATCCCGCCTGAGCGACGATCTCGGCCGCAATAGGGCTGGACAGGTGAAGCCAGCAGACGAGCGCGCGCTCGCCGGCCTGCAGGCGTTGCTTGACGCGATTATTTTCGTTCATGTTGGCGCTTCCTCCGGCTCGTGGCCAGACACAGTAGCATCGCCGAGAACGGTGCTAAAGCAAGCCCGCCCAAGAGGCCAACCGGGCGATGATTGCCAAGCCAAGCGGTCATGGTTAACATTATGTTTTCAAAGCTTTAGCCTTCGGCAAGTGTCAGGGTCTTGTGGAGGGGGAACGGGCTAACCCATGACCTATGATGTCACTCGAACGACACCGCCGGGTGCGCCCGTCGGCGAAGGCACGGCGTTCATCATCGATCAGAACATCAGTCATCTGAGCGCGCTCGCCGCCCGCCTGTTCGGCAAGGCGTTGGGCGCGCGCCTCGCCGATTACGGGGTCAGCGCCGGACAATGGCCGCTCCTGCTGCATCTCTGGGAGGAAGACGGGCTGACCCAGAAGGAGTTGAGCCGCCGTATCCAGATCGAAGAGCCGACCACCGCGCGAACCCTCGACCGCATGGAACGCGACGGCTTGGTGCGTCGTGAGCGGAGCCAGCGGGACCGACGCGAGATCAACGTGCGTCTGACGGAGCGGGGCCGTGAACTGCGCGACGATCTGATCCCCTGTGCCCAGGAAATCAATGCCCGGGCCACCCACGGCCTCTCGAGCGATGACAAGGCCCGCGCCGTGAGCCTGCTGCGCTATATGATTGCCCGACTGGCCTGAATTCCCGCCACGCGCCGCCGCGGGCAAGGATACACCGGCGCGGCGTTTTAGGGCTTTGATTGCGCGCCCAAAGCATCATATTTATCTGATATTGGATTTTCTGGAAACGCCCGGCGCGGCAAGGTCTTTCCCATGAAGCGCTCTGTCCTGATCGCCGTCGTGATCCTCGCGGGCATCGCCGCCTGGGTCGTTTCCGGCCAAATCGGCCCGCCCGACCCGAAGACGGAACCGAGCGTGATCGGCACCTGAGGCGCTCGGACCAAATCTGAACGGCGTTCAGTCGCCCTTGGGCAGAGCGAGAATCTGGCCGGGATAGATCAGGTCGACGTCCCTAATCTGGTCGCTGTTGGCCTCAAAGATCAACGTGTAGTGAACCCCGCCGCCATAGATACGCCGGGCAATGCGCCACAGGCTGTTGCCTGGCTGGACCACCACCAGGGCCTGTCCCGGCGCGAGTTCGGTTTCCTCCAGACGAGCGCGCGAGAGCGGCGTCTCGATCCGCGCGACAACCGATCCGTCGGACCCCAACTCATCAAGCCGCAGGGTGTAAAGGCCCGGCGCCAGGGGTGCTTCCGGCACGATCCGCCAGCGCCCGTCCGCATCGATCGGCGCACCGCCGATGAAATTGTTGTCGAGATAGGCGCGCACCGAACCATCGGGCCGTCCGCGCCCGGACAGGATCAAGGTGCCGCTCTCATCGTAATCAAGGGTATCGAGCACGACGCTTGCCGCGGGGCCGGTGCCTTCGGCCTCGCCCGGATGCTGCAGGACGGTACTCGCGCCCTCGCCTTCGCGCGGCACGATCACCGCCATGGCCTGCTCACCGGTCTCGCCCTCTGCCAACGCCTTGCCGGGATCAGGCGCCACGAGCACCACGGCCTGATCGGACTCGATCACCGCGCCGTTCGGCAGACGAGAGGACAGGGTGAATTCATGGGTGCCGGGCGGCAGCGGCTCGCTGGGCAAGAGAACCCATTCGCCCCGTTCGTCCGCGCGCACGGTACCGATTTCCTTTTCCCCGTCGAGCATCACCGTGATCTCGGCACCCGGCGCAGCGCGGCCCGCGATGACCGCATCGCCGCTGGGGCTGATCCGTACCACGTCGAAGGTGGGCTTGATGGTATCGGCGGCCTCATCGGGCGCCAGCTCTCCCGGGACGTCCGGCTCGGTCCCTGAAACAACCTCATCCGAGGCCTCGACGGCGCTCTTTGCGCCCGGCGCCTCGTCGGCGGCACCGGTCTCGGCGGCGGGCGGGATCTCGGCCTTCTCTTCGGAACCGCTGAGCCCAAGACCGAGTCCGAGACCCAGCCCCGCGAGGGCGACCAGTCCAACTAAAATCGTGATGTTGCGGCTCGAGATCACCGGCCCTCACCAAACAGTCCTAGAAAAGCATACACCACCACTTCCGAGGCCGCCAAGACATCCCGCGCGCATGCGGCAGAATCAGCGGGCTTTCGCCACCTCTGACGGCGGTTCACGGCGAGAGGGTGGGTGACGGCGGGGAGGTTGCGTGACGAATCGGGGCGAGCTCGAGCAGATAAACCGCGATCGCTTCCAGGTCGTCGGCGTGCAGATGGCGGGTGCCGTGTTCGACGACCTCGGCCATGGCGCCCTGGACGTCGTCGCCTTCGGGGTCAAATCCGCGGCGCAGCAAACGCACGATATCACGCGCTGACCAGCCGCCAATCCCAGTCTCAGGATCGGGCGTGATGTTGGGCACGCGCTTGCCGTCAGGCCCCTTCGCGGTACCGGCCAGCGCGCTATCCTCGTCGGTCAGGCCGAACCCGCCTCGGGGCGTATGGCATTCGCCGCAATGACCGAGCACTGTGACCAGGTAGGCGCCCCGGTTCCATGCCTCGGAGCGCGCCGGATCGCGCTCGAAGGGCCCGGGCGAGAAGCCGATCAGTTTCCACAGCCCAAGCAGGATTCGCCAGCTGTAGGGCCAGGCAAGTTCGTGCCGGTCGGTCGGGTTGTGCACCGGGGGGACGCTGTCGAGGAATGCCTTGAGGTCGCCAATGTCGGCATCGGTCATGCCACTGTAGGCGGGATAGGGAAACGCGGGGTAGTAGTTCGAGCCGTCGGGCGCAATGCCGTGGCGCAGCGCCCGGGCGAGATCGCCCTCGCTCCAGCCGCCGATACCGGTCTCGGAATCGGGCGTGAGGTTGGGCGATATGAAGCGGCCAACGGGGGTCTCGAGCACGCGCCCGCCCGAGAGCCAGGCGCCGCCGCCCTCCCGATCCGTGTGGCAGGATTCGCAACCGGCGGCGCGAAAGACGTACTCGCCGCGCACAATTGCGGTGTCATCCTGTGCCGCCGCAGCCGATGTCAACAGCGCCGCCCCGAGCAACGCGGCAGGAATAACTCCGAAACGGGGGCCGGCCGCGAGCCGACGCCGCACGCGGCGACCTCAGTTCTTCTTGACCCGGAACGGCTTGTGACAGCCGCCACAGGCGTCACCCACCGCGCCCGCCTCGGCGCCGATGGCCGCCGCATCACCCGCCCGGGCCGCCCCCTCGAGGCGGCCGGCGGCCGCAGCGAGAGTGTCGGCGGCGGCAGTGAATTTATCCCATTGCTGCCAGATCTCGGGCTTGGCCCGGCTCTCGCCGCCGAGACTGCCCTCAGGAAAGACGTCAGGGATCATCTCCGCGAGCGCGGCCATCGCCGCCGCGTGCCCGGCGAGATGAGCGTCGTAGGCAACCTCGCCGTCGAGCACCGCGAAGAGCGCGGTGATATGGCTGCCCAGCGCCTTCATGACTTGAGCGCGATAGGCCAGAACGGGGCCGGTGTCGTCAGCCCGAACGGGGCCGGAGGCCGCCAGCGGCACCGCCAACAAGGCGCAGGCCAACAGTAGGGTAGCTAGGGGGCGTATCATCGCATATCTCCTGAGTAGCGCCGTTTACGGCGGACCCCGACAGGCTAGAACGCCCGACGCGTGTGGTCAAAGCCAGGCACAGGGTCGGTTCATGGATTTGAATTGTCACGCCGTGTATGCTGCTCGCCCATTCCCAGAGGCAACCATGGCCGCCATCACTTCACTCGCCGTGTTCTGCGGCTCGCGGAACGGCGACGCACAGACCCACCACGCGCTCGCCCATACCCTCGGCGGCGCCCTGGCGACGCGCGGCATCCGCCTGGTTTATGGCGGCGGTCGAATCGGTCTGATGGGTGTGGTCGCGGATGCGGCGCTGGCGGCGGGCGGCGAAGTGATCGGCGTGATCCCCGGGCATCTGCACCGGCTCGAGGTCACCCATGAAGGCTTAAGCGAGCTTATCACGGTGGCCTCGATGCACGAGCGCAAACAGCGCATGTTCGAGCTTGCGGACGGCTTCGCGGTCCTGCCCGGCGGCCTGGGCACGCTTGACGAGACCATTGAGATCATGACCTGGAAGCTGCTCGATCTGCACGACAAGCCGCTTGTGCTGCTCGACAACGAGGGCTATTGGGCACCGCTGCTCGATCTCATCGAACACACCATGAGCGCTGGGTTTACGGGCGAAGAGGCCCGCGCGCTCTACCAGGTGGCCGGCGACCTCGACGGCCTGTTCGCCGCCCTGAGCGCCGCCGCGCAATCCGGGCACGAAAGCCACCCGGAGCGGCTCTAATCGCGCCACCCCGCGCCGCTTGCGTCGGCGCAGCGCAATGCTATGGTGCGCGCCGTCGGGAGCCTGCGCTGCGCGCCACGCGTGAACGAGGAGAGACGGAATGCCGAAGATCAAGGTCGCCACGCCGGTGGTCGAGCTGGACGGCGACGAGATGACGCGGATCATCTGGCAGTGGATCCGCGAACGCCTGGTCCTGCCCCACCTCGATATCGACCTGGAATATTACGACCTCTCGGTCGAAAACCGCGACGCTACCGACGACCAGGTGACGATCGACGCGGCCGAGGCGATCCAACGCCACGGCGTGGGCGTGAAATGCGCGACCATCACGCCCGACGAAGCGCGGGTCGCGGAATTCGGCCTCAAGAGAATGTGGCGCTCGCCCAACGGCACGATCCGCAACATCCTTGGCGGCACGGTATTTCGCGAGCCCATCGTCTGCGCCAACGTGCCGCGCCTGGTGCCGGGCTGGACCGAGCCCATCGTGATCGGGCGCCACGCGTTCGGCGACCAATACCGGGCGACTGATTTCCGGGTTCCGGGCCCCGGCCGGCTGAGCATGACCTTTACGCCCGCTGACGGTGGCCAGGCGGTGGAATACGAGGTCTTCGACTTTCCCGATTCAGGCGTTGCACTGGGCATGTACAACCTCGACGAATCGATCCGGGGGTTTTCCCGCTCCTGCCTCAGTTTCGGCCTGCAACGCGGCTGGCCGGTCTACCTTTCGACCAAAAATACGATCCTCAAGGCCTATGACGGGCGCTTCAAGGACCTTTTCCAGGAGGTCTACGACGCCGAATTTTCGGCCAAGTTCGAAGCCGCCGGGATCACCTACGAGCACCGACTGATCGACGACATGGTCGCCGCCGCGCTGAAATGGAATGGCGGCTTCGTCTGGGCGTGCAAGAACTACGATGGCGACGTGCAGTCGGACACCCTGGCCCAGGGCTTCGGCTCGCTCGGGTTGATGACCTCGGTTCTGCTCACGCCCGACGGCAAAACGGTCGAGGCGGAAGCCGCCCACGGCACGGTCACCCGTCACTACCGCCAATACCAGCAAGGCAAAGAAACCTCGACTAACCCGATCGCCTCGATCTTCGCCTGGAGCCGCGGGCTCTATTACCGCGGCCAATTTGACGACAACGCGGAGCTCCAGCGCTTCGCCGAAACCCTGGAGCGGGTCTGCGTCGAGTGCGTCGAGCAGGGTAAGATGACGAAGGACCTGGCGCTGCTGATCGGCCCCGAGCAGCCCTGGCTGAACACCGCCGATTTCTTTACCGCCATCGACGAGGGGCTGAACTCGGCATTGGCGGGCGGCTAGACCCTCAACCTTTTATATTTTGGGCCGGCGGCCTCGCCGATCGCTTTTTCGATAGCGGTAAAAGCCGCGTCGAGCTTCGACGCATCCGGGCCGCCACCTTGGGCCATGTCGGGCCGCCCGCCCCCGCCCTTACCGCCAAGTTCCGCGACGCCGGCGCGAACCAGGGCCACAGCATCAAGCCGGCCGGCGAGATCGTCGCTGACCCCGACCACTAGTGAGGCTTTGCCCTCGACTTCGGTGGCGACCGCAAAGACGCCCGAGCCCTGCTTCTTCATCTCGTCGACTAAACCCTTGAGCTCCTTGGCCGCGAAATTCTCGAGCCGTTGGGCGACGAAGCGGATACCCGCCACGTCGCGCGCCTCGCCGCCTGCGATTCCGCCCCCGCCAGCGGTGAGCTGCTTACGCGCCTCGCTCAGTTCGCGCGTGAGCTTCTTGCGTTCCTCAACCAAGGCCTCGATGCGCGCGGTCAGCTCGCCCGGCACGGTCTTGAGCGTGGCGGCGGCGGCGCGCAACCGGACGTCCTGCTCGCGCAGATAATCGAGCGCTGCCTCGCCGGTGAGCGCCTCGATCCGGCGCACGCCGGATGCCAGCGCGCTTTCGCCAACCACGGTGAAGAGGCCGATATCGCCGGTGCGTCCGACATGGGTGCCACCGCACAACTCGACGGAATAGGCGCGCTCGTCCTCGCGCCCCATCTCGACGACCCGGACCTCGTCGCCGTATTTTTCACCGAACAGGGCGAGCGCACCGTGGGCGGTGGCCTCGTCCGGGCCCATCAGATGAGTCGCGACCTCGTGGTTGGCCCGGATCTGGGCGTTGACCGCAGATTCCACGGCCACCATGTCAGCAGCCTCGACCGGTGCGGGATGGCTGATATCGAGACGCAGACGGTCGGGTGCGACAAGCGAGCCTTTCTGGGTGACGTGCTCGCCCAACCGGTTGCGCAGCGCGGCGTGGAGCAGATGGGTCGCGGAATGATTGGCGCACAGGCGCGCGCGCCGCGTGCGATCGACGATCAGGGTGGCAGCGTCGCCTACCACCACGCGCCCCTTGTTCAGCCGGCAGAGATGGACGTGCAGCTCGCCCAGTTTCTTCTGGGTATCGGTGACCTCGAGCTCCGCGCCTTCGGCACTGAGGACGGCGCCGGTATCACCCATCTGGCCGCCCGATTCGCCATAGAACGGCGTTTGGTTGAAGATCACCACAATTTCGCCCGGTGCCTCTACCGTCTCGACCGGCTCGCCATCGGCAACCAGGGCGACGATGCGAGCCTCGGCATGTTCGACCCCATAGCCCAGAAATTCCGTGCCCCCCGCAGCCTCACGGGTCTCGAACCAAACCTGGTCGGTTGCCGCCTCTCCTGAGCCCGTCCAGGCGGCCCGGGCCTTGGTGCGCTGCACTTCCATGGCCGTCTCGAACCCGGCCTTGTCGACGCCCCGGCCCTCGGCGCGCAACGCGTCCTCGGTGAGGTCGTAGGGAAAGCCAAAGGTGTCGTAGAGCTTGAACGCCACCTCGCCGGACAGCGCTTCGCCCTCGCCCAGCCGTGTGGTCTCGTCCTCGAGCAACGAAAGGCCCCGAGCGAGCGTCTGGCGGAAGCGTCCTTCTTCAAGCTTCAGCGTCTCGGTCATCAGGGCCTGGGCGCGGCCCAGCTCAGGAAAGGCCTGGCCCATTTCGCCGACCAACGCGGGCACGAGGCGCCACATCAGCGGCTCGGCGCAGCCCATCAGATGCGCGTGACGCATTGCGCGGCGCATAATCCGGCGCAGCACGTAGCCCCGCCCCTCGTTCGACGGCATTACCCCGTCGGCGATCAGGAAGCAGGATGCCCGCAAGTGATCGGCCACTACCCGGTGCGAGATACCGTGGGGTCCATGCGGCTCCGCGCCCGAGGCCTCCGCCGAGGCTTCGATCAGACGGCGGAACAAATCCGTCTCATAATTATCGTGCACGCCCTGGAGCACCGCCGCGACGCGCTCGAGCCCCATGCCCGTGTCGATCGAAGGGCTCGGCAGCTCGACACGCTCGTCGGGCGTGACCTGCTCATACTGCATGAAAACGAGGTTCCAAATTTCGACAAAGCGGTCGCCATTCTCGTCGAGACTGCCCGGGGGACCGCCGGGAATTTCGTCGCCGTGGTCGTAGAAGATCTCAGAACAGGGGCCGCAGGGCCCGGTATCACCCATGGCCCAGAAATTGTCGCTGGTCGAGATGCGCACGATCTTCGATTCGGGCAGACCTGCGATCTTGCGCCACAGATCGAACGCCACGTCATCCTCGGCATAAACCGTGACCATGAGCCGGTCCGCAGGCAGGCCCATTTCCACGGTAATCAGTTTCCAGGCGAGCTCGATCGCGAGTTCCTTGAAATAGTCCCCGAACGAAAAATTACCCAACATCTCGAAGAAGGTGTGGTGGCGGGTGGTGTAGCCGACATTGTCGAGATCGTTGTGCTTGCCGCCTGCGCGCACGCATTTCTGGCTCGTGACCGCGCGGTTGTAGTCTCGGCTTTCCGCCCCGGTGAAGACGTTCTTGAACTGGACCATGCCCGCGTTGGTAAACATCAGGCTCGGGTCGTTGTGGGGAACGAGCGGCCCCGACGCCACGGGCTCGTGCCCGTGCGCGGCGAAATAATCTAGAAACTGCGTGCGAATATCGTTGACGCTGGACATAGGTTCCGTTCGTCCCCACGCGATTCCGGTCGGCCGGACCGTCCGGCCGACCCGTCCCGGGACATCGCCCGCTTTTACCGTGGCCCCAGAGCGCTGTCCAGCGCAGGGCGGGCAGCGGGAGCCGAAGATAAGGAGCGCCCCGCGCCGGGACGGTACGCCACAAGGAAGAGCGACGGATCGGGCTCGCAGCGAGTCACGAGCCCTTATGGAAGAGCTCAGTCTTTGGCGGGGGCCGCAACCGCCTCGGGGGCCTCGGGACCTTCGTCGTCTTCGTCGCTCGCCGTATCGGGAGGATCGATGATGGCATCGACCACGACGCCCGCGTTCTCGCGGATAGAGCGATCGAGCGATTCCGCGAGCGAGGGGTTGTCGAGCATGAACTGCTTGGCGTTCTCACGGCCCTGGCCGATCCGTTCGCCAGCATAAGAGAACCACGAGCCGGACTTCTCGACCATTCCGGCGGCCACGCCGAGGTCGATCAGTTCACCGACGCGCGAAATTCCTCTGCCGTAGAGGATGTCGAACTCGACGATGCGGAAAGGCGGTGCGACCTTGTTCTTGACCACCTTGACTCGGGTCTGGTTGCCGATGATTTCGTCGCGGTCCTTGAGCGCGCCGATGCGCCGGATGTCGAGCCGCACGGAGGCGTAGAACTTGAGCGCGTTGCCGCCGCTGGTGGTTTCGGGGCTGCCGAACATGACGCCGATCTTCATACGAATCTGGTTGATGAAGATAACCATGCAGTTGGACTTAGAAATCGAGGCGGTCAACTTGCGCAGCGCTTGGCTCATCAGCCGGGCCTGCAGACCGACATGGGTATCGCCCATCTCGCCCTCGAGCTCGGCCCGGGGCACCAGGGCGGCGACGCTGTCGACGACGACAACATCCACGGCGCCGGAGCGAACCAGGGTGTCGGTGATTTCAAGGGCCTGTTCGCCCCCGTCGGGCTGGGAAATCAGCAGCTCGTCGGTGTCGACGCCCAGCTTCTTGGCATAGCCCGGATCGAGTGCATGTTCCGCATCGACGAAGGCACAGATGCCACCGGACTTCTGGGCCTCGGCGACGACATGGAGTGCGAGGGTGGTCTTACCCGAGCTTTCGGGGCCGTAAATTTCGATGACCCGGCCGCGGGGCAAGCCGCCGATGCCGAGCGCGATATCTAGGCCGAGAGAGCCGGTGGAGATCGCAGCGATCTCAAACGAGGCATCGCGCTGGCCCAGTTTCATCACCGAGCCTTTGCCGAAGGAGCGCTCGATCTGGCCGATCGCGGCGTCCAGCGCTTTCTGCTTGTTCATATCTTCCTTTTCGACCAACCGAAGTGCAGCTTTCGCCATAGCTAGACCCTCCTTCTTATTCCACAGCCCCTCGGGCGTTTCAACGTACCTCTGATCTGGCTATGTGTACATGCTTTGTTCCGATTCGCAACATAAATTGTAATACGTTGTTAAACAAAGAGAAAATTGTAATTCGTTCGCCTAATATTCTGGTAATCCCGACCGGAAGAGTGGGATATGGCCGAAATTTTTGGCTGGATGGGGCAAGGCGTTTAAGGAGACTCGGCGGCCATGACTTCCTTCACCCTGGCGGCCAGTTCGCAGATCGAAAATAGCTCGTCGAGGAAGTTGATGGTCTCGTCGTTTTCATTCTCGTCCCGGAAGATATCCTCGGCATAGCCGGAGATGAAGACGACCCGAATATCGGAATTGGAGCGGCGTACGTTGGCCCGTCCATCCGCGGCATTACCACGTCCGTGACCAGCATATCGATGCGCTCCTCGCACGAGCCACGCAGCTTGAGGGCCGAATCGCCGCTGCCCGCTTCGAGCACGGTGTAACCCTTGTTGCGCAGCGCGCCCACACCGAATAAGCGGACCACCTCTTCGTCTTTGACGAGCAGGATCGTGCCCCTTTGCCCGTCAGGTCGCGCGGCACCGCATCCTCGCCGCCCGCCTGATCGGGGTCCGATTCGGCGGCGGCATCGGCGGCGGTACTGGCCTCGGCATCGTCGGCCGGCCGATAGCGCGGCAGGAAGACATAAAAACATCCTGCCCTCACCGACCTGGCTATCGACGAAAATGAAGCCGTTAAACTGCTTGACGATGCCGTAGGCGGTCGACAGCCCGAGCCCGGTGCCCGCACCGGCGTCCTTGGTCGTGAAGAACGGCTCGAAGATCTTGCCGGCATCCTTGACCTCGATCAGGACGAACTCGGCGTCGGGGAGCAGTTCGCTGCCGGTTCCCTTCCACTCGGCACCGTGCATGTTCTCGGTACGGATGGTTAGGGCGCCGGCGCCGTCCATGGCATCGCGCGCGCTGACCGCGAGGTTGATGATGACCTGCTCGAACCGCCCCTGATCGACCTTGACCTGCCACAGGTCGCGTTCGTGGACCAAACGGAGTTCTATGCTCTCGCCGGTCAGGCGGCTCCGCAGGCTGGTCAACTCGGCCAGCACGTCGATAATTGCGAGCCCCCACGGGATCAGAGTCTGCTGGCGCGAGAAGGCAAGAAGCTATCGTACGAGATTGGTCGCGCGGTTGGCGTTTTGCTTGACCTGCATAATATCGGAGAAGGACTGATCACCCGCCTAATAGCGCATCAGCAATAAGTCGGAGAACCCCAAAATCGCCGTGAGGATGTTGTTGAAATCGTGGGTGATGCCGCCCGCAAGCTGACCCGAGAGATACGGATTATGCCGCCCCGGCACAAGGGCTCAGACCCCCTCCCCGGCATCCTCTTGGGTCCCGACGAACTCGCGCACCCCCTCGACGGCTTCGGCGAGGCCGACGCGGTGAACCTCGACACCGTCGGGAAAGGCGCCGGCAAGCCGCGAGGGCAACCGGGAATCGAGCAGCACGAAGCAGCCGACGTCGGTTGCGCTGCGGATCAGACGGCCGAACGCCTGCTTGAGGCGCAGCCGGGTGAGCATGTCGTCGTAGCGCGCCGCCCCGAACAGGTTGCGCCGCGCCTTGTGCAAGATGTCGGGGCGTGGCCAGGGCACCCGGTCGAACACGATAAGGCGAAGCGAGCGGCCAGGCACGTCGACCCCGTCGCGCACGGCGTCCGTACCGAGCAGGCAGGCGTCGCGCTCGGCACGGAATATCTCGACCAAGGTCGTCGTATCAAGCCCGTCGATATGCTGGGCCAGCAGCGGCAGGCCCGCCTCGTCGAGCGCGCTCGCGATGCGGCCGTGGACGTTGCGCAAGCGCGCGATCGCCGTGAACAGGCCGAGCGCGCCGCCGCCCGCGGCAAGAAACAGCGTGCGATAGGCCGAGGCAATGGCGTCAGGATTGTTCCGCGCCAGGTCGGTGACCACGAAGAGGCGGGTCTGGGCGGCGTAGTCGAACGGCGAGGGTACCGCGGCGCGCACCGCGGGGCGGGCCAGGTGAAGCGCCCCGGTGCGGGCCTCCGCCGCGCGCCAGTCGGCGTCGACATCGCCGGTGCCGTCTCGCAGGCTCGCCGAGGTGATCAGCGCGCCGTGGGCGGGGGCAAGGACGAAGCGGGCGAAGGGCACGGTGGGATCGAGCGCGTGGCGGCGCATGCCGACGTCGAAATCGCGACCCTCGATACGCTCAAGCGCAAACCAGTCGACCACACCGTCCGCCGCGCCCGCGGGTGCCGCGTCGTCGGCAACGACCACTGCGCCCAGGCTCCGGAGCATCGCCCGCCAACTCGCGATCTGCTCCCGCTCGCGCCGCAAGAGGCCGCGCGAGACCGCCTCAATCCGTAGACGCGTGGGTGAATCGAGGCTGTCGGCCTCGGCGTCGAGGCGCTTGGCGAGACCGCCCGCGATGCGCACCAGCGGCTGGCCAAGCCTGGCCAGCGCGGCGTCGAGTTCGGCGGCCGCGTCGGCCACGCCGGAGACCAGGGGCAGCGCCTCGGCCTCGAGGCTGTAGGGTCCGTCGACACCCTCGGCGCGAGCCACGACCTGGGCGCGCACGGCGGCGAGAAAGCCTTCCGCGGGGCCGCGCGGCGCACCACCGGCCAGGCGCTCGCGCCAACCCTCGCCGGGCAATCCGCCCGCGGCCTTGAGCGCCTCGTCAAGCGCCTCGCGCAGATCGCCCTCGAGCGGCAGCAGGTCGCCCGCCCGGCGTTCGAGGCCGCGCGCCCGGCTGGTCGCCCGGGCGCCGCTCCGCTCACGCTCCGCGCCGCGCACCCAGCGGCGCAATTCGGCCGTCTCCATGCCGCTCAAATACGACGAGAAGGCGGAATCTGCGGCGTTGAACAGGTGATGGCCCTCGTCGAACACGTAACGAATGGGGAGCGTGCGTTCGCCCGCCTCGTCGGCCGCGCCGAGCGCCGCCTGGACCATGACGAGGGCATGATTCGCGATCACGATGTCGGCGCGCCGGGCGTTGCGCTGGCTGCTTTCGATAAAGCATTTGCGGTAGTGGGGGCAGGCGGAATAGACGCATTCGCCGCGCCGGTCGGTCAGGTTAAGCGTCCGCGCTCGCCCGACCAGCCCGACCAGCCAAGCGGGAAAGTCGCCGCCCACCATATCACCGTCGCGGCTGGCTGCGGCCCAACGCGTCATCAGCCCCAATCCGACGCGGTCCGCCGGCAGCAGGGCAGCGCGGTTTGCGGCCTCCTCGAAGTTGAGCAGGCAGAGATAATTCTCGCGGCCCTTGCGCACCACCACCTTGCGCGCCTTGACCGCGGGATCGGGGTAGAGCCGGTCAAGCTCGCGGTCGAGCTGGCGCTGCAGGTTGCGGGTGAAGGTCGAGAGCCATACCGCGCCGTCGTTCTTCTCGGCCCAGACACTGGCGGGCGCGATATAGCCCAGGGTCTTGCCCACGCCGGTGCCCGCCTCGGCCAACACAAGCTGGGGCGCGTCCACTTCCTCGCGCGGCGCAAACGCGCCCGCCGTGGCCGAAGCGTAGTCAGCCTGCTGGGGCCGGGCCTCGGCGTCGAGCCCGAGCAGCTCGGCAAGGCGCCCGCGCGCCTCCGCGTCGCTCACGGGAAAGCCGCCCGGCGGCGGTGGGGGCGCGACCTCGCCCCATTCCTCGAGGCGCAGCCAGGGCGCCAGCGCCGTGGTCGTCTTAGCCTCGTCGGGCAGCCGACCGGCCCCGGCCAGCGCGTCGAGCACCGCGTCCGCCCACAGCCAGCCGCCCTTGCGCATGGCCTCGGCCACGGTGGGCGCCCACTCGGCGTCGGCGAGGCCGGGTGCGACCAGCTCGTCGAGCAGGGCGCGGGCGGCGTCGAGCAGGGCGAGAGCCTCGTCCTCGTGACTTTCGGGCAAGGCCAGGCCGAGGGCGCGGGCGAGGCCGCGCGGCGTGGGCAGGCAGAAGGCCGCGGGGCGGACAAAGGCAAAGAGCTCGAGCAGATCTAGCGCGGGGAAGGCGTTCACAGAGAAGCGCGTGGCCAGCGCCTTGGCGTGGCAAACCAGCAACGGCGGGCCACCTTGCGCGCGGGCGCCCGCGTCCGCGAGGCTTAAGGATTCGACCTCGCCCTCGCCGCTCACCAGCACCGCGCCGCGCGGGCCGGCGACGAGAGCGGTGGGTGGAGGGGGCGAAGCTGTCGGGGGCGGAATCGAATCGGCCATGGCCCGCACTATAGGGCGCAGGTTCGGTGCGCGCGAGACGCTTGCCCGTGGGGAGCTTGCGGGATTTGACGCCCGACGCGGATTCGCGCATTGTCCGCCTCGCGACGCCGACGCACCTCGCAAGACGAAAACCGAGCATGACCGACGACCGACAGCTTGCCCTCGCGTGCAACGCCTGGCCCTTCGCCGAGGCGCGTGCGCTGCTCGACCGGCTCGGCAACACGCCGCCCGAGAAGGGCTACGCGCTGTTCGAGACCGGCTACGGCCCCTCGGGCCTGCCCCATATCGGCACCTTCGCTGAGGTCGCGCGGACCGGCATGATCCGCCACGCGTTTGCCCTGCTCTCGGACATTCCGACCCGGCTGTGGGCGTTTTCCGACGATATGGACGGCTTGCGCAAGGTGCCCGTCAACATCCCCAACCCGGAAGCGGTGGCCCAGCACCTGGGCAAGCCGCTGTCCCAAATTCCCGACCCCTTCGGGACCCATGAAAGCTTCGGCCATCACAACAACGCGCGGCTGCGCGGCTTTCTCGACGCCTTCGGTTTCGATTACGAGTTCGTCAGTTCCACCGAGTGCTACACGAGCGGCCGCTTCGACGCGACGCTGATCGAGGTACTTGGCCATTACGACGAGATCATGGCAATCATGTTGCCCTCACTCGGTCCGGAGCGCCAGGCGACCTTCAGCCCCGTGCTCCCGGTCTGTCCCGACACGGGCATCGTGCTCCAGGTGCCGCTCAGCGCGGTCGATGCGGATGCGGGCACGATCCGCTACGTCAACGAGGCGGGCAGGGAAGTCGAGCAGCCGGTCACCGGCGGGCAGTGCAAGCTGGGCTGGAAGACTGACTGGGCGATGCGTTGGCGGGCGTTTGCCGTCGATTACGAGATGTCGGGCAAGGACCTGATCGATTCGGTCCGCCTCTCGGGGCGCATCTGCAAGACGCTGGGCAGTTCGCCTCCCGCGGGCTTTACCTACGAGCTGTTCCTCGACGAACAGGGCCAGAAGATCTCGAAATCGAGAGGCAACGGGCTGACCATCGACGAATGGCTGCTCTACGGCTCGCGCGAAAGCCTGTCGCACTACATGTTTATGCACCCGCGCAAGGCAAAGCGGCTCTATTTCGACGTCATCCCGCGCCATGTGGACGACTACCTCGCCCGCCTCGCCGCCTACCCGGGCGAGAGCCGCGAGACGCAACTTGCCAACCCGGCCTGGCATATCCACACCCGCGCCCCGCCCGCGCCCGAGACGGGATTGTCTTTCTCCGTCCTGCTCAATCTCGCCAGCGTCTGCAACACCGAGGACCGTGCGGTGCTGTGGGGCTTTATTTCGCGCTACGCGCCCGACGCCTCACCCAAGGCGACGCCAATTCTTGACGAGCTGGTGGGCTACGCAATCAACTACTACCGCGATTTCGTCAAGCCCGCGAAAAACTACCGCGCGCCCGACGAGATCGAGCGTCCCGCCCTGGAAGAACTCGTCACCAGCCTCGAGGCGCTGCCCGCGGGCGCGGATGGGAAAGCCATCCAGACCGAAATCTACGAGGTCGGTAAGCGCCATGAGTTCGAGAACCTGCGCGCCTGGTTCAAGGCGCTCTACGAGGTCCTGCTCGGCCAGAGCGAAGGCCCCCGCATGGGCTCGTTCATCGCACTCTACGGCGTCGCGGAAAGCGCCGCCCTAATCCGCCGGGCGCTGGCGGGCGACGACCTGGCGACGTGACGCGAGAGGGGGCCCGCGCCCCGTAAGCCTACCGTAAGCAAACTTACATAGCCTCCGGATCGTCAGACCCGGCCGGCGGACGGTCGGGCCGATCGAACCCAAGGAGTATCAGGATGCTCTACTTGCGAAACTTGATCGAGCCCTTCGCCATGAAGCTCGATACGCCGGAGCATGTCGCGCGCGGCATCGTGCAGGCCGTCCGGGAGGACCCGGCGGGGCCTTTACCCCAAGGGGCCCGAGCATATTTTCGTGGCTATCCAGCGCCTGATTCCCGGCCTCGTCGACCGATCGATCGTCCGGCAAGCCGCCTCCCACACGGCATATCGCCCAGCCGGAGACCGGCGGGCAGCCGTCTGACCGGAGACCCGAAGCCGGCTACCCACGCAAACCCCTTCCTGCCCCATCAAGGTTCAACCGGTTGACAATCCCGGTACGCTCGCGCACATGACTGGGAGCTGATGGTTCTAACTTTTACCCAACCCGGTACACCGCCTGTCCAAGCGCGGATTCGCTTTCGCTAAGAGAGTGCGTGGAGCGGGCGTAATGGACCTCTTCCCCCTGGCCGCACCCTTGCTTCGCTGTCTTAGCCCCGAGGCCGCCCACCGGGTGACGCTGGCGGGTTTGCGGGCCGGTTTCGCAGGCCGCGCGGGCGGCGCGGATGGGCCCGAGCTTGCGAGCTCCGTTTTCGGGCTCAATTTCACTAACCCCGTCGGCCTCGCGCCCGGCTTCGACAAGAACGCCGTGGCAATGGGCGCGCTTGCGGCGCTCGGGTTCGGCCTGGTCGAAATCGGCGGCGTCACACCCCGGCCCCAGCCCGGAAATCCGCGCCCGCGGGTCTTCCGGCTGGTCGAGGACAAGGCCGTGGTCAACCGGCTCGGCTTCAACAACAAGGGATTGGATGCGGTGACGCGGCAGATCATGGCGGCGGATCCCCTGCCCTGCCCGCTCGGCGCTAATCTCGGCATGAACAAGGACGCCTCCGACCCGGCCGCCGACTTCGTCGCCGGTGTCGAACGCCTCGGCCCCCACGTCGATTATGCGACGCTCAACGTCTCGTCGCCCAACACGCCGGGCCTGCGCGACCTGCAGGAACGCTCCGCGCTCGATGCCTTGCTCGGGCGGGTGATGGAGGCTCGTGACCGCCTCCCCGCACGGCCCAAGCCTCTGGCCCTGCTGATCAAGATTGCGCCGGACCTCGACGAGGCAGCGTTGGCGGGCATCGTCGAGACAGCGCTCGCCCGAAACGTCGACGGGCTGGTCGTGAGCAACACGACGACTGCGCGGCCCGGGGGCCTACAGAGCCGCCACCGCGCCGAGACCGGCGGCCTGAGCGGGCGGCCGCTGTTCGAACCCTCGACCCGGATGCTGGCCACGGTCTACCGCATGACCGGCGGCACCGTGCCGTTGATCGGGGTCGGCGGTATTGCGTCGGGCGCGGACGCCTACGCCAAGATCCGAGCCGGCGCCTCGCTGGTCCAGCTTTACACCGCGTTGATCTACCGGGGGCCGGCGTTGATCGAGCGCATCAAATCCGGCCTCGCGCGGCGCCTCGCCGTCGACGGCCTTGGACATATCGCCGATGCGGTGGGCCGGGACGCCGCCGTCTGAGCTTTGGCTCCGGGCTTGTGCGCGCGACTCCGCGTGGGCTAGAGTCCCCCTATGACGAATCCCGCTCGATGGAGCCACCGCCTGAACCGCCTGATCCCGACGCTGGGTGTCGCGCTGGCCTTGGGTCTTAGCGCCTGCATGGGCGAATCCATCGATGTCTCGTCGGGTCCGCTGGAGGATCCTGCCGGCAACCCGATTCCCTCGTTCAGCCAGTTCCCCGATATTCCCATCCCCGCGGGCAGCGCCATGGTGCTCGACGAATCTCTGATCTTCGGGCGCGACGACAAATGGACCGGACGGCTGGTGATCGAGACCGAGGTTTCGGCCAGCACCGCGTTCGAGTACTTCCAGCGCGAAATGCCCAACCAGCAATGGATCGAGCTCACGTCGCTGCGCAGCGGCGTGAGCCTGCTCAGCTTCTCGCGGATTGACCGGGTCGCGACCCTGACCATCGAGAGCAAAACCCTCTCGGGCGCCATCGTAACGATCACGGTCTCGCCGCTTTCGCCCGCCACCACGCCGGCTCCGTAACGTCGGAGACGGGGACGGCATTTCCCTCCCGGCCCCACAAGGAGACCCGGCCATGAGACAAGGGCGTCCGTGAGCATCAAGGTTTTTGACGATCTGGCCGACGCCGTGGCCCCCTATGACGGGGTGATTCTCGATGTCTGGGGCTGCCTGCATGACGGCGGCGCGATCTTTGCCGAGGCGGCAGAGGCCCTGGCCGGCCTGCGCGACGCCGCCATCCCCGTCGTGTTGCTCTCGAACGCGCCGCGGCGCAGCGACCGGGTTGCGGAGATCCTGGCTGAAAAGGGCCTTAGCCCCGGCCTCGTGCGCACCATCCTGACTTCGGGCGATGCCGTCCGGGCGGCGCTGGCAGCGCGTAACGAACCCTGGGCCGGCGCGCTGGGTCAGCGCGTCTATCACCTGGGGCCGGCACGCGACGGCGGCCTGCTCGACGGGCTCGATTACACCGAAACCGACGACCTCGACGCCAGCGACTTCATCCTGTGCACCGGGCTCGACGGGGCCGAAGAGAGCATTACCGACTACGAGGCCGTGCTGACCGCAGGCGCCAAGCACGGCCTGCCCATGATCTGCGCTAATCCCGACAAGACGGTGGCCCGCCACGGCCGGGTTGAGCTGTGCGCCGGGGCGCTCGCCGCCCGCTACACTGAGCTTGGCGGCATCGTCCACGCGTTCGGTAAGCCCTACGCCGACGTCTACGACCTCTGCCTCGACGCGCTTGGGATCCCTGACCGCGGCAAAGTCCTGGCGATCGGCGACGGTCTGGAGACCGACATCCGGGGCGCGCGGGATGCAGGTATCGACGCCTTGCTGGTGACCGGCGGGCTACTGGGCCAACAGCTGTCCACAGCACCCGGCGCCCGGCCCTCGGCGAATGAACTCGAAGCCCTCGCCCGGGCCGTCGGCACCCTGCCCAGCGCGGCCATCGCCCGCATGGTCTGGTAGCCCCGGCGCACACGTAACCGGCGGCTTTGACAGCGGCCTCGGCGCGGGTCTATAACCGGATCCATGGCGCTGCGAACTCCTCTGCGACTTACGAGCGCGCGAATTGGCGGCCCGGTCCTCATCGAGGGCCGGGAGCGTTGCGTGCATCCTTGTCTCGTCCGTCCGGGGTTTGAGTGTCATGTCTTTTCCCGCTGATCGCCAAAGCGCCGCCCCCACCTCGTCCGTAACCTGTTTCGCCGTCATCGCCAACGCCGAGCCCTCGGCCTTGCCGCGAATTCTCGGCCTGTTCGCCGCGCCCGCGCTGGTGCCGCGCCGCCTTTACACCACCCAAGACGGCGAGACGCTAAACTTCGATCTGCAGATCGACGGCCTCGATGCCGACGCCGCCGAAACGCTGTCCTGGCAGTTGCGCACGCCGGTCTGCGCGCGCGGCGTGCTGTGTACGGCCAAGCCAGACGACATACCCGTACACATCGCGGTCTAGGCCCGCATGGCCATCACCGACGCCTCGCCCCTGTCCCAAGGCCAGCTTTGGCGCAGCATTATCCTCGTGCAGGTCAGCGTGTTCGCCTCGGGTTTTTTTTTCGGCGTCGTGATTCCCATCCTGTCGGTGATGCTCGAGCAGGACGGGGTAAGCACGACCCTGATCGGGCTCAACGCTTCGATGGCCATGATTGCAGCGGTGCTGTTTGGCCCCTTCGTGCCGCGCCTTGCCCGCTGGATGGGACTGCGCAACTGCATGCTGTTGGGTCTCGCCCTGCTGCTCGCGGGCATGCTGCTGCTACCCATCTTCCGCCAGCTCGAGGCTTGGTTCGCCTTCCGCTTCCTGCTCGGCCTCGGCATGGTGATCCACTGGACCTTGATCATGACCTGGCTCAACGCCATCGTGACCGAGAAAAACCGGGGCTTCGCGCTCGGTGTCAACGGCGCCTTGTGGGGGCTGGGCTACGCCGCCGGCCCGGTACTGCTCAATTTGATCGGGATCGACGGCTTTACGCCGTTCCTGACCAGCGGCGCAGTCATCGTCGGCTCCGTCGCCCTGCTTCTCGTTTTTCGCCGCGCCGTGCCTGACATCGAGATCAAGGCCACGCGCCATGTCGGGCATGCCTTCAAAGTTGCGCCGGTCATCATGATCATCGCTTTCGTCGGCGGCTTCGGAGAAACCGGGCTGGGCGCCATGCTGCCCATTTACGGGCTGCATAGCGGGCTCGGTGTTGAAGACGCCGTAATCATGATCGCGGTTCTCACGATCGGCGGCGTCGTCCTGCAGGTGCCGGTCGGCTGGGCCGCCGACCATATGAATCGCTGGATGTTGATGATCGCCTGTATCGCCTGCGGCATCTTCGGCCCCGCTCTCCTGCCCTTCGCGGTCCAGAGCCCGGTCGGCCTGTGGGTGGACCTCTTCTTGTGGGGCGGCATGCTGGTCGGCATCCATTCGATCGGGGTCACCCTGCTCGGTCAGCGCTTTCCCGCCTCCGAGCTTGCCCAGGCCAATGCGCTGTTTGTGATGTGCTTTTCTGCCGGCGCGGCGGGCGGCTCGTTCGCGAGCGGCAGCGCGATGGCGGCGTGGGACCCCCACGGCCTGCCGGTTCTGCTTGCCATCGTCTTCATGGTCCTGATGATTTACACGCTGCTTTGCCGGCCGTGGCGCGGCGAGCGCGCCGAGCGTGCTCTCAAAGCGGGCGAAGGGCGCGGTTGACCCAGAGCGCGGCGCTTAGCAGCAGCAAAGCCCCCGCCTGGTGCAACGCGCCAAGCGAGACCGGCACGAAGGCGAGCAGTGTCGCAATGCCCAGCCCAAACTGAACCAGCGCCGCGAGAGCCAGGCCGTGCAGGGCTGAGCGTGCTCCCGCCTCGAGCAGGATGCGGAGCGAGCGAGCCCAGAGCAGGAGAGCGAAAGCGACCGTGGTCACCGCAAGCACCCTGTGGTCGAACTGCACCGAGGGCACGTTTTCGAAGATATTGCGCCAGGCCGGCTCGATCAGCAGGTAATCGCGCGGCACCAGACGGCCGTCCATCAGGGGAAAGCTGTTATAGGCAAGGCCCGCGTCGTTGCCCGCCACGAAACCGCCGGACAGCAGGGTCAGGAAGACGAGCCCCGCGACGATCGCGGCCAGCCGGCGCAGGCCCGCGGGCGTCAGGCCGCCGGCGAAGGCATGGGGACGGGCCGCACGGCCCAGCGCCAGCCACAGCAGGATCGCGTAGATCACCACGGCGAGACCGAGATGGGCGGTCAATCGATAGGGGCTGACATCGGGGTCCGACACAAGGCCGGACTTGACCATATACCAGCCAAGCAGGCCCTGAAGCGCGCCCAGCAGGAAGACGATGGCCAGCCGCGCGGCGAGCGCGCCTCCGAGCCGGTGGGTGACCAGAAAATAGACGTAGGGTACGAAGAACACGACACCGATGGCGCGACCCAGCATACGGTGGGCGTACTCCATCCAGTAGATCCCCTTGAAAGCCTCCAGGGTCATGCCGAGATTGATCATCTGATATTCGGGATATTTCTGATACTCGGCGAATGCAGTCTGCCAGGCCTGCTCGCCGAGCGGCGGCAGGATGCCCATCACCGGGTGCCAGTTGACCATCGAGAGGCCCGATTCGGTCAGCCTCGTAATCCCACCGAGTACGACCATGGCGAAGATGACGGTGCAGCAGGTGAGCAGCCAGACGAGAACCGGGTCGCGCTCGTGCGAAAACCTGCTAGGTCTGATGACATCGCGGCCGCCGTGGATCATGCCGTCTCCGATCTCGCGAATTTTCCGGGACCCACCCGGCCCGGCCGCTTTATAATAGCCCGAGGCGTCCCGACACCAGCCCAAAGAACAGGGTGCGCGCAACGACGGAAGCCGCTCGACGGCCATGTTCGAGATCACCTTTCTGGGTACCGCGGCCAGCGTGCCCACCGCGACACGGAGCGTTTCGGCGCTGCTCGTGTTCCACGAGAGCCACCGCTTCCTGGTCGATTGCGGCGAAGACACCCAGCGCCAGCTGATCCGAAGCGGCGCAGGCTTTCACCGCCTCGATTCGGTTCTACTCACCCGCGGCCACCTCGATCACGTGCTGGGCCTGGGCGGGTTGGCCGCAACCTTGAGCGAATGGGAACCGATGGACCATCTCACCATCCATGGTGGTGCAAGCGCCCTTTCGGCGACGCGCGACCTGCTCAAAGACGTCGTCCTATCCCGGGCCGGGAACCGGCTTGCGCTAGATTTTGCCCCGCTCTCGCCGGGCCCGGTGATAGAGGATCAACGCTTCCGGCTAAGTGCCATGCCGCTGTGCCGCGCCCGGGACGACGCTTACGGCTTTATCTTCGAAGTCAAGCCGCAGCGCCATTTCGACTCCGACGCGGCGCAGCGCCTGGGCATTCCCGAAGGCCGCGCCCACCACCGTCTGGCTCACAGCGAGGCAAGCACTTTCCACGGCGGCCGGCGCGTCGCGCCCGAAGACGTGATGGGTCCCGGCACGAAGCTCGTCGTGCTGGGCGATACGGACGGCACAGAGGGCCTGATCGAGCCGCTACGCGACGCCGGCACGCTGGTCGTCGAGGCGACCTATCTCGAGGCCGACCGGGCGTTAGCCGACAGCCACGGCCATATCACCGCGGGCGATGCGGCACGCCTGGCTGCGGACGCCGGGGTCCAGGCGCTCCACCTCAACCATGTCTCGGGGCGCTACGACGAAGCCAACATCCTGGTGGAAGCGTAGGTTCATTTTCACAACGCCTAGATCGCCCACGATCTCGACCAGGTGAGAGTGATCCGCAAACGCCCGGACGAGGGTTAGCGTAAAATCCGGCAAATTGGGTTCATAGGATTTTGCGAGCCTCCGACTGCGGACCGCCGCTCATGCGGCGTAAGTCTGCGTGGCGACTAAGCGCCGTTTCGCTTAGGTGTCACAAAAAAACGAATAAGACGCTAGAATTTTTCCTGCCCGGCGACCCGGTGAGCGTCGGGAGAATCGCGGTAGAGCACGGCGTAAACGTCGACGACCCGGCTGTTGACGGCAAAGTGCTTGCCCTCCGAGGGCTCGGCTCGCTCGGATATGAGGTTATAACGCCGCATCGAGCTGCACCACGCCGTCGGTTTCGATCATGACGTGGAATTTGCGCAAGACGTCGGGATAGAACCCCAGTTTTTGCCGGTTCAGGCGCCAGCCCGCAATCAGGCCGCGCTCTTTCATGTCGTCCAGGAAAGTCTTCATATGGCCCGCAAACTCAAGGTCGGACTCGACCAGCTTCGGATTGAACCAGATGTGATAGACGTCCATATGCGCCTCCGATGGCGGTCCGGTTCGGTATCTGTCAGTCGCGCCGCTTGATGATTTGCATGCAGATAAAGGTCATGACCTTCTCGTCGTTCTGGTTGAGCGCGTCCGTGCGCGCGGTGACGTAGCCGCGGTCAGGCTTGGAGCCTGAGGTGCGGGTTTCCAGCACTTCGACCACCCCATGAAGCGTATCGCCCGGATAGACGGGCTTGAACCATTTGAGACCGTCGATCCCCGACGAACCCAGCCCGGTGTCCTCGTAAATCCCGGTCTGCATGACCATGCGGAGCGTGACGGCGAGGGTCTGGATGCCGCTCGCGATCAGCCCGCCATAGATCGTGTCTTTGGCCGCTTCGACGTCGATATGAAAACGCTGGGGGTCGTATTGGAAGGCGAAATCCATTATCTCGCTTTCGCTGAACGTCTTGCCCGCCGTCTCGAATCGATCGCCGACCGCAAAATCTTCAAAATGCCGTCCGATCACGCCACGTGGCTCCTTTCGCTATCTCCAGGCCCCTCGGCCGGGCCGAACTGCGCGGCTTCCCAGGCGAGGATTGCCCGCTTGCGGGCAACCCCCCATTCATAGCCGTGAATGGTGCCGTTGTCGCGGATAACACGATGGCAAGGAGCCGAAAACGAGACCGGGTTGGCGCCCACCGCGCGGGCCGAACCGGGGCGGCCGACGGCGGATGCAGGGGCGGCGTAGCTCGTGACCGCGCCAGGTGGGATACGCAGCAAGGCCTCCCACACTTTGAGCTGGAAGGCGGTGCCCCGAACCAGCAGACGCAGGGGATCGGCACCGGGCACCCGGGCAACAATCTTTTCCATCAGGGGTGCGGTACGCTCAGGCGCCGCGACATAACGGGCTGCGGGCCAACGGCGGCGAAATTTGTCGAGCGCGTCCGCTTACCCATCCCGGTCCGTAAATCCCAGGCCACACAGACCGCGCTCGGTCAGCAATAGAAGGCACTCGCCGAACGGGCTGGGGCGAACCCCGTAAGCGATCTCGAGATCGACGCCCCGGCGGCTCTACTCGCCTGGCATCATCGCCGCGTAGGTAACGAACAGGTCGTGCAACCGACCCGGCCCCGAGAGGCCGGCTTCGAACGCCGCGTCGAGCACCGGGCGCGAACGTGCAAGCAACGTCTTGGCGTATTCCAGAGTCAGGTACTGGAGATAACGCTTTGGGCTGATCCCGACATAGCGCGTGAACAGTCACTGGAAGTGAAACTCCGAAATCCCCGCGGCGCTGGCCACCAACTCAACTCGGGTTGCTCGTCCGCGTGAGCGTCAAGGAAGCGGATCGCCGCCTCGATCCGTTCGTAATCGGCGGTGAAAAGAGCGTTCCGCTCTGTCATGAAACACAAGATAGAAGCGCCCGGTCGCCTGGACCAGACGTCTCTTGCGCCGAGAAAAATTAGCCCGTGAAGGAGCCGACGGTGTGGCCGTGGTTGAGCGGGCCGTGGCCGCGGCCCAACCCGGGCGCCGTGCGAATCGCCTCAAGGACATAGGCTCGCGCACGGAGAACTGCGACTGGTAAATCAAGCCCCTGAGCCAACCCCGTCGCGATGGCCGAGGCCAGGGTGCAGCCGGTGCCGTGGGTGTGCACCGTCTTGAGACGCGGGCCCACGAGCTGTTCGGTGCCCGCGTCGCTGACCAGAACGTCGGTGACCGTGTCGCTTTTACCGTGGCCACCGGTCAACAGCACCGCCGGGACACCGTAAGTGATGAGCATCTGGGCGGCATGGACCATATCGTCGACGTCGCCGATTTTGAAACCGGTCAGAGCCTCCGCCTCGGGAATATTCGGCGTGATCAGTGTCGCACGCAGCAGCAGGCGGGCCCGGAACGCCTGTGAGGCGCTGTCCTCCAGCAAGGCGTCACCGCTTTTCGCGACCATCACAGGGTCGACGACGGTGGGAATATCCCGCGCCGCGCCGTCGAGCACGTCGCCCACCGCCTCGATGATTTCCGCCTTGTGGACCATGCCTATCTTGATGGCGTCGGCGCCGATGTCATCGAGAACGGCGCGCATCTGGCCGGCTACGATATCGGGCGTAACCTCAGCAATGGCTGAGACGCTGGTGGTGTCCTGAACGGTAATCGCCGTGATCGCCGTCGCAGCATAGCCGCCCAGCGCCGTAACTGTTTTGATGTCGGCCTGGACGCCCGCACCGCCGCTCGGATCCGAGCCGGCGACGATTAGCACGCGTCCGCGCAGGCTCGTCTCAAGATCTCTCATCTCAACCTTGGGCCCGGGTCAGTTCCTCGACGATCGTGTTCGCGACGTCGTCGATGAGGTCCGCGTCCTCGCCCTCGGCCATGACACGAACGACGGGCTCCGTGCCCGATTTGCGGATGACCAGCCGGCCGGTTTTGCCCAGACGGGCCTCGCCTTCGGCAATCGACTGCTTGACCCGGTCGTCGTCGAGCGGCTGGGCACCATTGCCGAACGGGACCTTGCGCAGGATTTGAGGCATCGGCTCGAACAGTCGCCCGGCCGCGCTCACCGGCCGGTCATCGTCGGCCAAGACGGCCAGGGCCTGGAGGGCGGCGATTAGGCCGTCGCCGGTGGTGGAATAGTCGCTCAGCACGATATGACCTGATTGTTCGCCACCGACGTTGAAGCCGTGCTGGCGCATGTGATCAACGACGTAGCGATCCCCCACCTGGGTGCGCACAAGCGAAAGGCCCGCCGCTTCGAGATGGCGCTCGAGCCCGAGATTCGACATCACGGTCGCCACAACGCCGCCGCCCTTGAGGCGACCACGGCTCTGCCAGTAGCCGGCGACCAGGGCCATCACCTGATCGCCATCGATCAGCGCACCCTTCTCGTCGCACAACACCATGCGGTCGGCGTCGCCGTCGAGCGCGATGCCGAGATCAGCGCCATGCACGACCACCTGACTGCACAGCAGTTCGGACGCGGTCGAGCCGCAATCCTTGTTGATGTTGTAGCCGTCAGGCTTGACGCCGATCGGCACGACTTCGGCACCCAGTTCCCACAGCACCGTGGGCGCCACCTTGTAGGCCGCCCCGTTGGCGCAATCGACGACGATCTTCCGGCCCTCAAGGCTGCGGCCCTTGGGAAATGTGTTCTTGACGAACTCGATGTAGCGGCCTTCCGCGTCATCGAGGCGCCGCGCCCGGCCCAGCGCACCCGGCGCGGCGCGGCCGTCGTCGAGGCCCGATGCGAGGCGGGCTTCAATCTCGGCCTCGACCTCGTCCGAGAGCTTGTAGCCGTCGGGGGCAAAGAGCTTGATACCGTTGTCTTCGAAGGGGTTGTGAGACGCCGAGATCATGACCCCCAGATCGGCGCGCAAGGATCGGGTCAACATGGCCACCGCGGGCGTCGGCATCGGTCCGACCAGTACCACGTCCATACCCACCGAGACGAAACCCGCGGTCAGCGCCGGCTCGAGCAGGTAGCCCGAAAGCCGGGTGTCCTTGCCGATGACGACCCGGTGGCGATGATCGCCGCGGAGAAACCGCAGGCCTGCGGCCATGCCGACCCGGAGCGCCACCTCGGCGGTCATGGGGTCGACGTTGGCCGTGCCCCGAATGCCATCGGTGCCGAACAGCGTGCGCGTCATGGCGTATCCTCTTGCCCGGACGGAATAACTCCGGTTTCTCGGGGTTATTCTTACCACATGGATAAAGCTGCGAAGGGGGTTATTTGGCCCCTTGCGCGAACGCCGTCCAGACGTCGAGGGCCTGAAGGGTTTCGGCAACGTCGTGAACCCGGATCAGCTGGACCCCGCGCGCGGCACAAAACAGCGCCGCCGCGATCGAGCCACCGAGGCGGCGTTCGACGGTTGCATCGTCGGACAGCCGCGCAATCGTGCTCTTTCGCGAAATCCCCACGAGCAAAGCACAGCCGAGCGCGTGAAACGCCGCGATATGGCTCATCAGGTCAACATTGTGCTCGACCGTCTTACCGAACCCGATGCCCGGGTCAAGAACCAGCCGCGCCGGCTCGATCCCAGCGGTGACGCAGGCCTCAAGACGCTCGCTAAAGTAATCGAGCAGGTCGAGGACCACGTCGTCGTAGCTCGGGTTCTGCTGCATAGATTGCGGCGTGCCCTGCATATGCATCAGCACCGCGGGCACGTCCCGGGCCGCCACCAGCGCCGCGCTCTCGGGGTCGAAACTCAACGCACTGACATCGTTGACGATCCGCGCCCCGGCATCGAGCGCGGCGGCCATGACTTCGGCTGAGCGGCTGTCGATGGAAACCACAAGGCCGTCACTTGCCAGCGCCTCAATCACCGGCCGGACCCGGTCGATCTGGACCATTGCGGGCACCGGCTCGGAGCCTGGCCGGGTCGATTCGCCGCCGACATCGACTATCGCCGCTCCAGCCGCCGCGATCGCCCGGCCCCGCGCGATCGCGGCCTCGGCAGCCAGTGCCTCACCGCCGTCGGAGAAGCTGTCGGGCGTGACGTTGACGATGCCCATAAGCCGCGGCCGGTCCAGCACGATGCCGGCGAGGGGCGCACGGGGTGCGCTAAGCGCATCATACTGGGGGCCCAGCACAGTCGCGAGACCAGCCGCCAGGTCCCGGCCATCGCCGGCGAATTGCGTGAGCGCGAGGCGTTTCACCCGCCGCCCGCCGAGCTTGCGGGTCAGGACCTCGCAGGCGGAAAACGCGAGCGGGCCACCGGCCAGCGGCTCGCCCTCGCCCGCCGAATTGAGACCCAACGGGCACAGGCGGGCAGGTTGAGACGACAAGCCCCGCGCGGAGGCGGGGCTTGGGGTGGGGGTCGTCACGGATCACCGCGGAGGCGGTTACAAACCGGGCTGCGGCTTAGGCTCCAGGCCGGGCCCGCCGCCGGGGCGACCATCGTCGGGTCGCAGGCCAGATTCGGGCACCGACGACGCGTGCGGCTCGGCGTCGTCGGGCTCGTCGTCCTCGCGGTGGATGGTCTCGCCGCACAGGATCGCCTTGATCTCGTCGCCGGTCAGAGTCTCGTATTCGATCAACGCCTTGGCGAGAGTGTGCAGCTCGTCGATGTTATCGGTCAGGACCTTGCGTGCCCCTTCGTAGGAGCCGTTGATGATCTTGGAAATCTCCTCGTCAATTTTCTGGGCGGTCGCCTCCGAGACGTTCTTGGTCTGAGTGACCGAATGGCCAAGGAAGACCTCCTGCTCATTCTCGCCAAAACTCTGGGGTCCCAACTCGTCGCTCATGCCGAACTGGGTGACCATGCCCCGCGCGAGCTGGGTCGCCATCTTAATATCTTGCGAGGCGCCGCTGGTGACCTTGTCGTGGCCGAAGATCAGCTCTTCGGCGATCCGCCCGCCCATGGCGACGCGGATGTCGGCGAGCAGTTTCTCGCGCGAGACCGAATAACGATCACGCTCGGGCAGACGCATGACCATACCCAGCGCACTGCCGCGCGGGATGATGGTCGCCTTGTGCACCGGGTCGGATGCCGGTTCGCGCAGCGCAACGATGGCGTGGCCACCCTCGTGATAGGCGGTCAATTTTTTCTCGTCGTCGGTCATGACCATCGAGCGCCGTTCGGCGCCCATCATGACCTTGTCCTTCGCCGACTCAAACTCAGCCATGGTGACGACGCGACGGCCCATGCGCGCGGCGAGCAACGCCGCCTCGTTGACCAGGTTGGCGAGGTCCGCGCCGGAAAAGCCGGGCGTGCCGCGCGCGACGATCCGCGGATCGACATCGGGTGCGAGGGGCACCTTGCGCATATGGACCTTGAGAATTTTCTCACGGCCCAGGATGTCCGGGTTGGGCACCACTACCTGGCGATCGAAACGGCCAGGGCGAAGCAACGCCGGATCGAGCACGTCGGGCCGGTTGGTCGCAGCGATCAGAATGACGCCCTCGTTCGACTCGAATCCGTCCATCTCGACGAGCAACTGATTGAGCGTCTGTTCGCGCTCGTCGTTGCCGCCGCCGAGGCCCGCGCCGCGGTGACGGCCAACCGCGTCGATCTCGTCGATGAAAATGATGCAGGGCGCGCTCTTCTTGCCCTGCACGAACATGTCGCGCACGCGGCTCGCGCCGACGCCGACGAACATTTCGACAAAGTCCGAACCCGAAATTGTGAAGAACGGCACGCTGGCTTCGCCCGCGATGGCGCGCGCGAGCAGCGTCTTGCCGGTGCCGGGCGGGCCGATCAGCAGCACGCCTTTGGGGATCTTGCCGCCGAGGCGCTGGAACTTCTGCGGGTCGCGCAGATATTCGACGACCTCTTCAAGCTCCTGCTTGGCCTCGTCGATGCCGGCGACGTCGTCGAAAGTAACCCGGCCCTGGCGCTCGGTCATCATGCGCGCCTTGGACTTGCCGAAGCCCATTGCCTTGCCGCCGCCCGTTTGCATCTGGCGCATGAAGAAAATCCAGACGCCGATCAGCAGCAGCATGGGAAACCAGGACAGCAGGACGCTGAACAGGGACGGCATGCCTTCCTCGGAAGGCTTGGCGCTGATTCGCACGTTAGCGGCGCGCAAACGATCGACCAGCGCGGGGTCGTCGGGCGAGTAGGTGCTGAAGGTCCGGCCGTCGGCGTAATGGCCCTGGATCTGGCGGCCCGCGATGGTAACGTCGCGAATCTGGCCACTCTCCACTTCACCCAAGAAGTCGGAAAATGCCAGCTCTGCGCTCGCGTCGTCCTGCTTAGACGACCCCTGGAACAGGTTGAACAGGGCAATCAGCAGCAGGCCGATAATAATCCACAGTGCAAGATTCTTGCGCAAAACCCGATAGCTCCTTTCGACTTGGGAGTGCGGACCGACCCCGGAGCGTCGACCCGCCATCACTTAGTCTACATCAGACCAGCCGTTCGTTAAAACCGCTATAATTACGCTGTGTCAACCGCTTAACCATGTTCTTCTCGGTCTTCGCCGTCAGCCGGCCCGCACAGCTGCAAAAGGCAGCGGGCAGAGCGGCCGGCGGGGACGAAACACAGCATCGAGCGCCACGGCCGGTACAGCAGGAAGACCGGGACGCAAGAACTTAAGATGGGGCACTGAACAGACCCCTTCAAGGTCCCACAGGGCGGGTAAAGTAAGCCGCGCCGCGTTCGGCAGCGCCCGCCCTGCCGCCTCGGCCTCGGTGTCGCGAAGCGCCCGCCAGCCCGCCGCCCCTAACGCCCGGACCTCAAGCGAGGCCACCCGGCGCCGCGGCGGCGCGCTCCCCGAGCGGCTCAATTTTACGGCAAAGCGCCCGTCCCATAGCGCCGTGCCACCCGGCGCAAGGGGGAGATACTCTCGGGCCGCGCGCAATTCGCGGCAGGCGCGCAAGCCGTCGTCCTCGAAGCTCATTTGGCAGCCGCCCAAGGTACACGACCTGCGCCAGGCGCCCGCGCGCAGCCGCGTAAGCAGGCGTTCGAGCGCGGCGCGGCGCGGCGGATGTTGGGCCCCGCCGACGCAGGCCAACACGCTCCCCAGAACGCGGCGCACGATCTCATCGGGCGCACGGGCCAGGAGCGCGACGTCGAGGCGGACGTAACCAGCCGCGTCAAGCTCGGCGCTTAAAGCAAGCAAATCGGCGACTGCGGCTTCGAGGCCCGCGCGGACAATCCCCAGCCGCGTCGCGGTTTCGGCAACCGCTACCGGGGTCACGCCTTCGTCCGCCAGCACAGGCGCCAGCGCGCGCAGCCGCACCCGGGCGTAGCGCTCATCGCGGTTGCTGGGATCTTCCACCCAGGGCTGATCCACCGCTTGGAGCGTGGCCGCAAGCCGTGCCTTGGGCAGATCAAGCAACGGACGGAGCAAGCGCACGCCGCCGCGTTCGGAGACGGCGGCCATAGCGGCGAGACCATCGAGGCCACTGCCCCGCCCAAGGCGGAAAAGCAGGGTCTCGGCCTGGTCCTCGCGGTGATGGGCGAGCAGCAAATGAAGCCGGCCGTGGCGCCGGCACCAATCGGCCAGCAGGGCGTAGCGTGCTTCGCGGGCGGCGGCGGCAAGTCCCGTCGCCGGCTTGGACCCGCGCCAGCGTAGTACCCGGCAGGCCACCCCACGGGCCGCGAGCCAGCGTGTTACCTGACGGGCTTCGAAGCGCGCCTCGGGACGCAGTCCATGATCAACGACTAGACCGACCGCCGTGCCGCCGCGCCGCGTCGCCCAACGAGCCGCGAGCAGGCACAACGCCAGGCTGTCGGCGCCGCCGGACACCGCCACTGCGAGCGCGGGACGAGGCTCGAAGGGGCCCAGAAGATTAAACCGGAGCGCAAAGTCCGAGGCCGTGATGGGGCGTTCAACCACGAGAATCAATACCCGCCGTTGCGAGAGCTACTCGCAGGCGTTGGCCGACCACTGAGCGTCGGCCTTCTGGGCGAGATTCTCGGTGGAATCGGGGAATTTGGTCCGTATTTCGCGAAGCGCCTGACAGGCATCGGTTGCGCGCCCCAGATTGCTCAATGACATGGCCAATTTGAGAAGGTTCTCCGGCGCCTTCCGCCCACTCGGGCGTTTTTCGTAATTGCGCGCAAAGATGACCATGGCGCGTTCGTAATCCTGGGCGAAGTAATGCACTTCACCAAGCCAGTAGGACGCGTTGACGGCCAGCGCACTGTCGGGGTTACGGGCGAGGAACTCCTCGAGGCTGCGCCGCGCCGCGCCGACCGCTTGATCGAGCGCTTGCGTGCCTGCGCTCTGCTGCATGGTCCGCACCTGGGCGAGAGCGAACTCGTACTGTTCCTGGTCGGTACCCGCCGGCAGGAGTGACGCCGGCTCAGCGGACAGCGCGGGGCTGCCCTCGACCAGATCGTCGACCGAGGGGTAGGCCGTCTCGCTACCGGGCACGGGCGCACTCGCGGCGCCGGCGCTCGCTGCCTGCTCAAGCTCCCCGAGACGGAAATCCATATCGGCAACCAGCTTCTCGATGCGTTGCTCGAGCAGCAGAACGCGGTGGCCAAGCTCTTCGAACTGGCCGGTCATCATGCGGAACTGCTCGTCGACCAGCCCCATGCGGTATTCGAGGTCGGCGGCCAACCGTGCGGGGCTCTGGCCTTCGGCCGGCGCGCCCGCCGCCATCTCGGGTGCGGCGCCCGCCTGGTCGGGCAAAAGGACATAGGCCTGCAAATCGCGCAGGTCTTGGCGCAACCGATCAATCTCGTGATAGAGCTGACTGACGTCGCCCGATTGCGCGCTAACGGGCCCGCCAAGGCCCGTCACGACACAAAGGATCGAGAGAAGAACGAGGGGAGGCCAGCGTTTTGTCATCGCGTATGTCGCAACCTTCAATTTGGACCCTGGCCAAAATGGCCTGTTTCCGGCTGCGCACACCGGTGCCGCGCCGGTGCCTCCCCCAAGCGTTCGCCCGGCGGGCCGCCGGGCGAAATAGAAGTGACCCGAGCGGCGCCGCCGCCCGCAATCTAGTTCAGGATTGACACGCCGCGCCGGTTCTGGCTCCACGCGCCTTCGTCATGACCCATGGCGAGCGGCCGTTCCTTGCCATAGCTGATGGTCGAGATCCGACTCGGATCGACGCCCAACGCCACGAGGTAATTCTTGACCGAGGCCGCCCGGCGCTCGCCCAATGCGAGGTTGTACTCGCGGGTGCCGCGCTCGTCGCAATGGCCTTCGACGGTCATGCTGTAGCCGCTGTACATCATCAGCCACTCGGCCTGACGATCGAGGATCGCCCGCGCCTCCGACATCAAGTTCGACTTATCGAAGCCGAATTGAACCATATAGCCGACGTCCTGCATCCACTCGTCGACGGAGCCGACCTCGGGGCCCGTCGAGACATCGCCCGTCGAGACATCGCCCGTATCGGACGAGCCGACGCTGGCGCCGCCATCGGTGCCGCCCTCGCCTTCGCCCGAAGCCGAATCATCGGATGGCGCCTGACAGGCTGCAACGAGTAACAGGGCCGCAAAGAGGCCAATAATTTTCAATCGCATAGATACACTCCCTCCGCCGGAGTCTTAACGGGTTATGGGTTACGGTCATTTCGCAGAACAGGTTGAACCGAGAAACGCCTCGCTCAAACGCTAATCGTTTAGACAGGTCGATCTGCGATCTAATTAACCAAGTCAATATTAGAGTACTGTGATACCGCTCATTTTCCAAGCCCGTTAATACATTCACCGGCACCCGGTTACGGGCGCCACGGGTTCGATCCCGACCGATCACGATCTATAGATATTCTCTTTATCGTTTAAAATTTTTAAACAAATCACCTTGAATTTGCCCGATCCTCCCCTGTCGGCGGCTACAACCCACAGCTAGGGAATGACCGGCGACCAGGCCGGGTCCGAGGCCCCCGTCGGGGTCACAAGCACGCGCTGGTTGTGACCCGTCAGGTCGATTGAGACCAGTTCGTTGCGATGCCCGTCGCCGACAATGTGTTGGCGGGTGAAAATCAGCACCCGGCCGTTCGGCGCCCAGCTCGGCCCCTCGACGAGAAAGCCTTCCGCCAGCAATCTTTCGCCCGAGCCGTCGGGATGCATCACGCCGATATAGAATACGCCCTTGTTGCTCTTCGTAAACGCAATCTGGTCGCCGCGCGGCGACCAGACCGGGGTGCCGTACCGCCCTATGCCGAAACTGATGCGCCGGACATCGCGCCCGTCGCTACGCATGACGTAAATCTGCTGGGTGCCGCCCCGGTCGGATTCGAAGGTGACAAACTCGGCATCGGGCGAATAGGTCGGCGCAGTGTCGATCGCGGGATTGTTGGTCAGCCGTTCAATCTCGCGGGTGCGCAAATCCATCTCATAGATTTCCGAATTACCGTCTTGCGCGTAAGTCATGACCACCTTGTTGCCGTCGGGCGAAAAACGCGGCGCGAAGGTCATGCCGGGAAAGTTGCCCAGCACCTCCTGTTGTCCGGTATCGACGTTGTACAGATAGACTCGCGGCTGACCACGCAGATAGAGCAGATAGGTGATCTCCTGCACGCTCGGCGAATAGCGCGGGGTAAGCACCAAATTGTCGCCGTTGGTCAGGTAGCGAAGATTGGCACCGTCCTGGTCCATGATCGCGAGGCGCTTGATCGGCTCGATAATCGTACCGGTCTCGGCGACATAGATGATCCGCGAATCGAAATAGCCCATCTCCCCGGTCAGGCGCTCGTAGATCGCATCGGCGATCTTGTGGGCGATGCGTCGCCAGAGCTCCGGCGGACTGCCCAGCCCGATGGCGACAAGCTGTTCCTCGGCAAACACATCCCAGAGGTGAAATTCGACCTTGAGCCGCCCGTCGTTGCCGAATTCCGTCTTGCCAGTCATCAAGGCCTGGGCGTTGAGCACCCGCCAGTCGGCGAAGCGCAAACCGGTCTGGACCCCGACCGAACTCTGGATAAACGCCCGCGGGTCGATCGGCTTGAATAGACCTGAGCGTTCGAGGTCGGCAGCGACGACACGGCTGATTTCGGCACCCAGCCGGGCGGCTTCCGGATGTTCGCCGTACAAATCCGTCACCGCAACGGGCATCGGCTCCACCGAGCCGCGGACGATGTCGATCTCGATCTGCCCGCGCGCCGGGCCGGCGCCGGCGGCAAGCGCAGCGAAGATCGCCAAATTGGCCGACAGCAGGATCCATGTCCGCAGGGCGCCGATGGGGTTCGTCATAACTTCGTCCTCTCCACG
>CAVOEB010000017.1:0-46099 GCA_963694715.1 Alphaproteobacteria bacterium | reverse complement strand
TCTGACGACAGGTGACGCGTTGGGTGGTAATTTTCGCTATGTTGCCAGCTTCGGCGTGGGCTTTCCGCTGGGTCTGCCCGCCGAGTTTCCGGTACGGGGCAGCCTGTTTACAGACATCGGCAGCCTTTCAGTCGTTGATGAGGATGATCCGAATATCTTCGACGAAGGCAGCCCGCGGGTCGGTGTCGGTATCGGGTTCTCTTATATTTCTCCTTTCGGTCCCGTCGGCTTCGAGGTGACCAAGGCGGTCGTCAAGGAGGATGCCGATGAAGAAGAGCTATTCCGTCTCAATTTCGGAACCATATTTTAGGCAGATTTTTTCATGATTATTCGTAGCTTAGCACTTGCCTGTTTCGTCGCCCTCACGATGGCATTCTCTCCCTTGCAGGGTCACGCCCAACAGGCGGCAACAACCAATTTTGCCGTCATAGAATACGAGCGCGTCATTCAGAGTTCGCTGGCTCACCAGAGCACCCAGCAGCAGCTTCTTGCCTTGCACGATCGGATTCAGGCCAGTATAGACGCGGATGAGGCCGGGCTCGTCGAGATGGACCGCCAACTGCAACTTCAGAAGTCGATTCTGGCGCCCGAAGCCTACGAGGAGAAGCTACGTCAGCTGGACGAGCGGGTTGCGGCGGTCCGGGATCGGGTCAACGGCTTGAACCAGCGCCTCGAAAAAGCGCGCGGGAACGCGATGGGGAAAATTCAGCAGGTGGTTTTCGCGATCATTTCGGAACTGGCGGCGCAGCGTGGCTATGAGATTGTCCTGCCGACCTCGACGATGGTTTATGCTGCACCGTCCATGAACATCACAGAAGAGGTTCGGCAGAAGCTGGATGCCCGGTTGCCGCGGGTCGAGGTGCAGTTCTCCGAGCAGTAGCCTGATGGCGGATCCACGCTTTCATGATCGAAAAGGGCCGTTCTCTCTAGGTGAACTGGCCGAACGCACGGGTGCGGAGCTGGCGGAGGGTGCCGAGCCGGCGCGCAGCCTCGTCGATGTAGCGCCGCTCGAGACGGCGGGCGCGGACGATTTGAGTTTTCTCGACAATAAACGTTACGTCGAGGCATTTGCCGCGAGCAAGGCCGGAGGTTGCGTCGTTCACCCCGATTTTGTTGCGCGGGCGCCCGAAGGGATGGCGTTGCTGGTCACGAAAGAACCCTACCGAGCTTATGCGTTGGCGGCACAGGCGTATTATCCGCCGATGATCCCGCCGTCTGGTATCTCGCCCGACGCATCGGTTGATGAGGATGCGCGGATCGGTGGGGGCTGCTGCATCGAGGCAGGCGCCGTCGTGCAGGCGAACGCGGAAATCGGAGCAGGCTGCTGGATCGGCTCCAACGCGGTGATCGCACGCGGCGTGGTGCTTGGTGCGCAAAGCATCGTCGGAGCCAACGCCTCGATTTATAATAGCCTGATCGGCGAACGCTGCCGGATCTACCCGGGCGCCCGGTTGGGACAGGATGGCTTCGGCTTTGCCCCCGATCCCACCGAGCATCTCAAGATTCCTCAACTTGGCCGGGTCATCGTGGGCGACGACGTCGAGATCGGTGCAAATGCGACGATTGATCGCGGGGCGGGCCCTGATACCATAATCGGCGACCGGTGCATGATCGACAATCTCGTCCAGATCGCGCACAACGTCGAATTGGGTCCAGGATGCGTGATCGCGGCCCTGGCTGGAATTGCGGGAAGCACGAAGTTTCAAAACTACGTTTTTATTGGAGGCCAGGTCGGCGTGGCGGGGCACTTGAGAATCGGGGCCGGCGTGAGAGTTGCAGCGCAGTCGGGCGTGATACGCAATGTTGAGCCGGGCGTTACCGTGGGCGGTAGCCCGGCCCTGCCGATCCGAGAGTGGCATCGCCAGACCGTGGCGATATCACGCCTTACCAAGACAGGGGACAAGAAGTAGATGGGTGATGCAGCAGCCATGGCGCCCGAGCGGGTCGCCGAAATCGATATCGAAACGATTCAGCAGAAGATTCCGCACCGCTATCCATTTCTTATGATCGATCGCATGATCGAGATCGTGCCCGATGTGAGCGCGGTGGGAATCAAGAACGTGTCGATCAACGAGCCGCAGTTTCAGGGCCATTTTCCATGCCGAGCCGTAATGCCCGGCGTGCTGATTATCGAGGCCATGGCCCAGGCTGCCGCGGTTCTCGTGGTCGTAACCCTCGGGTCTGATGCCGAGGGAAAACTGGTCTATTTCATGTCGATCGAGGACTGCCGATTTCGCCACCCCGTGGTTCCGGGTGACACGATGCGCATAACCGTGACAAAGCAGCGCCGCCGCCGCAACGTATGGAAATTTAAGGGCGTCGCAACGGTCGAGGGCATCGTCGTCGCCGAGGCTGCCTACACCGCAATGATCATGGATGACTAGATGCCCGAGATTCATCCCACGGCGATTGTCGATCCCGCGGCGCAGCTCGCGGACGATGTCCGTATCGGGCCCTATTGTATCATCGATGGCGACGTCGAGATGGGGGCAGGCTCGGTCGTCGAATCCCATGCGGTAGTGACCGGGCGAACGAGCATGGGGCCGGGCTGCCATGTATTCCCGTTCGCCTCCATCGGCCATCGGCCCCAGGATCTGAAATACGCCGGCGAGCCCTCGCGGCTCGAAATCGGCGCCAAGAACGTGATCCGCGAGCATGTCACCATGAACCCGGGCACCAAAGGCGGTGGCATGCTGACAAAGGTGGGCGATGGTTGCCTCTTCATGGTGGGTGCCCATGTCGCCCATGATTGCCAGCTCGGCAACAGCGTGATCATGGCGAACAATGCGACCCTCGCTGGCCATGTCGCGATCGAGGATTTCGCTATTCTCGGCGGCCTTACCGCGATTCACCAGTTCGTCCGCATCGGGGCGCACGCGATCGTCGGCGGCATGTCGGGGGTCGAGAACGATGTAATTCCCTACGGCTCGGTTATGGGAGACCGGGCCCGGCTCGTCGGGCTTAATCTGGTCGGCCTGCGCCGGCGCGGATTTTCACGCGAGATGATTCACGTCCTGCGCAGCGCCTATCGCATGCTGTTCGCACCCGAAGGCACCATGGCCGAGCGCCTGGAAGACGTCGACGAGATGTTCCAGGACAACGAGGCTGTGCGCGACATCATCCGTTTTATCAAGACCGACAGCTCGCGCGCGATTTGCCAGCCGAAAGAGGAGAGTGGCTCCTAAACTTGGCATTCTCGCCGGGTCGGGCGATTTACCCGTCCGGCTGATCGCGGCCGCGCGGGCTGCGGGCCGCGATGTTTTTGTCGTCGCGTTCGAAGGCGATACGCCGCCCGAGCTCGTCGATACTGTTCCTCATGCTTGGGTCCGTCTTGGCGCGGTCAGTGCGGTGGTCAAGGCGTTGCACGGCGCTGCGGTGGGCGAGGTAGTGCTCGCCGGCGGGATGCGCCGACCCTCCCTGAGTGCGCTCAAGCCCGACTGGCGCGGAATCAAGATGCTCAAGCGGATAGGACAGGCCGCCGCCCGGGGTGACGGGGCCCTACTTCAGGTGGTGGTCGATGAGCTAGAGAGCGAAGGCTTCCGGGTCGTTGGGGCCGACGACATCCTGACTGATTTGCTTGCGCCCGCCGGCGTTTTAGGCGCGGTCGAACCCGATGAGGACGCGTGGGCCGATATCGCGGTGGCCGTCGCGGCAGCTCGGGCAATCGGCGCAATGGATGTTGGACAAGGCGCAGTCGCCCAGCAAGGCGTCGTGCTCGGCGTCGAGGCCAAGGAGGGCACGGACGAGCTTATCGCCCGCTGTGCCCGGTTGCGCCAGGAGGGGCCGGGCGGGGTTCTTGCCAAGGTCAAGAAGCCCGATCAGGAACGCCGGGTTGACCTTCCCACGATTGGCGTTAACACGGTCGAGGCGGCGCGCAAGGCGGATCTCTCGGGCATTGCCGTCGAGGCGGCACAGTCCCTGATCATTGACCGCCCCGCGGTGATCCGCGCGGCGGACGAGGCTGGGTTATTCGTGGTCGGGGTCGGGGTCGGCGAAGATAGGGCGCCGGACTAGAGAGCCGCTCCGCGGTCAGCTCAACCAGATCCAGAGAAAAAATCCGATCGCGCCAAGTGGGAGGCCGACGCGAAGGCCAGCCCAAATACAGGAGGACAGGCCGCGTAGGTTCTCGTTGGCGGCGCTGCCCCGCTTAGGCCAGGCGGCCGTGGTCGAGACGATAGGTGAGAAAAAATGCGGCCCCAGGGCAGCCGGAGAGCGGAATCGGGCGGGGTCGGTTTTAGCCACGCTTCTTGATCGGAAGGTACTCGCGCTTCGGCGGGCCGATGTAAAGCTGGCGCGGGCGTCCGATCTTCTGGGCCGGGTCTTCGACCATTTCCTTCCACTGGGCAACCCAGCCGACGGTCCGGGCCACCGCGAACAGCACCGTAAACAGGTGCGAGGGAAAGCCCATGGCCTTGAGAATAATGCCCGAATAGAAGTCGACGTTGGGGAACAGCTTGCGCTCGACGAAATAATCGTCTTCGAGCGCGATGCGCTCCAGTTCCACCGCGATCTTGAGCAGCGGGTCATCCTTGATGCCGAGATCCTCGAGCACCTCGTGGCAGGATCCACGCAGCACGGCGGCGCGCGGGTCGTAGTTCTTGTAGACCCGGTGGCCGAATCCCATCAGCCGGAAGGGATCGGTCTTGTCCCGCGCCTTCTTGAGGTATTGGGGGATGTTATCGGCCGAGCCTATTTCCATCAGCATGCGGAGCACCGCTTCGTTGGCGCCGCCGTGGGCCGGACCCCACAGTGAGGCAATCCCCGCGGCGATGCAGGCAAAGGGATTCGCACCCGACGAACCGGCGAGGCGCACCGTCGAAGTCGACGCGTTTTGCTCGTGATCGGCGTGCAGGATGAACAGCCGGTCGATCGCCCGGGCCGAGGAGGGCCGGATCTTGAATTCCTCCGTCGGTACGGCGAACATCATATGCAGGAAATTCTCGGGATAGCTCAGATCGTTACGCGGGTAAACGAACGGCTGACCGATGGAATACTTATACGCCATGGCTGCGATAGTCGGCATCTTCGCGATCAGCCTGTGCTCGGCCACCATGCGTTCGTGGTCGTTCTGTGGCCCTTCTTCTTCGTTGTGATAGAAGGCGGAGAGCGCGCCAACCACGCCGACCATGATGGCCATGGGGTGGGCATCGCGCCGAAACCCCCGGAAAAAATAAATCAGTTGCTCATTCACCATGGTGTGGTGGCTGATCGTATCGACGAACGTCTCTTTTTCGTCTGCCGTCGGCAACTCGCCCTCAAGTAGAAGATAGGCGACTTCCATGAAGTCGCTGTTATTGGCCAGGTCCTCGATGGCGTAGCCGCGATGGAGCAGCTCGCCCTTTTCGCCGTCGATATAGGTGATTGCGGACTTGCAGGAACCGGTGGCAGTAAACCCGGGATCGTAGGTGAAATGCCCGGTATCGTCGTACAGCTTGCTGATGTCGATGACGCTGGGGCCGATCGTGCCGTCGAGGATGGAAAGTTCGGATAGTTTGTTATTCTTCTCGTCGACCAACGTGATCGATCGACCAGGCATCGAGCCCTTCTTCGCGTCGCTCGATTTGCCCATTCTGAGTCTCCGTTTTTATCCGCCGCATCGACGACCCGGCACCGCTTTCTGATCGTTCGGAAGCATAGGGGTAGAAGGTTAATTGATCAATCGAGCTTAGGTTGTTAGTTCATCAAAGTGACTTGACAGTTCAGCCGAGCGTATCGTCCAGCCGTGCAAGGCTTTCCTCGCGGCCCAGAACCGCCATCACGTCGAAGATGCCCGGCGAACGGGTCGATCCCGTAAGCGCCGCTCTAAGAGGCTGCGCAAGCTCGCCGAGCTTGCAGCCTTGCGCTTCCGCCTGTTCGCGGACCAGTGCTTCCAGCGCGGGCTCCTCCCACTTATCGAGGGCTTCGAATGCCGGGCGTATCGCCAGGAGCCTCTCTCGCCCGCCATCGGCCAGCTGGCGGGCCGCTTTTCCGTCCTGTTTTAGCGGTCGTTTTGCGACATAAAAATATGCATTATCAGTTAGTTCTAACGTATTCTTAGCTCTTTCTCTCAGGCCGTTCATGCCCGCTGATAGGCGCTCAATTTCGTTCGGTTCTAGGGTGTGGCCAAGCCGTTCCGCAAGCGCGGGCGCGACCAGTTCGACCAGCCGCGCGGGCTCCGCCTGGCGTAGGTAATGGCCGTTCAAATTGTCGAGCTTATCCGTATCGAAGCGCGAGGGCGAGCGGCCCACCGTATCGAGACCGAACCAGGCAATGGCCTGGTCCGTCGAAATGATTTCTTCGTCGCCGTGAGCCCAGCCCAGGCGCAGGAGGTAGTTGCGCATGGCTTCGGGCAGGTAACCCATATCACGGTAGGCACCCACGGCCAGGGCATCATGGCGTTTGGACAGCTTGGCGCCGTCGGCGCCGTGAATCAGTGGGATGTGGGCGAAATTCGGTAACTCCCAGCCGAGTGCGTGAAATAGCTGGCTCTGGCGGGCGGCGTTGGTCAGGTGATCGTCACCGCGGACGACGTGGGTAATCCCCATATCGTGGTCGTCGACGACGACCGAGAGCATGTAGGTTGGTGTACCGTCCGCGCGCAACAGGATCATGTCGTCGAGCTGCTCGTTGGTCACGCGCACGGGGCCCTGGACCCCGTCGTTGATAACTGTTTCGCCCTCGCTCGGGGTCTTGAAACGGACGACCGGCTCGACCCCCGCGGGGGCATCCGCCGGGTCGCGATCGCGCCAGCGTCCGTCATAGCGAACCGGCCGGCCCTCCGCGCGGGCCCGTTCGCGCATCTCGGTCAACTCTTCCTTAGAGCAGTAGCAGTGGTAGGCCTTGCCAGCGTCGAGCAACCCCCGGGCGATTTCGCCATGGCGGTCGGCGCCTTCGAACTGGTGGACTACCTCGCCGTCCCAGTCGAGTTCAAGCCATTGCAGCCCGTCCAGAATGGCCGCCACAGCCTCGTCCGTGCTGCGCTTGCGGTCCGTATCCTCGATGCGCAACCGAAATTTGCCGCCGTGATGACGGGCAAATAGCCAGTTGAACAGGGCGGTGCGGGCGCCGCCGATATGGAGGTAGCCGGTGGGCGAGGGGGCAAAACGGGTAACTACGGTCATGGAGAGCACTTTCTGGCAGTCGGCGGGCGCCGGGTCAAGTCGAAGGGCGCCAATTTAGACCGTGGCGACCGGCGTAACCGGCGAGCGCGCGGCGCCGGGCAGGCGCAGCGGCGGCGCCGTGAGCAGGAAGCGCGAACGGCCGTGATCGCGCAGCCAGCGGGCAAGCTCGCCCAGGTGCCATAGCTCGCCAAGGTGAATGCCCAGCTTGAACAGGCAATGTTCGTGCAGCGGCAGATTGGCGCACGGCGTGTCAGATTCGCGCGCAGGCAGGCGCTCGACGGCGTAATTGTCCGCAATTAGCACGGCGACGCCGCGCTCCGTGATCCACTGCAGCAGCCTGTCGTCGCGCCCGTCCAGCGCGGTGCAGGCGCCGTGCAGCGCCTCCGCGTCGGGCTCGCGCGCCATCTCCAGTATCATGTCGGCGAATCCCGTATAGAAGCACAGCATGTCGCCGGGCTCGACGCTCACGTTATCGGCTTCGAGCACCGTCATCAGCTCGTCGTAACCCACCGCCTCGAAGGCGCGGCCGTAATGGGTGTGCAAATTGACCAGCACGCCGCGTCCCTGCACCCCGCTCGCCGCCATGTTTTCGATCCCAAGCCGGGTGGCGCCGATCGGCTGTCCGGTTTCACGCTCCGTGCCGTCGGCCAGAAATTCGAGCGGCCCGGTAACATGCTCGCCCGCCCGAAAGCCGTTGTAGAACACCGGCTCCGCCACCCCGTCGCCGTCGGCGTCGAACAGACTACCCATGTGGAACAGGCCGTCCCACTGGGTCGAATACTGGCTGCAGAGCAGCACGCGCTCATCGTTCACGACGTCGGTCTTGCCCGGAAAGAACTTGCCGAGCGGTAGGTTGCGCGCGGGTTTCTCGTTACGGATGATGGGCTGAAATTCAGGGGGAAAGTGGCTCGGGTGGAGTTTGTTGCTGCCCGGATAATCAAGCGGCAAGCTTAGGCAAAATACCTCGCCCTCGCGTACTTCGCTCGCCGCTTCGCGCACTTTCTCCGGGGTTAGCAGGTTGATCCGGCCGAGCTGGTCGTCCGCGCCGAAATCACCCCAATTCTAGCCTTCGGGCCGATTGACCCAGCGTTGCGTCATAGCCCGATCCCTGTGAATTCTAGTTCCAGCACTCGACCAGCACGGTGAATTCCCGCGCAATATCCGCCACGTCGGCAGCGCCCATGGGCACGCCGGGCACGGCAGCGAGGTAGTTGACGCCTTCTGCCTCGAGGAAATCTATGGCGATGCGGCCCTTGATCGCGAAGTTGATGTTCTGTGGAATGTCGTCCATTTCCGCCGCGATCAGTAGGGCATCGAGCTTAGCCACGATAACGCCCACGACATTACCGTTCATGTCGAGCAGGGGGCCGCCGCTGTTTCCGGGCTGGACCGGCGCGGTGAGCTGGAATTCGCGCGGATCGTCGCCGATTCCCGAGGCGGCGCTGATGGCCCCGGTGGTCACCTTGACCTCGGAGGAGAGCAGCCCGTGATAGGGATAGCCGACGACGACGACATCGTCGCCCGGGCGCACCGCCGAGCCGCCCCGGAACACGGCGACGGCATCGCTGCCCTGGGGCATTTTCACCAGCGCCAGATCGTCGGTGGGATTGTCCGCGATCACCAGGCTGGGCGCCGAATCCAGGCCAGCACCCGTGACGTGCACATCGGTGCAGCCCTCGATGACGTGATGGTTGGTCATCACAATGCCGCTTGAAGTAATCACGAAGCCGGTGCCCGTGGCGACCAACTCGTGCCCCTTGCTAGTGGGTCCGGTTCCAACCGCGGTCGGGGAGGCGGCGCCGATGTCCTCGCTCCACGCGTCGTACAGCTCCTTGGCGCGGATCCACTCGGCCTCGCCCAGCTCGACGGCCATGTCTTCTGCGATGCCCACCGCCTCGTCGTTGCCCTGATCCGCGGCGAGCGCATAATAGACGAACGCGATCACAGGATCGGCGGTCACACCCTGGCCGGTCTCGTACATCAGCCCGAGGTTGAACAGGGCGTCGAGATCGCCCTGGTTCGCCGCCATCTCGAACCAGGCGATCGTCGCACCGTAATCTTGCGCCACGCCCGAGCCGTCGCGGTACATGGTGCCGATATGGTATTGGGCGACGGCAAGTCCCTGGTCCGCCGCCTGAGTGTACCAGTAAAGCGCCTCGGCGCGGTCCATCGCTACGCCCTCGCCGGCATCATACATGTAGCCCAGGTTAAGCTGGGCACTGGGATCGCTCTGTTCGGCGGCGCGGCGGTACCAGTAGACCCCTTGCGCGTCGTCGATCGGGATGCCGATCCCCTCGTCGTACATGTAGGCGAGGTGATACTGCGCTCCGGCATGGTCCTGCTCGGCGGCCTGGCGGTACCAATACGCCGCTTCGCCGGCATCCTCGGTCACGCCTTCGCCGTAGGCATACATGACGCCCAAATTGAACTGCGCCGTAATGTGGTCCTGCTCGGCGGCGCGGCGGTACCAGTACGCGGCCTGGATATCGTCTATCGGCACGCCTTCGCCGTAATCGTACATGTAGCCGAGATTGTACTTGGCCTCCGCGCTGTCGGCTTCGGCCAGCGGGCGCCAGGCGCGGAACGCGGCGGAGTAGTCGCCTCGCTCGTAAGCGTCGTAACCTTCATTCAAGGCGTCGCCGGAGCTATCGACGACCAGCGCCGCAGCCGGCGAGCGCGCGGCCAACTGCTTCGCCTTGTCCACCTGCTCAGGGGTTAGCCAGGCTTCGAAATCCCGCAGGCGCATGCGCGCGTCCGCGTTTCCCAACTCGGCCGAGAGCCACAGGAAGCGGTAGGCCTGAACCTCGTCCTCTGGCACGCCTTCGCCAATCCCGTGCATGATGCCGAGGTTATAAAGCGCGATGACATGACCCTGATCGCCCGCCCGGCGATACCAGCGGGCGGCGAGCGCATCATCGAGCGACACGCCGATCCCCTCGTCGTAAAACACGCCGAGCACGAACTGGGCATCGACCTGGCCTTGCTCGGCGGCAAGGCGGTACCAGTGTGCGGCTTCCGCGTCGTCCGCAGCGACGCCGTAGCCTTCGTCGTAAAGCACGCCGACAGCGTATTGGGATTCCGCGTCTCCCGCGTTGGCGGCCGTGTGCCACTCGCTCAGCGCGCCCGCGTAATAGCCCCGGTCGAAGGCGGCCAACCCGCTGCCGTAGTCGGCGCGTGCCAACACGGGCGAACAAAGCAGAGCAAGCAGAAGAAGCAGGAATACGATCCGTCGCATGGCCCTGAGCTTAGCACATTGAGCCGGCCCGAAAATCCTGTATAGAATGCGTCAACGGCTGGGCAAGGCGGGCGCAAGGCTCGAGGAGACTGCCCGACAATGACGTCAAAGGGGAGACGGCGGATGGGATCGGATTTTACCGAAAAACGGGTGCTAGTTACGGGCAGCACCATGGGCATCGGACGCGGTGCGGTCGAGATGTTTCTTGAAAGCGGCGCGCGGGTCGCGGTCAACGGGCGTAACCCCGAAACCGTTGCCACGGCCATCGAAGAGATGGGTGGCGAAGGGCTGGTGGCGGCGCCCGGCGACGTTGGCACCATCGAGGGCTGTCAGGCGGTTGTCGAGACGGCGGTTGCCGGGCTCGGCGGTCTCGACGTGCTGGTCAATAACACGGGTATTTGCCCGCTTGCTCGTCTGCTGGAGATCACCGAGGAGCATTGGGACGAGGTGATCAATGTCAATCTGCGCTCGGCGGCGTTCTGCACTAAATTCGCCTTGCCTGAGCTGCGCAAGTCTAAGGGCAACATCGTCAATATAGGCTCGATCAGCGGGCTCATTGCCGGGCCGTCGGACAGCTTCGTCTACGCGATCTCGAAAGGCGGCATGATCAACATGACACGCACCATGGCGATCGAGCTGGCAGGCGATGGCGTGCGGGCCAACTGCCTCTGCCCAGGCTACATCAACACCCCGATGATCGATAACGAGAACAAGGCGACGGGTGGCCAGGTGATCGAATTTATCAACGCCGCGGCGCCAATGGGGCGGATCGGGACAGTGCGCGAGTGCGCTTCTTCGATTGTTTATCTCGCGTCCGAGGATGCCGGCTATATCACCGGGTCGATCTTGTCGAACGACGGCGGCTGCGCCGCCAACGCAAGCTGGGGCGGGGTGAATCACCTCGACAGCGACGGGCTGGGCGGGGCGAGCTACACCCCGACCCCGCGCGATAGTTGAGGCGGGGAGGGTACAATCATGGGCTTTCAACTGGATTTTACCGGCAAGCGGGTGCTGATCACCGGTAGCACCAAGGGCATTGGGCGCGGCGCGGCCGAGGGGTTCCACGAACTCGGCGCCCACGTCGCGATCAATGGCCGCTTAGCCGAAACCGTGGCGCAGGCGATCGAGGAGATGGGCGGCGGCGAGCGGCTGATCGCGGCGCCGGGCGACCTGTCATCGGTGGCGGGGGTCAAGACGACCGTGTCTGCGGCGATTGCCGACCTTGGCGGGCTCGACGTGCTGGTCAACAACGCCGGGCGCGGCGACGACCGGCCGATCGATGGGCTCGACGAGGAGTACTGGCAGATCATGATCGACCTCAATCTGAAGGGGGCCTTCTTTACCGCCCAGGCCTGCGTGCCCGCGCTCAAGGAAAGCAAGGGCAATATCATTAATATCGCGTCGATGATGGGCGTGATGGGCGGACCCGAGGGACTGCTCGTCTACTCCGCGACCAAGGGCGCCATGATCCAGATGAGCCGAATGATGGCGCTTGAGCTTGCACGCGACGGGGTACGGGTCAACAATCTCTGCCCCGGCTGGATCGAGACACCGATGATCCAGAACGAGAACGAGCTCGCCGGCGACGACGCCCTCCTGAATTACATCAAGGCCGATTGCCCGCTGGGACGGATCGGCCATGTGGATGAGACCACGGGCGCCATCCTCTACTTCGCGTCGCAGAATGCGGGCTATACCACGGGCTCGACCCTGGTCACCGACGGCGGCATTTCCGAAGGGCGCTAATCCGTCCGCGAATGTCTGTCGTGGCGCCCCAGTGGAGGTGGCGCCATGACTGACGATCGGCTTGGCCGGATGCACGCGGCGTTGGGCTCGATGCTGAGCGCCGAGCGGGACCCCCTGGATCCTCTGGCTGCCCGTGGCGCTCGGGATCGGGGTCCTGCTCTACTCCGCCCTCCCGGTCGAGCCGCCACTTTGGTCCGGAGCTTCCGGCCTTGCGGGCTTTCTTTTGCTTGGCGCTCTGATACGCCGTCATACGGCGGGGCTTCTGGCTGTTCTCGTGCTGGTCGCACTCTGCGAGGGGTTTCTGGTGGGGAACCTGCAGACCTTGAGCGTCGAGGCACCGATCCTGAGCGAAGAGGTTGGCCTCGGCGAGGTGGTCGGCCGGATCGCCTCGGTGGAGTTGCGTGACAACGGCCACCGCCTGGTGCTCGTTCATCCGTCGATCGAAAATATCTCACCCAAGCCGACGCCCGAGCGGGTCCGCGTCACCGTGCGCAAGGGCGCCGAGGCGGGATCCGGCCGGGCGGCAACTGGGTGCGGCTGTGGGCGGTTGTCTCGCCGCTCTACGAGCCCGTCGCACCCGGCGCCTTCGATTTCGCGCGCAAGGCGTTCTTCGAGAGGCTTGGCGCCATGGGCGCATCACGCCTCCTCGATCCGCCGGTCTCCGCCTCGGGTGAGAGCGCAGGCATGGGGCTGGCGCTCGGCCTCGCAGCACTCCGCCATAAGGTCTAGCCACCCGGATACGCGCCGCCGTGCCGGGCAAATCCGGCGCGCTGGCCGCGGCCCTACTGATCGGGGACCGCGGTGCGATGCAAGGGTCGCATCATCGCCCTGGCGCGCGATCCCCGGGCGCTGGCAGAAGACTGTGCGGTTGCCGATGTGGTGATCGCGTTGGCGCCGGTCGAGGTCGGCTGCGCGGAACCTGCTACGGTAATCGATCGCTTCGATATCTGGCGCGAGGGTGCCCACGCGGTATGGATCGACACAGGACAAACTCGCGTCGCCAGCGTTGCCGAGCGGCGCGGCGTGCGGCCCTGGACCGTGCAGCGCGGCGCACCCTGGGGATAGCGCGGTGCGGCGAAACTGGCCGGTAGCCGCTTTTCGTGCCAGCCTAGCGGCCCGAGCATGTGACGTTATAGAGGGCAGGGCGGGGATGAAAGGCAAGGTATCAACGATTTTTTCTGTTGCACGCCGGTTGCTCGACGAAAAGGGCAGCAATGCCGCGCGTGCTGAGGCACAGGCCTGGCACGATCGCTTCGTGGCCAACGGCAACGCCGACGAGGAAGAGCGCTGGCGCCATATCCTGCTCGCGCTCGAGCGGCTCGAAGCGCCCGACGAGGGCCCCAAGGAATGACCGGGTCCGGAGCGCTATGAAGAAAAAAATGATCGGCTTTCATCGCGCCGCACGGGCGCTGATCGAACGCCACGGCGCGGGCGAAGCGCAAAGCGAGGCACGCCTTCGTCTCGCCGACGCCGAACGGCGCCGGGATGAAACCGACGTCGTGCGCTGGGGCCATATTCTTCGGGCTATCGCCCGAATCGCGGGCGGTGAGGCTGGCGGAGGCGACGGTTAGGCGGCGCCGCGTTTCTTCGTGTGGAGCGACATGCGCGCGGGCAATTCTGTTAGGGGGCCGACCTCGCCGTAATCGCCTGGGCCGATTTCACGAACCGCCTCGACGAGCACCCCGTCGAGCCCCAGAATTTCGTCGGCAATCGCAATCATCAGGCGGTTGGGTTCGGCATGGGGCGCGCGTTCGCGCAGGAGTTGCGCGGCGTCGTATTCCTGCCCGGGCGAGCCCATGACCAGCAGGGTGAGTGCCGCGGCAGTCGAGCGGCTGACCCCAGCCAGACAATGAACCAGCAGGGGCTCGTCGCGCTCCCAGCCGTGGCCGAACGCGATGAGCTGCTCGATATGATTTTTGGTGGGCAGGATCTGCGCCGTGTCATCGACCCAGATATCATGCACGGTAAGCTTGAGATGTTTCTCGCTCGCGATGCTCTCCGGCGTGGGCGGAAGCCCGTCGGGTTCGTCCACTTCGTTCGGACCAATCACCGAGACGAGGTGGCTCGGCCGCAGGGTTTTCACGTGGCCGGGCATGTCGCGGTAACAGGAAACGTAGATACGGGGCATACGCGGAGTGGTTCCTTAATGTTGAGGCACGGGTGGTCGGAGACCAGACGGCGACGCGGGTCCGGCGCGAGACGGCCATAACGTCACCCCGGCGCCAACACTAGACGGATTAGGCGTCGAATTCGTGACAGGTGCTCAGAAACGCGAGGTATTCGCGTGGAGATGGCTAATAGCGTCGCATCAGGCCCACGAGCTTGCCCTGAATTTTGACCCGGCCGGGGCTGAAGATGCGGGTTTCGTAAGTCGTGTTGGCGGGTTCCAGTGCGATCGATTCGCCCTTGCGATGGATCCGCTTGAGGGTGGCCTCGAGATCGTCAACCAGGGCAACCACGATGGCGCCATTTTCGGCAGTGTCGCATTGCTCGATGACCACGGTGTCGCCGTCGAGAATTCCGGCGTCGATCATTGAATCGCCTTCGACCTCAAGGGCGTAATGCTCGCCGCTGCCCATCATGGTGGCGGGCAGTTCCAGCGTCTCGTTATGCTCGGGCAGCGCCTCGATCGGCGTGCCGGCGGCAACCCGACCGTAAAGCGGGATGGAAACCGTGTCGCCTGATCCGGTGCTGCCGCGCCGGAAGTCGCCTTCGATCACACTCGGGCTGAACTTCGTGTCGCTTGGCGCTGCGGCCGCGCCGGCACCCGGGGGAAGTTTGATGACTTCGAGCGCGCGGGCTCGGTGAGGCAGGCGGCGTAGAAAACCCCGTTCTTCGAGTGCGGTCACGAGGCGATGGATGCCCGACTTGGATTTCAGGTTGACCGCGATCTTCATTTCTTCGAAGGACGGTGAGACGAAATTGGCCTTCATGTGCTGATCGATGAACTGGAGTAATTCGAACTGCTTCTTTGTAAGCACGGGCCTGGGCCTCCTAGGGCTGGTAGAACAAAGATCGAATAACTACAAAATGTTCTACTTTGGTTCCAACTCGAGGTCAAGCAATAAATCGCAGAAACCCGCCAATTAATCGAAATCTTTTGATTTTTTTGAAAAAAATAGGTTCGCGGGCGGCCGAAATTATCCCGCCGCTCTGGGGGATTTCTAGAGACCGAGGCGGCCCGGCCCGAAGCGCATAATCTCGACGCTCTCGCCCGCGGCCACGGCTTTTGCGTGGGGCGGGCGCACCACCAGGCAATCGGCGCGGGCAAGGTCCGAGAGCATGGAGCTGTCCTGGGTCTGGAAGGGGGTCGCCACGGCTCCATTGGGCTCTTCGTGCAAATACGCGCGCAAGTATTCCTGGCGCTCGTCGTTCGCGGCCAGGTCGCAGCCCAGCCGGGCGCGCTCGGGCGTGCCGGCATTTTCACGGCCGAGCATCGTAGCGATTGCGGGTTGGGCGAAAACCAGCGCACAGACCACTGCCGAGACCGGGTTGCCCGGCAGGCCGAGCAGGGGGGTCTCGCCCAGCCGACCGAACGCGACGGGCTTGCCCGGGCGCATCGCGATCTTCCAGAAGTCCAGCGTAAATCCGTCTTCGCCCAGCGCCTGGCGGACGATGTCGTGATCACCCACGGAAACCCCGCCGGTGGTAATCAGCAAATCGGCTCCGCGCGCGCCGGCCGCGAGACGCTTGAGCGCTTTGCTGTCGTCGGGCGCGATACCGAGATTGACCGGCTCGGCACCGAACGTCTTGAGCGCCGCCTCCATGGCCAGGGTGTTCGAGCTTACGATCTGGTGCGGGCCGACCATCTCGCCGGGCATGACGATCTCGTCGCCCGTGGTCAGGATGGCGACGCGCGGTGCGCGCCGGACCTTTAGCCAGGGATGGTTCATCGCCGCGGCGAGACCGATATCTCGTGCGCTCAACACGCGGCCCGCGCGCAGCCCCGTCCAGCCGGCTTCGAAATCGAGTCCGGCGCGGCGCACATAGCGGCCGGGTGCTACCCCCTCGCGCACATTCACTGTGCCCTCGCCGGCGTCGGTATTCTCCTGGATGACAATGGCGTCGGCGCCGTCGGGTACGGGCCCTCCGGTAAAGATCCGTACCGCCTCTCCGGCGCCGAGCCGGCCCCCGAAAGCACCACCCGCGGGCGCTTCGCCGACCACTTGCAAGGTCACGGGCGGGGCAGTGGTATCCTCGGCGCGCACCGCATAGCCATCCATCGCCGATACGGCGACCGGAGGTTGGGTCATGCGCGCGACGACATCTTCGCCCAGCACCCGGCCCAACGCATCGGGCAGCGCCACCGTTTCCAGCGCCAGCGGCGCGAAGGCTCCGGTAACACGCTCAAGCGCCTCGGCGACAGAAATCATCGTCTCAATCCTGCTTGAAATCGCCCGACTTGCCGCCGGACTTTCTGACCAGCCGGATGTCGGCGATCCGCATGGCGCGATCGACCGCCTTGCACATATCGTAGACCGTGAGCGCCGCGACCGCGACGGCGGTCAGTGCCTCCATCTCGACACCGGTCTTGCCCGTGAGCTTGCAGGCCGCGGTGATTTCGACCGCACTGGCGTCCGCATCGCAGGCCAGCTCGACATGCACCGCGCTCAAATTCAGGGGGTGGCAAAGCGGGATCAGGTCGGGCGTGCGCTTCGCGCCCATGATGCCCGCGAGGCGGGCGACCGAAAGCACGTCGCCCTTCTTCACCCCGCCGTCCAGGATCCGGGTCAGGGTCTCCGGCGCCATGATCACACGGCCCTTCGCCGTAGCGCTGCGCTCGGTCTCATCCTTGGCCGAGACGTCGACCATGCGCGCCTTGCCCTCGGCGTCCAGGTGGGTGAAGTCATCCGCCATCGCCTCAGCCCTCCGCGCGCAGGGGTGCGGCGCGGCCGAGCAGCGCCAGCGTCGCCGCGCTCACGTCGGCCTGGCGCATCAGCGATTCACCGACCAGGAAGCGGTGCGTTCCCACTGCGCTCATGCGCAGCAGGTCGTCGTGGCTTCCCAAGCCGCTCTCGCACACCAGGTTGTGGCCGGCGTCCGCCCGAGGGGCAAGTTGCTCGGTGGTCGCGAGATCGATCTCGAGGGTCTTGAGGTTCCGGTTGTTGATCCCAAGCAGCGAAACGTCGAGCGCCAGCGCGCGATCGAGCTCGGCGGCGTCGTGAACCTCGGCTAGCGTGTCCAAGCCGTAATCCTTTGCCGCCGCGGCGAGCTCGTGGGCCTGGCCGTCGTCGAGCGCAGCGAGAATGAGCAGGATGCAGTCGGCGCCGAGCGCCCGGGCCTCGGCCACCTGGTAGGGATCGAGCGTGAAGTCCTTGCGCAGAACGGGCAGGGACACCGCGCCCCGGGCTGCTTGGAGATGGGCGTCCTCGCCCTGGAAATGGGGCGTGTCGGTCAACACCGAAAGGCACGACGCCCCGCCCGCCGCGTAGGCCCGGGCGAGAGAGGCCGGGTCGAAGTCGGCGCGGATCAGCCCCTTGCTCGGGCTCGCCTTCTTGATCTCGGCGATCAGCGCCAGGCCGTGTTGCGCAACCCCGGCACCCAGCGCGGCGGCAAATCCCCGGGGCGGCGAGGCCGCCCGGGTTGCCGCGTCTACGGTCGCGAAGGCCCGCGCCGCCTTGCGCTCGGCGATATGGTCAAGCTTGTCGGCGCAGATCCGGGCCAGCACGTCGCTCATGCTGCCACCCCGTTGGTGACTGCGACGAGCCGCGCGAGGGTGTCTTTCGCCTTGCCGGAATCGATGGCCTTCGCCGCCAGGCTCGCGCCTTCGCGCAGGTCGCCGGCCTTGTCGCCCACGATCAGCGCGGCTGCCGCGTTGAGCTGAACGATGTCGCGAAGCGGACCGCTCGCGCCGTCGAGCAGCGCCGTCATCAGCCCCGCGTTATGGGCTGCATCGCCACCTGCAAGATCCTCGGGCTGGGCCAGGGGAAGGCCGGCGTCCTCGGGGTGAACTTCGAGAAATTTCATCGTGCCATTCTTCAACTCGGTCACCGTCGACGGCCCGGTGGTGGTCAGTTCGTCGAGCCCGTCGGAGCCGTGCACCACCCAGGCATGCTCGCTGCCCAGGTTCGCCAGCACCCGGGCGATGGGCTCGACCCAGCTTTCCGCGTACACGCCTAGAAGCTGACGCTTGGCGCCGGCGGGGTTCGAGAGCGGCCCCAACAGGTTGAAGATGGTGCGTACGCCCAATTCCTTGCGCGGGGCCGCGACATGTTTCATGGCGGCGTGGTGGCGGGGCGCCATCATGAAGCCGATCCCGACCTCGCGGATCGCCTCGGCGACGACATCGGCCCCAGCGTCGATGTTCACGCCCAGCGCGGCAAGCAGGTCCGCCGAGCCCGATTTCGACGACAGCGCCCGGTTGCCGTGCTTCGCCACCGGAACGCCCGCGGCGGCGGCGACGATGGCGGCCGCGGTCGAGATATTGAAGCTGCCCTTGGCATCCCCACCCGTGCCGCAGGTATCGATCGCGCCTTCGGGGGCCTCGATGGTGAGTGCGCGCTCGCGCAGGGCTAGCGCGCCCCCGGTAATCTCCGCAACCGCCTCGCCGCGCACCCGCATAGCCATCAGGAAGCCGCCGATTTGGGCCGGTGTCGCGCCGCCGTCCATGATCAGGTCGAACGCCTTGCGCGCCCGGGCCACGTCGAGGGGGCGGCCCTCGGCCAGCGCGGCGATGATCGGTTTCATGACCTCGAAGTCGTTGCTCATGCGTGCCCCTTAGCGGCGACGATCGCCAGAAAGTTCTTGAGCAGGTCGTGACCGTGCTGGGATTCGATGCTCTCGGGATGAAACTGGACCCCGAAGCAGGGCAGCTCGCGATGCGTGAGCCCCATGATGATGCCGTCGTCCGTCTGCGCGGTCACGACAAGGTGCGGGGGCAGGGTTTCATGCTCAACCATGAGGGAATGATACCGGGTCGCGCGGAACGGGCTGGGCAGGCCGGCAAACACGTCCGAGCCCGTGTGGATGATGTCCGAAAGCTTGCCGTGCATGAGCACTGGCGCGCGGACCACCTTGCCGCCAAACGCCTGGCCCATGGCCTGGTGGCCAAGGCAGACGCCCAGGAGCGGCATGACGGGTGCGGCGCGGCTGACCAGCTCGAGGCAAATGCCCGCGCGGTCCGGATCGCACGGGCCGGGCGAAATGACGATTCCCGCCGGCTTCGCATCGAGCACCTCGTCGACGCTGACCGTGTCGTTACGATGAACGACGACTTCCGCCCCCAACTCGCCCAGGTAATGGACCAGGTTGTAGGTAAAGCTATCGTAGTTATCGATTAAGACTATCATCTCAATAAGTTAAATAGCTTTTTTCACAGGGTGTGCAAAGCATCTGTCGTGGGCAACGGCGAGGTCCGGGCAGAAAACAGGGCAAACGCATCCTCGTCAAGGGTTGTACTCTTGACCTTCCAGTTACTGGAATGCCTATCTACGTTTTCAGTACGCCGTTTCCGGGCCCCGACGCGGTGCAGTTTCGTGTGCAATCCGGGGATCGACAAGGATAATTCTCATGTCCGACACCAGTGGGCACCACGGCTGCTGCCATCCTCACCGGGCCACCGAAACACGGCCGCCGGTGGTGGAGGGCGCGAGCTACACCTGTCCCATGCATCTCGAGGTCGTTCGCGACGGCCCGGGCGACTGTCCGATTTGCGGCATGGCGCTTGAACCCGTTTCCCCCGTTGCAGCCGCGGAGGAGGGGCCCAACCCCGAACTCGTCGACATGACGCGCCGTTTCGCCGCCTCGGCGCTGCTCTCGCTGCCGCTTCTCGTTATCGCCATGAGCGGCGTGATCGAGGGCGCCGCGTCCGTCTGGGTCCAGCTCGGCCTGGCGACGCCGGTCGTGCTGTGGGGCGGGGCGCCGTTTTTCCGGCGCGGCTGGTCGTCGCTGCTGACGCTCCGGCTCAACATGTTCACCCTGATCGCGCTTGGTACGGGCGTGGCCTGGCTCTACAGCCTTGTCGCCGCTGTCGTGCCCGGCGTCTTTCCCGAGGCGTTTCGCGCCCCGGACGGCTCGGTCCATGTCTATTTCGAGGCGGCGGCGGTGATCGTCACGCTCGTTTTGCTCGGGCAGGTGCTCGAGCTTAAGGCCCGCAGCCGCACCGGCGCTGCGATCCGCGCGCTTCTCGACCTCGCGCCGCCCACCGCCCGGCTTATCGATGCTGACGGCGGGGAAAACGATGTGCCCGTCGAGGTGGTGCGGGCGGGCGATCGCCTGCGCGTGCGTCCGGGCGAGAAGGTCCCAGTCGACGGCATTGTGATTGAGGGGCAGAGCGCGGTTGACGAATCCATGATGACCGGCGAGCCCGTCCCGGCCGAAAAGCAGCCCGGCGACGGGGTAATAGGTGCCACCGTCAACGGCGCGGGCGGCTTTCTCATGGAGGCCCGAAGGGTCGGCGCCGATACCCTGCTCCAACAGATCGTGTGCATGGTCGCCGAGGCGCAGCGCAGCCGAGCGCCGATCCAGCGTTTGGCCGACAGGTTTGCCGCCTGGTTCGTACCCGCAGTGGTTCTGGTCGCGGCGCTCGCCTTCGCCGGCTGGGCCTTGATGGGCCCGTCGCCAGCACTGGCCTACGCGCTCGTCAACGCTGTCGCCGTGTTGATTATCGCCTGTCCCTGTGCCCTCGGGCTGGCGACACCCATGTCGATCACAGTCGGCACGGGGCGCGGCGCCAGTGCCGGTGTGCTGATCCGCAACGCCGAGGCGCTGGAAATTTTTGAGCGGGTCGACACCCTCGTCGTCGATAAGACCGGTACGCTGACCGAGGGGCGGCCGAGCCTGGTCGGCGTCGAGACGCTTACCGGACAGGGCGAAGACGAACTTCTTCGCCTAGCCGCTGCGCTAGAGAGGGGCAGCGAGCATCCGCTGGGCGCCGCGATCGTCGCGGGCGCCGAGGCCCGCGGCCTCTCGATGGAAGCGGTCAGAAATTTTGCCGCGCCGACCGGCCGGGGTGTGACGGGCACTGTCGGCGGGCAGGCCGTGGCCCTGGGCAACCGGGCGCTGCTCGACGAGCTGGGCATCGATCCAGGGCGGCTCGCGGAAACCGCCGAGGTGCGCCGCGAAAATGGCGAAACCGTCATGTTCGTCGCCGTCGAGGGGCAGATTGCGGGCCTCCTGGCCGTTGCGGACGCAATCAAGCCCACCGCCGCCGAGGCGCTCGGGGCGTTGCGCGCCGAAGGGCTGCGCCTCGTCATGCTGACCGGCGATAACCGCACGACCGCACTGGCGGTAGCGCGCACCCTGGGCATCGACGAGGTCGAGGCCGACGTCAGCCCCGCCGACAAGGCCGCGGTGATTGCGCGCCTGCGCGCCGAGGGCCGCACCGTCGCGATGGCTGGCGATGGCGTGAACGACGCGCCCGCGCTGGCGGCTGCGCATGTCGGCGTGGCGATGGGAACGGGCACTGACATCGCCATGGAAAGCGCCGGTATCACGCTGGTCAAAGGTGATCTGCGGGGATTGCTGCGCGCGCGCCGGCTCAGCCGCGCGGTGATGAGCAATATTCGACAAAACCTGTTTTTCGCTTTCGCCTATAATTTCCTGGGCATTCCGATCGCGGCGGGGGTGCTGTTCCCGCCGTTCGGCATTCTGCTCAGCCCGATGATTGCGAGCGCCGCGATGAGCCTCAGCTCGGTCTCGGTCATCGGCAATGCCCTGCGGCTGCGCCGCACGACGCTCTGAGGCAACACAACAAGGGGAGGGCACCATGCGTATCGGTCAGATCGCGGAGCGCTCGGGCGTGCCGACCAAGACAATCCGCTATTACGAGAGCGTGGGCCTTCTCCCGCGGCCCGATCGCACCGCGTCGGGCTATCGCGATTACGACGAGCCGGCGCTGCAACGCCTGCGTTTCGTCCAAAGGGCGCGCAGCCTTGGCTTCTCCGTGCGCGAGTGCGCTAACCTGTTGGCGCTTTACGAGGACAAGAAACGGGCCAGCGCCGAGGTCAAAGGGCTCGCGCGCGAGCATGTCGCTCAGATCGACGCCAAGATGGCCGAACTGCGCTCCATGCGCTGTACGCTCGGCGAGCTGATCGACAAGTGTCACGGCGACGAGCGGCCCGATTGCCCGATCCTTGACGATCTAGCCGAAGGCAGCGGACGGCGCTGACCGCCAAGGGCGGAGTGGACAAAGCCACCGCCGTCCTGCCGAATGAATGAACCGCGCGCGCGGCGCGCTCCTGCCCATCCGATAGGTTGTCTTCTGGTGTCGTTGCGTCTTATTCCCTGGCCGGTTCTTGGCGCCATCTTCGTGGCCGGATCGTTCGTCCTGACAGCCCCGTTGTCGCTGGCCACCGAGCAGATAGCGGCGCTTGGCGACCCGGCTCCGGAGATGGCCGAACCGGTGCCGACCGGCGAATTCGTCGGGGTCGGAGTCTCGCGCCAGGACACGGTGCCGACCTGGCAGCGATTCGCTGCCACCAGCCCCGACGCCGATGGTCGCCCGATGATCGTGCTGGTGATGGACGACCTTGGGATCGATCCGGCGCGAGTAGACCGTGCCGTGGCGCTCGATCCCCGCGTGACGCTCGCCTTCCTGCCCTATACGCCGAAGGTCGAGCGCGGCGCCTGGCTCGCTCGGCGCGCGCACCACGAAATCCTGGTTCACCTCCCAATGGAGCCTGTCGGCGAGATCGCGGATCCGGGACCGAACGCCCTGCTGTCGGACCTCGGGCGGGAGGAACTGATCCGCCGGTTGTACTGGAACCTCAACCGGTTCGGCGAGTTCGTGGGTGTGAACAACCACATGGGCAGCCGCCTGACGACCGACTGGGAGGCCATGACCGTGGTTCTGTTAGAGCTCCACGCCCGCGGCTTGCTCTATCTCGATTCGGTGACCACCGCCGCGACCGTGGGCCCCGATGTGGCGCGCGATCTGGGTATGCTTGAGCTTCGACGCGACGTGTTCGTCGATACCGTTCGCACGCCCGAGGGTATTGCCGCGGCACTGGGCAGGCTCGAAGCCGTCGCGCGCGCAAACGGGCTCGCCATCGGCATCGTTCATCCCTACGACGAAAGTTTTGCCGCTATTGAGCCGTGGATTGCCGGGCTCGAGGCCCGGGGGCTGGTCCTGGTACCGCTCTCGGCCGCGGCGCGGCATCTCCAGGAGTCCGAGCCCGGTTTCTGAAATCCTGGCGCGGCTTTTGCGCGCGCCCGCAAGTGCGGGCCGCCGCAGGGCCGGGGTTGGTTTAGGGCGGCCGGCCCCAATAAAGAGATGCGGCGTGAGCCTAAGTGGCGACTGAACGACTGGTCTTCTAGCGCAGCGACGCGGCGATTAGTTTCTGACAGATGGGCACAGCCTTCTCCGCGAGGGCTTCCGAGGATGCATCGCCTTGCGTGGCTTTGTAGATCAGCGAGATCGCCATCGCGTCGTTGATCGGGTAGCGCCGCTTGACCGCACGGCCCAGGCAGACTGAATAGGATTCAAGCGCGAGGATGCGCGCCGCCTGGTTCTCCACGATGCGTCGCAGCGCGGCGACGTCTTCCTTGAGGGCTTCAACCTCTTCGTTCGCCATGCTGGAACCTCCCCTTGTGCTGTCCGAATTCGTTCAATTTTTCCGAGACCCGTTGTCGGCGGCGAAGCGCGTTGCTTCCTGCGCCGCACGGATCAGCGCCTGGGCCTTGTTGCGGCTTTCCTGAAATTCGCCATCCGGGCTGCTGTCGGCAACGATGCCGCCGCCCGCCTGAACATACATCACATCGTCCTTGACCACTGCCGTGCGTAGCGCGATGCAGGTATCCATCGCGCCGCCTGCCGAGAAATAGCCGATCGAACCGGCGTAGATGCCGCGCCGTTCGGGCTCCAGCTCGTCGATGATCTCCATCGCCCGCACCTTGGGCGCGCCCGACACGGTGCCCGCCGGAAAGCCCGCGATCAGCGCGTCGATGGCGTCGTACGCCGGGTCGATTTCTCCCTCGACGTTTGAAACGATATGCATGACGTGCGAATAATATTCGACGGTCATCTTCTCGGTGACCTCGACGGTGCCGATTTTCGCGACCCGGCCGACGTCGTTACGTCCCAGGTCGAGCAGCATCAGATGCTCCGCCAGTTCCTTCGGATCGGACAGCAGGTCCTCGGCGAGTGCGCGATCCTCGGCGCGGGTTGCGCCGCGCGGCCGGGTGCCCGCGATGGGCCGGATGGTGACTTCCGAATCGCGCAATCGAACGAGGATCTCCGGGCTTGATCCGACCACCGCGAAGCCACCAAAGTCGAGAAAGAACAGAAACGGTGAAGGGTTGAGCCGGCGTAACGCGCGATAGAGCGAGAAGGGCGGTGGCGCGAAGGGCATTGCGAAGCGCTGCGAGAGCACGGCCTGAAAGATGTCGCCCGCCGCGATGTATTCCTTGGCCCGCTCGACCATGGCGTAATAGGCCTCGGGCGCCATGTTCGAGACCGGCTCGGGCAGTTCACCTGTGGTTGCGCTCGGTGTCCGGTTGCTCACGGGCAGCCCGGCTTCGAGCCGGGCCACGGCCGCTGCCAGCCGCTCCTGCGCGGCCGCAAACGCGGCATCGGCCCCGTCGTCGGCGGCCCACACCGTGGTCACCAGCGTGATGCTGTCCTTCACATTGTCGAATACCGCCATCAGGGTAGGGCGCAGGAACAGACCGTCGGGCACGTCCAATACATCCGGGTTGGCGTCGGGCAAACGCTCCATGAGCCGGACCATGTCATAGCCGATATAGCCGACCAATCCGGCGGCCATCGGCGGCAGCTCCTCGGGCAGCTCGATCCGCGTCTCGCGCACCAGCCGGCGGAGTGAATCGAGCGCGCCTTCGGGGCAGGGCTCGAAGGCGTCGACGTCGTCCAGCGCGGCGCGGTTGATCTCGGCGGTATCGCCCCGGCAACGCCAGATCAGGTCGGGGGCGAAGCCGATGATCGAGTAGCGCCCACGGGTCGCCCCGCCCTCGACGGATTCTAGCAAGAAATTGTTCGGCTGACCGGTCGCTAGTTTGAGCATGGCCGAAACCGGGGTTTCCAGGTCGGCGACCAGGGTCGTCCATACGACCTGGGGACGGCCTGCCTCGATGGCCGTCCGAAAACTCTCGAAGTCCGGCGCGACGATCATCGCTAGAACAGCGAGTTGATGGTGTCGATCTCGATGCTGATCGGGTAGCGCCCTTCGAGTGCCGACTGATACTCAATCAGCAGCTCGTCGGCCAGTCCCGAAGCCAGTTCATCGCTCGTGGCGCGCAGCGCTGCGGGGTCGCCCATGGGGTCGGCCTCGTGGATGGCGTCGAGCACGGCAATAACGTAACCGCCAGTGGTGCGTCCGTGCACCGCGGCGCCGCTTCCGGGCTCGAGGGCGAAGAGCGGGCCCAGCACCGCACCCAACACCGGGTCGCGGGTGTCGCGCGCAAATGGCGCGCTGATTTCGATCGTCGCGCCCAGCGTTTCAGCGAGAAATTCGAACGTCGCGCCGGAGCTGATTTGTTCAGCGGCATCGGCAGCAATGTGCTCGGCGCCCTTCGAGCGTTCGACCGCCTTCCAGCCCTTGAGCACGAGGTCACGAACTTCCTCCAGCGGGCGCAGCGAGGCGGGCGTGATGCTGTCGATGCGAAGGATCAGGTAGTTGCCGTCGGCGTCCTCGATCGGGCTCGACTCGTGGCCGGGCTCGGTGTTGAACACGACGTCGATGAAATTAGCGATCGTCGGCAGACCTACGACCGCGGTGCCCGTACTGTCGCTGCCGCCGCCGCTGATTTCCGGTATGTGAACCGTATTGAGCCCGAGGCCGTTGGCCGCTTCTTCCAGGCTGGCGCCTGCGGCCAGGTTGTCTTCGATCCGATTGGTGAACTGATAAAGGCCGTCGCGTGCCATCTCGCGGGCGAGCTCCGCGTGCAGCGTATCCCGGACCTCGTCGAAGCTCTGGGTGCTCGCCGGGATCACCGTGCGGACCCAAAAGAAATGCCAGCCCAGCCCCGTCTCGAGCGGCCGGCTGACGCCGCCCTCGCTCAAGGAAAAGACCGTCGGCATAATTTCCGGGAATAGCTCAGCGCGTGCAACGGCCCCCAGTTCCAAGTGGCTGGTATCAAGCTCAACGGTCTGTTCGGCGGCCCCGGCGAAACCCGCGCCTGATTGCAGTGCCGCCAGCACCGCGTCGGCGGCGGCCTTGTCCGGGGCGAGGATCTGTTCGACCACGCGGCGTTCGGGCTTAGCGTAATCGTTGAGCCGCGCCTCGTACTCGTAGAACAGGTCGTCGAGCGAGATTTCGATCTCGTCTTCGAGCCCGGCGGGATCGAGCTTTACATAGGTCACTGCACGATATTCGGGCGCGGTATAGAACATGGCATTTTCCCGGTGGAACGTGCTCAGCTCCGTCTCGTCGGGATCGCGCTCAAGGGACTGTGCTTCGTTCGAGATCACGAAATAGCGCGCGCTGCGTTGCTCCATGCGGTGATGATAGACTATTTGGACCCAGAAATCGGGTAGGGGCGGCGCGTCGATTACCGTGTTCTGGAGCGCCAGGATCGTTCGTTCTTTGCGCAGATACGCCTCGTACAACTCCGGCGTGAAATTGTTGCGGCTTAGCACCCGGCGGTAGATTTCCGGGTCGAAGCGGCCCTTTTCGTTTCTGAACGCCGGGGTTTCCAGCACATCCTTCTGGATCGCCTGGTCCGGGACTACGAGGCCGAGGCGCGCCGCCTCCTGTTCGATCAAGGCATCGCGCACGAGCCGGCCCAGGACCTCGAATTGAAGCCCAGCCGCGACCGCCTGTTCGGTCGTAAAACTCTGCCCGCTCTGGCGCTGCAGGCGGTCGACTTCCTTGCGAAATTCGCCGAAAAAGCGGCTGGCCGAGACCTCGATGTTGCCGACCTGGGCGACGCTCGGCTCTTGACCGCCGCGGAATATGTCGCCCACGCCCCACAGGCCGAAGCTCGCGGCCAGCACGATCAGCATGCCCCGGACCGCCCAGGATTGGGTCTGTTTGCGGATGCTCCCGAGCATGGTGGTGTCGACTCCGGCTAAACTCTTGATTGGATTGGGTGCAGCGCCTGGTGCGGCGGATAATAGAAGCGCGCCCTAAGCCCCGCAACGTCGAATTTTCAGACACCGGGGCAACGCTGGTCATGGCGCGGGAGCTGTGCTAAACAGCAGCGACTTTTTTTGGCGGCTATCGGCTGGTCAAGGTGTCTAAGATACGTCCACTCATCGCAGGAAACTGGAAGATGAACGGCTTGCGACGCGACGGGCTGGACCGGGCGCGCGATCTGGGGCTAAGGGCTTCGACCCAGCCGGAATTGGGCGTCGAGATGCTGCTCTGCCCGCCCGCGACTTTGCTGGCGGAGGTTCGCGCCGCTCTCGGCGGCAGCGGGGTCGCATTGGGTGCTCAGGATTGCTCGGCCTGTGGGCCGGGCGCCCATACGGGCGACATCGGTGCGGCAATGCTGGCCGACGCGGGCTGTGGCTACGTGATCGTCGGCCATTCGGAGCGTCGAGCGGATCACGGCGAAGGCGACGAGACAGTGCGCGCCAAGGCCGAGGCCGCACACGCGGCGGGTTTGACGGTGATCGTTTGTGTTGGCGAGCGCGCAGAAGAACGCGGCGCCGGCCAGGCCCTCGCGGTGGTAGGCGGTCAGCTTGACGGCTCGTTGCCCGAGGGCGCGAGCGCTGCGAATACGGTGGTGGCCTACGAGCCGGTCTGGGCGATCGGCACCGGGCGAACGCCGAGTGTGGACGAGGTGGCCGAAGTGCAGGGCTGCATGCGCGAGCGCATGGGTACCCTGTTCGGCGAGGCGGGAGCGGGCATTCGCTTGCTTTACGGCGGTTCGGTTAAGCCGTCGAATGCTGCCGAGTTGATGGCCTTAGCGAACGTCGACGGTGCCCTCGTCGGCGGAGCCAGTTTGACGGCGGACGATTTTTGGGCGATTTGCCTGGGCGCCGGTGTGGCGGTGTAACGGATAGCGAAAGGCGCAGACGACGTGATCACGATTCTTCTGGTGATTCTCCTGGTCATCGCGGTCGCCATGATCGGCACGGTGCTGATCCAGCGCAGCGAAGGCGGCGCGCTGGGTATCGGCGGTGGCGGTCAGGGCGGCGGCCTGATGTCGGCGCGCGGCTCGGCGAACCTGTTGTCCCGAGCGACTGCCGTGCTGGCGTTCTTGTTCATCGCCGTTTGCCTGATCCTCGCGGTGCTCACCGGCGGCGAGCGCAAGTCCACGTCGGTAATCGGAGACGAGACTACGCCGTCGGCCATCGCAGGAGAGGCTGAGTCCAGCGGGCCGGTGTTGCCGGAATCCGCGGGCGAACTGCTCGTCATTCCCGATCGCGAACCGGCCCAGACCCCGATGGACGACACGCCCGCCGCTCCGGCGATCCCGGACGGGGGCGACGAGTTCCTCGTGATTCCCGACGACTCGACGGATAGCTGGGATCCCGGTGCCTCGGAGTCGCCCGCACTGCCTGCCGCACCAGGCACCGAGGCCGTGCCGAGCCTGCCCGATGTGGATTTGCCGCCGGTGCCCAACGCAATGGACGACGCCCCAATCGGAGCGTCGTCCGAACCGTCCAATTCCGCGGATTTCGCGGATCAGCCCCAGACGCCCCTGCTTCCGAGCGCGGATTAGGTGGCATGACCGAGAGTAGGAATCGCCGGTTTCTCTTCACGGCGGTTCTTCCCGCTTGGCGTGGAGGACGACTCTGTTACATTAGGCCGACATGACGCGGTTCATCTTCATCACCGGCGGCGTGGTTTCCTCACTCGGGAAGGGCCTTGCGTCGGCGGCGCTTGGTGCTTTGCTTCAGGCGCGTGGCTACAAGGTCCGGTTGCGCAAGCTTGATCCCTACCTCAATGTCGATCCGGGCACCATGAGCCCGTATCAGCATGGCGAGGTCTATGTCACCGACGACGGCGCCGAAACCGATCTCGATCTCGGCCATTACGAGCGCTTCACGGGCGTAGCCTCGCGCAAAAGCGACAACGTCACCGCTGGCCAAATTTATTCGGGCGTCCTGGCCAGGGAGCGGCGCGGCGATTATCTGGGTGGCACGGTTCAGGTTATCCCCCACGTCACCGACGCGATCAAGGAATTCATCCTGCACGATACCGATGATGAGGATTTCGTGCTCTGCGAGATCGGCGGCACGGTGGGTGACATCGAAAGCCTTCCCTTCCTCGAGGCGATCCGCCAGCTCGGTTACGAGATGGGTAAGGCACGATGCCTGTTCACACACCTCACTCTGATCCCCTATATCGCCTCGGCGGGCGAACTCAAGACCAAACCGACCCAACATTCCGTCAAGGAGTTGCGCAGCATTGGCATCCAGGCCGATTTGCTGGTCTGCCGCTGCGAGCACGAGGTGCCGGCCGACGCACGGGGCAAGATCGCACTGTTCTGCAATGTCAGCGAAGAGCAGGTGATTATCGGGCCCGATGTAGACACGATTTATCAGGTGCCACTCACTTATCACGGCCACGGCTTCGACGACGAGGTGCTGCGCCTGTTCGGCATCGAGAATGCCCCAGCGCCGGGGCTGACCCGCTGGGAAGAGATCGTCCAGCGCATCCGCGCGCCCGAGGGCGAGGTCTCCATCGCCGTGGTCGGCAAGTATGTCGGCCTACAGGACGCCTACAAGTCCCTCTCCGAGGCGCTGGCCCACGGCGGCATCGCGAACAACGTCCGGGTCGATTTGCGCTGGATCGATTCCGAGATTTTCGAGAATGGCGATCCCACGCCTCGGCTTGAGGAGGTCGACGGCATCCTGGTTCCGGGCGGCTTCGGGGTGCGCGGTTCCGAGGGCAAGATCGCGGCCGTCACCTACGCCCGCGAGCGCGCAGTGCCGTTCTTTGGCATCTGCCTCGGCATGCAGCTCGCCGTGGTCGAGGCTGCGCGCAATCTGGCAGGGCTGGAAGGCGCGGGCAGTTCCGAGTTCGGCCCTTGCGACGAGCCCGTGGTGGGCCTGCTGACCGAGTGGGTGCGGGGCGAGACGGTCGAGCACCGCGGCGCGGGCGACAATATGGGCGGCACCATGCGGCTCGGGGCCTACGACTGCGTGCTCAATGGCGACAACCGGTTGAGCGCGATCTACGACAGCGAGCTGATCTCTGAGCGCCACCGCCATCGCTACGAGGTCAACGTCAACTATCTCGAGCGGCTGGAGGCAGCGGGCATGAGCTTCCCGGGCCGGTCGCCCGACGGCAGCCTGCCCGAGATCGCCGAGATCGAGGATCACCCCTGGTTCATCGGTGTCCAGTTCCATCCCGAGCTCAAATCGAAGCCGTTCGAGCCGCACCCGCTCTTTGCCTCCTTCATCGAGGCGGCGGTGCGCCAGTCCCGTCTCGTCTAAGGCGAGATCCGATGGCTTGGAAGCAACCAGATTTCGCAAGCCCACAAGCGCGGGCCGCCGGGCCGGGGTTAGCTCAGGGCGGCCGGCCCACGACAAGACCGGCGGCGAGAGCCTTAGTGGCGACTGAACGCCGTTCGGCTTTATCGCATAAAGCTGAACGGAAAATGGACTGAGCCCCGAGCCATGAGCGCACCTCGCCACGTCGAGATCGGGCCGATGACCGTCGGCAACGATCTTCCTTTTGTCTTGATCGCCGGGCCCTGCGCCATTGAGAGCCGCGAACACGCGCTCGATACTGCTGCACGGCTGGTCGAGATGACCGGCGCACTGGGCATGGGGCTGATCTACAAGAGCTCGTTTGACAAGGCCAACCGCACCAGCCTGTCGAGCCCGCGCGGTATCGGCATGGCCGAGGGCCTGCCGATCCTGGCCGCGGTGCGCGATACCTACGGCTGTCCGGTCGTGACCGACGTGCATGATGCGGCCCAATGCGCGCCCGTGGCCGAGGCGGTGGACTTGCTCCAGATCCCCGCCTTCCTGTGCCGCCAGACCGACCTGCTGCTCGCGGCGGCCGCGACGGGCCGCGCGGTCAATGTCAAGAAGGGCCAGTTCCTCGCCCCCTGGGACATGGCGAACGTGGTCGCCAAGATGGATGAGGCGGGCAATCCTAACCTCCTGCTCACCGAACGGGGCGCCTCGTTCGGCTACAACACTCTCGTCTCGGATATGCGCTCACTCCCGGTCCTTGCCGCGACCGGCTGCCCCGTAGTCTTCGACGCCACCCATTCCGTTCAGCAGCCCGGCGGTCAGGGCGGCACCAGCGGCGGTCAGCGCGAATTCGTGCCCGTCCTCGCGCGCGCGGCGGTAGCCGTGGGGGTGGCTGCAGTCTTCATGGAATGTCACGAAGATCCCAACAGCGCACCCTCCGACGGCCCCAACATGATGCCCCTCAACGCGCTGCCAGCGCTTCTCGCCCGGCTCATGGCGTTAGACGCGCTGGCCAAGGAGGGTTGATCCACCCATGACTGCCATTCTCGATATCCGCGCTCGCGAGGTGCTCGATTCCCGGGGCAACCCTACCGTCGAGGCCGACATTCGCCTCGAAGGCGGCGCGCTGGGCCGTGCCGCGGTGCCCTCGGGCGCATCGACCGGGGCGCACGAGGCCGCAGAAAGGCGCGACGGCGACAGTGCGCGCTATCTTGGCAAGGGCGTACTCGGTGCGGTCGAAGCGGTCAACGGCGAGATTTTTGACGCCCTTTCGGGGCTCGACGCCGCCGATCAGTCCGGCATCGACCGCATCATGATCGAGCTCGACGGCACGCCCAACAAGGCCCGCTTGGGCGCGAACGCAATCCTGGCGGTCAGTCTCGCGGTGGCCAAGGCGCAGGCGACCGCTCTCGGACAGCCACTTTACCGCTATGTCGGCGGGCCGCGCGCCCATGTCCTGCCGGTGCCAATGATGAATATCGTTAACGGCGGGGCGCATGCGGACAGCCCCATCGACATCCAGGAATTCATGATCATGCCCGTGGGCGCGCCCAGCTTCGCCGAAGCCTTACGCGTGGGCGCCGAGGTCTTCCACGCGCTGAAAGCGAAGCTCAAGGAGGCCGGGCACAACACCAACGTCGGCGACGAAGGCGGTTTCGCGCCCGGGCTCGGTTCTGCCGACGAAGCGCTGGGTTTCGTCACCGCCGCGATCGAGCAGGCGGGCTATACGCCGGGCGACGATGTGGTCCTCGCCCTCGACGCCGCGTCCACCGAGTTTTACGCCGACGGCGCCTACGAGCTGGCGGGCGAGGGCAAGACCCTCGATGCGGGCGGAATGATCGCCTACTACCAGGACCTCTGCGCGCGCTACCCGATCGTCTCTATCGAGGACGGTTTGGCGGAAGATGACTGGCCGGGCTGGGCCGCCCTGACCGAGACACTGGGCGCCACCACCCAGCTCGTGGGCGACGATCTCTTCGTAACCAACCCCGCGCGCCTAACCGAGGGCATCGCGAAAAACATCGCCAACTCGATCCTGGTCAAGGTCAACCAGATCGGCAGCCTGACAGAGACCCTTGAAACGGTCGATATGGCGCACCGCGCGGGCTACACCGCCGTGTTCTCGCATCGCTCGGGCGAGACCGAGGATGCGACCATCGCCGACCTCGCCGTTGCGACCAACTGCGGCCAGATCAAGACCGGCTCGCTCTCGCGTTCCGACCGGCTGGCGAAATACAACCAGCTGCTCCGTATCGAAGAGGAACTGGGCTCGGCTGCAGCCTACGCCGGACGGGGCGCGCTCAAGCATTGATCGGCTCGCCAACGCGGTCCGAAAACCCCCAAGATCGCTGTTCGTAAGGAGAGCATGGTCAACCTGTCCGCTTTCATTCGTTTCCACGCGCTGCGCACGCCCGAGCAGGTCGCGCTGATCTATGGTGAGCTGAGTATCTCTTACGCCGAATTTTACGAGCGCATCCTGCGCCTCGCGGGCTTTATGCAAACCCAGGGCATCGGCGAGGGCGATGTGGTCGCCGTGGTTATGAAGAATAGCCCGGCCTTCCTCGAAGCCGCCTTCGCCGCGAGCCATGTGGGTGCGGTCTTCCTACCCATCAATTTTCGCCTCGCGCGCGAGGAGGTCGCCTACATCACCGGCGACGGCGGCGCCCGGCTCGTGCTCGCCGACCAGGAACTAGCTGGCGCGGTCGAGGGGCTATCAAGCGTCGTCCTGTTCAATCCCGATGCCCAATCGGACAGCCGCAAGCTCTCTGATGCCGGCGCGGCGTTGCCCGCGCCCGCACCCCGGGGCACCCAGGACCTCTTCCGCCTGCTCTACACCTCGGGAACCACCGATCATCCTAAGGGCGCGATGCACAGCTACGAAAATTTCTACTGGCGCTGCATGGACCATGTGATCGCGCTGGGGCTTACGGCTGCCGACCGGCTGCTGGTCGCCGGTCCGCTCTACCATGTGGGCGCGTTCGATCTACCGGGCGCCGCGGTTCTCTGGGTGGGCGGCGCGTTTTGCGTCCTCCGGGACTTCGATCCCGAGGCCGCGCTCGACGCGATCGAACGGGAACAGCTCACCGGCGCCTGGTTCGCCCCGGTCATGCTGGGGCAGGTTTTGGCCTGCCCGCAGCGCACGCGCTTTGACATCTCCAGCCTTGCCTGGGTGATCGGCGGCGGCGAGCGCACGCCCGAGCCGCGCATCCACGAGTTCGGTGCGCTGTTTCCCTCTGCCCGCTATATCGACGGCTACGGGCTCACCGAAAGCTGCGGCGGCGACACCCTGATGGAAGCGGGACGCGAGATCGAGCGGATCGGCTCGACCGGCCGCGCGCTCGCCCATGTCGAGGTCGAGATCCGCGACGAGGACGGCGCCGTCCTGCACCCCGGCGAAGACGGTGAAATCGTGCTCCGTGGCCCCAAGATCACGCAAGGCTACTGGAACGACCCCGAAAAGACCGCGCAAGCCGTCAGGAACGGCTGGCTCCACACCGGCGATATCGGCCATCTCGACGCTGACGGCTTCCTGTTTCTCACCGACCGCAAGAAGGACATGATTCTCTCTGGCGGCGAAAACGTTGCGTCCTCCGAAGTCGAGCGGGTTATCGATCTCATGCCCGAGATTGCCGAGGCGGCGGTAATCGGCCTGCCCGACGAGGAATGGGGCGAGATGCCCGTGGCGATTGTTGTGCTTGCCGAGGGTGCTGCGCTCGACCATGAAACCCTTGCTGGCCACTGCCGGGAGCATCTGGCAGGCTTCAAGGTGCCCAAGCGCCTGATCCTGCGCGACAGGTTGCCGCGCAATCCTTCGGGCAAGGTGCTAAAGCGCGTGTTGCGCGACGAGATCGAGAGCGAAACGACGGGAGAGGCCTAAATGACGACGCTGGCTGCGCGTCTCGCCGACTTCATCGTCGGGATCGAGGCCGAATTCCTGCCCGCCGAGGTCGAGGCCAAGGCGCGGGCCTGCCTGCTCAACGGCTACGGCATTGCTCTGGGCTGTGCGACCACCCCCTACGCGCCCGTCGCGCGAAAAACCGCGCTCGCCCTGTTCGGCGAGCAGCCGGGCGGCGCGACCCTGCTCGGCGATGGCCGGCGTACCGCGGTGCCGGGCGCGGCGTTGGCCAATTCGGCGCTGTTTCACGGCCGTGCGCAGGAAGACACCTGCGGTGCAGCCCATCTGGGCGCGATCCTGATCCCCCTGCTGACAGCCCTGTTCGAGGCCCGCGCCTTGCCGCTCGATCGCTTCCTGCCCGCGCTCGTTGCCGGCTACGAGACGGGAGGCCTGCTCGAAGCCGCGTTTTCGCCCCGCACCACGCCCGCCGGGTTCCGCTCATCGCCTGTTTTTGGTACCGTGGCCGCCGCGGGCGCAGCGTCAAGGGCGATGGCGCTGCCACCGGACCGGATTGCCGCCGCGCTCGCGAACGCCGCATCGTTCGCCGGCGGCATCCTGCAATCCTTTGCCGACGGCACCGACGAGTGGCGCTACCAGGTCGGCTATGCCGGGCTCAACGGTCTCATCGCGGCCCAGCTCGCCGCCGACGGCTCGGTCTCCGCGCCCCACGCCTTCGAGGGCAGCGCCGGGTTCGTCCGGGCCTTTACCGGCACGGACTGCGATGGCGATGCGCTCGCAGGGAAACTCGGACGCGAGTGGTCGATCCACCGGGTTACGTTCAAGCCCTATCCCGTCTGTGCGTTTAACCAGACCCCGGTGGTCGCGGCGCTGGGCTTGCGCGAGAAACTGGCGGGCGCGACCGTTACCGCCGCGCAGGTGCGCATGAACCCTTACGAGATCGGCTATGCGGGAATGGACTCGAAGGGGCCGTTCTCGACCGTCGCGGGCACTCTGATGAGCATCCCGTTCTGCATTGCGCTTACCCTGCTGCGCGGCAGTCCGACCATGGCGGAAATGACGCGCTACGACGACGCCGAGGTCAACGCCCTCATGGCGCGGATCGAGCCGGTTGCCGACGAAGGGGTGGCGCGGCTCTGCTGCGTCATCGAGGCCGAGACGGACGCCGGTCAAACCGTGATCCACGAGCAGCCCATGACGACCGAGGATTTCAACTACGGTTGGGATGGCGTGCTCGACCTGATCCGCAGGGTCGGCGCCGAAAGCGGCGTGCCCGATGCCGCCTATGAGCGCATCGCAGGGTTTGCGAAGGCGCTGCCCGGCGGCTCGCTCGCGGACGTTCTCGATGCCTTCGCGCTGCTCTCGCCCTCGCCGGCGGCGCGGGCGGCGAGCTGACCGGCGATGGGTAGTTCCGAGACCTCGCCGCTTGCGGTCGTCACCGGTGGCGCCAGCGGTATCGGCGCGGCCTGCGCCACGCTGCTGGCCGAGCGCGGCTGGCGTGTCCTCGTCGCCGATATCGCCGATCGGGCAGGCGAGGCGGTCGTCGAGCCGCTCGGCGGCTACTTCGTGCATATCGACGTCACCGACGCGCCGGCGCTCGACGCGATGGCCGAACAGATCGTCCAGAAACACGGGCCCGTCGCGGGCCTGGTCACCAGCGCGGGCATCATCCAGCGTCCCGTGCCGCCCGAAGAGCTTTTGATGGAAGACTGGGATCGCATCGTCGCGGTCGATCAGCGCGGCACCTACGTTTCTTGCCTCGCCTTCGGCCGGCGGATGACGGCGGCGGGGGCCGGCTCGATCGTCAACATCGCTTCCGTCGCAGGCCAGCGCGCCATGCCGCTGCAGGCCTATAATCCCGCCAAGGCGGCGGTGATCGCTATGACGGCCAATCTCGCGGTTGCCTGGGGATCGAAGGGCGTGCGGGTCAATTCGGTCTCGCCGGGCTTTACGCTCACGCCCGCGATCCGGGACGCTATCGAGAAAGGCGAGCGCGATGTCTCGCGCATCGAGGCCGACACCGCCATGGGCCGGCTGGTCGATCCCGCCGAGGTCGCAGCCGCCGTCGCGTTCCTGCTCTCGGACGAGGCGTCCGCGATCACGGGCACCGACCTAGTTGTCGATTGCGGCTGGATGGCGGCCGCCAGCCGTTCGACTTACGGCCGCGCGGCGTTTGAGGCGGAATGAGCGGGCAGGGGGCCAGCACGATGGAAAAGCTGTTTCTGGAAGATTACGAGGTCGGTGAGGTCTTCATCACGCCGGCGCGCACGATCACCGAGACGGATATCGTCAGCTTCGCCGGGCTCACGGGCGACTGGCATCCCATGCATACCGACGCGACTTATGCCGCGGAGGGTATGTTCGGCGAGCGCATTGCCCACGGCTTTCTGACCCTCGTCATTGCCAGCGCCCTGATCTTCCGGCTCGGCCGCTATGTCGGCTTGCCGAAATCCTTCATCGCCTTCTATGGCCTCGACGACGTGCGCTTCACCGCGCCGGTCAAGATCGGCGACACGCTGCATCTGGAATACGAGGTCGTCGCAATCGAGGACAAGGACGAGACCAAGGGCCTGCTCACCGCGACGGGCGCGATCAAGAATCAGCGCGATGAATTATGCGGCACCTATCGCTGGCGCCTGCTCTGCGGCAAGCGCCCAGCCTGACTAACTGCTCTTCTTGAGCGTCTCGAATGTCGCTGAGATTTCTTTCGACCCGAAACCCGCGGCGACCGCTTGTCTGTAGCGATCGATCATGAAGCGGGGTACCGAGGTGTCGATGCCGTTTGCTTCCGCCACGCTCACGATATGCTCCTGGGCGGCGACATGGACGTCGAGCGTCGCATCGGTGCCCGAATAATCGCCTGCCGCGATCTGCTTGCGCGCGAGCTCCGAGGTAATCCCGATCAGCGGCGACATCTCGTTAAAGGCGTCGAAGTAGTATTTGAGGTCCATGCCCTCGGAATCGCAGATCGATATCGCATGGTAAACCCCGATCATCGCCATGTAGTAGCTCTCGAGCAGCGCGGAATCGAGCGCTGCCGCCGAGCCGATGGCCTCGCCCACGAAGGTCACGCTCCCGCTCATGGAGTTGAAGACGTCCGCATAGCGGTCGAACAGCGGCTTCGGGCCGGAGAAGAAGAACCAGCCCGCATCCGCGTCGACCTCCGCCGGATAACCCAGCACGCAGCAATCGAGATAGTCGAGCCCGTGCGCGTTTGCCCAGGCCTGGCCCTCTCGTGCGTCGGGCGACGAGCCGCTGGTGAACTGGCAGAGCAGGGTGTTCTTCGCCGCCTCGGCGACCTCGTCCGTGTGCAGGAAGGAATCACTCGCCTCGTAGTCGGAGACGCAGACCGTGGTGATTTCGCTTGCCGCCACCGCTTCCACCACGCTGGCCGCGATCTTGGCCTGACCCTTGAAGGGTTTGCGTTTCTCCGGGTCCCGGTTCCACACCGTCACGTCGTGGCCGTGGCGAATAAAGCAGCGGGCAAAGGCAGAGCCCATCAGTCCCAGCCCCAGGCAGGTCACGCTTCCCATGATCTCGCTCTCCCCTTTGGTTGATTGGCGCGCTTGGGGCCAAGCTTAGGCGGCGCCTGTCGGCCCGGCAAGCCGAGCGAAACCGCGGGATATGAGGGGCGGGGCTACTCGCTCTTCGGGTAGCAGACGAAGAACGTCTTGCGCACCGTCTCTTCAATGTCCCACACGCCCTCGCTGTTCGAGGGGAAATACACCATGTCGCCGGGGCGGATCTCGATGGTCTCGCCGCCTTCGGGCGTGAAGCTGCAGCGGCCCGCGAGAAAGTAGCTCGTCTCGGCCTGCTTGACCGCGCGGCGGAACTTGCCCGGCGTGCATTGCCAGATGCCGGCGGCGGTATCGCCGTCTTCGCTCGCCTGCAGGGTCAGGGTGGACATTTGCGCGACCGGCTCCCCGATCGGCGTGCCGGCGGCGATGGGCTCGCCCAACTCGGATGACGGGACCTCGGCGGCTTGTTTGATGATATCGACTCTCATGGCTTACCTCTCGGGCGCAGATGTGGAAAGACCTGACGGTTATAAGAGTAGACCCGTAAATGGTCATCCGAAATCGCGGCGGGTAGGCGTTCCGGCGGACAAAAAATATTGCAGCGACTCGGGCGCCAGATTATCAAATCAAATCAACGGTCTATGACTCATGCTGCGAAAAGAATATCGCATCCCATTGGCTTGTTTGGAAAAATTCCGTTGACGCTGTGGAATCCACTGTGATTCACTGCCGCCCATGATGCGAGTGGGGGACATTCTGAAGCGCTGGCGGGGCCGCATCGTCCCGGCCAGTTGCGCGCTTCTGATGGTCTATTTCGGTTATCACGCCATCCAGGGCGATCGCGGTCTGCTCTCCTGGGTCAAGCTCTCCGATGATCTTGCCGAGGCGCATATTGCCTTCGAGGCCACTGCCGACGAGCGTGCCGGCCTCGAGCGCAAGGTCGCCCTGCTGCGGCCCGACGGTCTCGATCCCGACATGCTCGACGAGCGGGCGCGCTACATGCTGAACCTGGCGGGTGCCGACGAAGTGGTGATCTACACCGACGCCCTCGCCACGCATTAGCACGTCCCAACGCCCTAAAACACCTGTCGACGGGAGTACTCCATCGTTGTGGCCCCAGGGTTGCTCGCCTAGACTGCTGCCGTTCGTATCCGTTAGTACATCACGAGGGCAGCAGGGCAATGATGAGCAGTGACAAAGGCACCGGCATCAAGTTCATGGACCGCAATCCACCGGCCTTTTCCGAGGATTTTGCGCGCCGCATCGCCGAGCAGGAATTCGCCCTCAAGGGCGAATTCACGGCGCTGGTCAGCGAACGCGACCAGAACTTCATGGTGCGCGAAAACGGCAGCGCCTGGGTGCTCAAGATTTCCAACGCCGGCGAGGCGGAAGACGTCATCGATTTCCAGACCCGCGCGCTCGATCATCTCGAACGCCAGGACCCCGGCTTGCCCGTGCCCCGCGTCCGGCGCAACGTCGAGGGCAATGCCATCCGCTGGGTCGAGGGGCCGGACGGCGCGCGCCACATGGTTCGGGCAGTGAGTTTCCTGCCGGGAACCATGCTCGATGACGCGACCCTGACGCCCGACCTGCTCCATGACGTGGGCGCGAGCGCCGCGCGCCTTGACCGGGCGTTCCGCGGCTTCTTCCACCCTGGCGCGGCCAATCCCCACCCGTGGGACTTGAGCCGGGCGGCGAATCTGCGGCCCCACACGAGTCATATCGCGGACAAGGCCTCGCGCAAGGCCGCCGAGGAAACGCTCGACCACTTCGGATCGGAAGTCGCCCCCCGGCTCGAGGGCCTGCGCCATCAGGTCATCCATGCCGACGCGGGCGGCGCCAATCTGGTGGTCGATCCCGAAGCCAACCGGGTAACGGGGATCATAGATTTCGGTGACATGATGTTCGCACCCCTGATCAACGAGTTGTCCCTGCTGCTCGATTTTCTGCGCCCGGCGGTGGACGACCGGCTCGCCCTGATGGAGGCGGCCGTCGCGGGCTACGATATCGGGCTCGCGCTCGAAGAAGACGAGGTCGACCTGATCTACGACCTGGTGCTGGCGCGCTACGCCCAGACCATGACCATCATCGCTTGGCGGCGCGCCGAAACTCCCGATCAGCCGGACTATCTGCACGAGCTTGAGCCGATCTGCGGCCGCGCTATCGATGAGCTGGCCAGCATCGGGCGCGATGCGGTGCGCGCGCGCCTGCGCCGCGCCATCTGCTATCCGCCCTATTGTGCGGTGGGTGATGCTGACACGCCGGAAGCCGACGACGATGGCGCCTTGCTCGCGCGTCGCCATAATTCTCTGGGCGAGCACCTCTTGTTAACCTACGACAATCCGGTCCACGTCGAGCGGGGCCGGGGACCGTGGCTCTACGACGCCAACGGCCGGGCCATGCTCGACGGCTACAACAATGTGCCCACGGTGGGGCATTCCCACCCTCACGTGGCCCGGGCGGTTGGGCGCCAGATGGCGGCGCTGGCGACCAACACCCGCTATCTCTACCAGGTTATCATCGATTATGCCGAGCAGCTTGCCGACACTTTCCCGGGCGATCTCGGCGCCTGCATCTTTGTCAATTCGGGCAGCGAGGCCAACGACGTCGCCTGGCAGATCTCGCGGTTCCTGACGGGCAAGCGCGGCGGCATCATCATGGAAGACGCCTATCACGGCATCACCGAGGCGCTCACGGCCTTCTCGCCCCACCACGGCAAGGCGCTTGAGCCCCATATGCGCGCGCTCATGCCTCCCGATCCTTACCGGGGACCATATGGTGCCGGTGAGCCCGACCTCGCGGCGAAATACGCGGCCGACGTCGACCGCGCCATCGCCGAACTCGGCGAGGCCGGGCTTGGCACGGCCTGTGTCATGATCGACAGCTCGTTTTGCAGCAACGGCGTACCCGACGTGCCCGAGGACTATCTGCGGCTGGTCACCGAAAAGGTCCGGGCCGCGGGCGGCCTGTTCATCGCCGACGAAGTCCAGTTCGGCTTCGGCCGGCCCGGCAGCCATATGTGGGGCTTCGAATCCTATGGCGCTCAGGCTGATATCGTCACCTTGGGCAAGCCGGTGGGCAACGGCATCCCGTTGGGTGTCGTCGTCACCACCCCTGAGATTCTCGACGCCTTCGGCAAGGAGGTAGGCATGTTCTCCACCTTCGGCGGTAACCCCGTGGCCTGTGCCGCCGGCTCGGCGGTGCTCGACGTGATTGCGCGAGAGGGTCTCGTCGAGCGGGCCGGGAAGACCGGCGAATACCTGCGCGAGGGTCTGCGCGGACTGATGAACAAACATCCCCTAATCGGCGACGTCCGCGGCCGTGGCCTGATCGCGGGCGTCGAGATCGTCAAGGACCGCGAGAGCCGCGAGCCGGCGCGCGCCGAGATGGAGCGCATCTTGAACCGGATGCGCGCCCTGGGTGTGCTCACGGGCCAGGAGGGCCACTTTGGGAACATCTTCAAGATCCGTCCCAACCTCAGCTTCCAGCCCGAACACGCCGACATCCTGATCGGGGTCATGGACCAGGCGCTGAGCGAGATGTAGCGGGGGCTATTGCCGCGTAAAGCACCCTCGCCTAGACTGCCAGGCAGGAGACGAGCGACAATTCTAAACGACGAAACCGGGCCGGAGAGGCTGCGACCGCGTCGTCCGTAAACCGAAGGAGAGATCACGATGGGCAAGGCCTGCGACAGCTCAGTTTTCGACCCCTACCTCTACTGGTACGGCATTCCCACCCTGTTCCGCTGCCCCCACGACCCCGACGCTTCCAATTGCGACATCGCGCTGGTTGGCGTGCCCCACAGCTCGGGCAACGGCACCACCGAACGCGACCAGCATCTGGGCCCTCGCGCGGTGCGCGACATGTCCATGGGCTATCGGCGTTGCCACAAGGAATATCTGATCGATCCCTGGTCGCTCTGCACCATCAACGACATCGGCGATACGCCACTGCCCCACGCCATGAACAACGATTTGGCGATCAAGGATATCGAAGCCGCGTTCCAGAGGATCGACGACGCCGGCGCCCGGCCGGTCTCTATCGGCGGCGATCACTCCATTCCGCTGCCCATCCTGCGCGCTATCGCGAGCCCGACCTCGAAGATCAGCGGTGGCGAACCCGTCGCCATGGTCCATTTCGACGCCCACGTCGACACCTACGACGCGCCCCACGTTCTGGGCAACGTCTACTGGGCGGGCTCTTGGGGCATGTTCATGAACGAGGAGGGGCTGGTCGACGCCGAAAAGGTTATTCAGATCGGCATGCGCGGCCATCTTGGTTCGCTCGACATGGATCACTACAGCGAGGATGCGGGCTATCGGGTGATCTACAAGACCGAGTTCGACCAGATGGGGGTCGAGGCGGTGGTCAAGGAGATCCGCTCGCGTATCCCCGACGACAAGCCGTGCTACGTCACCTTCGATCTCGACAGCCTCGACCCGATCTACGCGCCGGGAGTTTCGAACATCGAGCCCGGTTATCCGGGCCTGACCATGTGGGAGGCCATGCGCTGCCTCCACGGCATGCGCGGCATGAACATCATCGGCGGTGACGTGGTCTGCCCCATGCCGACCAAGGACGATCCCTCGAAGATCACCTCGATCAACGCCTCGGTAATTATGTTCGAGATCATCTGCCTGGTCGCCGACTGGCTGCACAACCACAAAGATTGATCCGCGCGGGCCGGTCTCGGCCGGTCTCGGTTGAGTTCTGGGGCATCGCGAGCATCATCGCGGTGCCTCGTTACTTTGAGTCCGCTCATTCGTCGTCGACTGAAGTATATAATGATTACGTCGGTGCAAAGGATTACAAGCCTTCTCTCAACGTTAATTGTCTGTTAACCGGTCGGGCTCTAGGTCCTATCTAGACACGTGATTGTACTTAGCAGGCTAAGCGAAATTTCGGCCTGTGCTTGCCTGGCGGCCTCGATCCGCGCTAGTTTATCCCTGCGCCAGCGGACAGGGATCGATCGAGGCTCCGGCGCGCGCGAAAGTGGTATCGAATATGGCGACAAACAGGCGGAAATCGCGTTCGAAGACGGCGGCGCCCGGCGAAGACGCGCGCCTGCCCGCGAGCGGCCACGAATTGCTTGGCTATTACCGCGAAATGCTCACCATCCGTCGCTTCGAGGAAAAAGCGGGCCAGCTTTACGGCATGGGTTTGATCGGCGGCTTCTGCCACCTCTATATCGGCCAGGAGGCGGTTTGCACGGGCATCAAGTACGGCCTGCGCGGCGACGATTCGATCATTACGGGCTACCGCTGCCACGGCTTCATGCTCGCACGAGGCGCTGCCCCCGGCGCGGTGATGGCGGAACTGACCGGGCGCGCCAGTGGAGTCTCCAGGGGCAAGGGCGGCTCGATGCACATGTTCGACCAGGAGCACGCCTTTTACGGCGGCCACGGTATCGTCGGCGCCCAGGTACCGCTCGGCGTCGGCCTCGCGCTCAGCCACAAATATCTCGCCAACGGCAAGGTCAGCGCCGCCTGCTTCGGCGAGGGCGCGGCCAACCAGGGCCAGGTCTACGAAGCCTTCAACATGGCCTCGCTCTGGCACCTGCCGGTGATCTTCGTGATCGAGAACAACCAGTACGCCATGGGGACTTCGATTGCCCGGGCCAAGTCTGGCACCGAGATGTTCGAACGCGGCACGTCGTTCGGGATTCCGGGCCGCCAGGTCGACGGCATGGATGTTCTCGCCGTGAAGCAGGCGATCGAGGAAGCTGCGCTCAATAGCCGGGAAGGCAATGGCCCTGCGCTGCTAGAAATGATGACCTATCGCTACCGTGGCCATTCCATGTCCGATCCGGCCAAGTACCGGAGCAAGGAAGAGGTCAGCAAGGTCCGCCACGAGCACGACGCCATCGACATGGTGCGCACCCGCCTGCTCGACGAGAGCCACGCTACGGAAGAGGCGCTCAAAGAGATCGATCGCGAGGTCAAGGCTGTCGTCGCCGAGGCCGCCGATTACGCCCAGTCCGAGCCCGAGCCCGACGCAGTCGAGCTCTGGACCGACGTCATGCACGCAGTCTGACAGGGCAGGGGAGAACACCATGCCCGCACTCACGGTCCGCGAGGCGCTGCGCGACGCCATGGCCGAGGAAATGCGCGCTGACCCCCTCGTCTTCCTGATGGGCGAGGAGGTCGCGGAATACCAGGGCGCCTACAAGATCAGCCAGGGCCTGCTCGAGGAGTTTGGCCCGGCGCGGGTCATTGATACACCGATCACGGAAGCGGGCTTCGCCGGCATCGGTGTCGGCGCCGCCTTTGGCGGTCTTCGCCCCATCATCGAGTTCATGACTTTCAATTTTGCCATGCAGGCGATTGACCAGCTGGTCAATTCGGCGGGCAAGACCCTCTACATGACCGGCGGCATCCAAAGCTGCCCGATTGTCTTTCGCGGCCCCAACGGCCCGGCGGCCCGAGTCGCGGCCCAGCATTCCCAGTGCTATGCGAGCTGGTACGGCCAGGTTCCGGGCCTCAAGGTCGTCGCCCCCTATTCCGCGGCCGATGCCAAGGGCTTGCTGAAATCGGCGATCCGCGATCCGAACCCGGTCGTCTTTCTCGAAAACGAGCTGCTTTACGGCCAGAGCTTCGAGGTCCCCGAGGGCGAGGATTATCTCGTGCCCATCGGCGAGGCGGCCGTGCTGCGGCCCGGCGCAGACGTCACGATCGTCGCATTTTCACGCATGGTCGGCCACGCGCTCGCCGCCGCCGAGACCCTGGCGGGCGAGGGCATCGAGGCCGAGGTCATCGATCTACGCAGCATTCGCCCGCTCGACAGCGAGACGATCCTGGCCTCGGTCCGTCGTACCCATCGCCTGATAACAGTTGAGGAAGGCTGGGCCTTTGCCGGCATCGGCGCCGAAATCGGCGCGATTGTCATGGAACACGCGTTCGACGAACTGGACGCCCCCGTCGCCCGCATCGCCGGGGCCGACGTGCCCATGCCCTACGCCGCCAATCTCGAGAAGCTAGCTTTGCCCCAGCCCGAGCAGATCGTCCAGGCCGCGCGCAACGCCTGTTACGTCGAATAGCGCCGCGGACGGAAGGAGAAACGCCATGCCCGTTAAGATCACCATGCCCGCCCTCTCGCCCACCATGGAAGAGGGCAATATGGGTCAGTGGTTCAAAAAAGAAGGCGAGGCCGTCGCGGCGGGAGACATCCTGGCCGAAATCGAGACCGACAAGGCGACCATGGAGCTTGAAGCCATCGACGAAGGCACGCTGGCGAAGATCGTCGTCGCCAAAGGCACCAAGAATGTCCCCGTTAACGCGATTATCGCCGTCGTGCTCGAGGACGGCGAAGACGAAAGCGTACTCGACGACATGGACTTGTCCGCCCCGGCACCGGCTGCAGCCCCTGCGCCAGCGCCCGCGGCAACAGCCAGCAAGGCCATTCCCGCCGCCCGACCCGAGGCACAAGCACCCACACCCGAAGCCCCGGCGTCGGCGGCTCCCGCCCGCGAGGCGGGCGAACGGATCAAGGCGAGCCCGCTTGCGCGGCGTATGGCGGCACAGGCCGGGCTCGATCTCGCTACAATATCGGGCAGCGGTCCCAGCGGGCGGATCGTCAAGGCCGACATCGAGGCAGCGGTGGCGTCGGGCGGGGCCGCGAGCGCTCCAGCGCCGTCGGCAGCCGCGAAGACACCGCGTCCTGCAGCGGCCGCGCGAGCCTCACGGGAGGGCGCGGCCGAAATTCCCCACACCCCCATGCGCGAGGGTATTGCGAAGCGTCTGCTCCAGTCCAAGCAGACCGTGCCCCACTTTTACCTGACGCTTGACTGTACGCTGGACAAGCTGCTCGCCACTCGCGCCGAACTTAACGCGAAGGCCGGTGTCGACAAACTCTCGGTCAATGATTTTATCATCCGTGCCGTAGCGCTCGCGTTGCGCAATGTGCCCGAGGCCAACGCGTCGTGGACCGACGACGCCATCCTCATGCACAATTCTATCGACGTCTCCGTCGCTGTAGCGATGGAAGACGGGCTGATCACGCCGATCATCTTCGACGCCGACGCCAAGGGGCTTGCGCAGATTTCCGCCGAAATGAAGGGCCTGGCCGCGCGCGCGCGCGCCGTGCCCATGGAACTCAAGCCCAACGAATACGAGGGCGGTACGATATCCATCTCGAACCTCGGCATGTTCGGGATCAGGCAGTTCGATGCGATCATCAACCCGCCGCAGAGCTGCATCCTCGCGGTCGGCGCAGGCGAGCTGCGCCCGGTCGTTACCGACGGCGCGCTGGCCATCGCCACCGTGATGAGCTGCACCCTGTCGAGCGATCACCGGGTGGTCGATGGCGCTGCCGGCGCGCGCCTCCTCGGCGCGTTCAAGACCTTGATCGAAGACCCGCTCGCGATGCTGCTTTAGG
>CAVOEB010000016.1:0-47895 GCA_963694715.1 Alphaproteobacteria bacterium | reverse complement strand
GCGCAGCGTAGTGCTCTTGCCCGCGCCGTTGGCACCGATCAGAGTGACGACCTGGCCTTCCTCGACGCTGATGGAGATACCCTTCACCGCCGCGACCTTGCGGTAGTGGATCCACACATCGTTGATCTCAAGCAGCACTAGAAATCTTCTCCCAGGATTTCTTCCGAGCCCAGGTAGGCCTCGATGACGTCCTCGTTGGACACGATCTCGTCCGGGGTGCCCTCGGCCAGCTTGCGGCCAAAATTGATCACAGTCACGCTCTCGCACACGCCCATCACCGTACGCATGTCGTGTTCAACGAGAATGACGGTGATGTTCCACTCGTTGCGCAATTTTCGGATGACCTCGGTCATGAACGCCTTTTCGCCCGGGTTCATGCCGGCGACCGGCTCGTCGAGCATCAGCAGCCTGGGCTCCGTGGCCACGGCCATGGCCACGTTGAGCGCTCGCTGATGGCCGTGCGAGAGGTTGACCGCCAGCTCGTGCTTGACCTCTCCCAGGCCGATGAAATCGACGATTTCCTCGGCGCGCTTCTTGTTGGCCGCCTCCATCTTCCACGCCGTGCCCATGATCGCGCCAAACACGGTCTCCTTGGCGTGCAGGTGGCGCGCCACCGAAACGTTGCCGAGCACGTCGAAATCCTCGAACAGGGCCGTGCGCTGGAAGGTGCGCACCGCGCCCATAGCGGCGATCGTACTCGGGCGCTTGCCGGCGATCGACTTGCCCTCGAACGAGATGGTGCCACCCGAGGGCCTGTAGGCGCCGCTGATTACGTTGAACAACGTCGTCTTGCCCGCGCCGTTGGGCCCGATAATGCCGCGAATTTCGCCCTGCTCGACGTCGAGGTCGAGGTCGGAGACGGCCGCCAGGCCGCCGAAATTCTTGCTCAGGTTACGAATTTCAAGGAGTGCCATGGCCCGCCCCTCAGCCCGGCTTAACGGTTGTGAGCCACTTACGGAAGCGCGCGTAATGCTCGCCCGGCGGTCGGCGCAGCCCGGGCAACAGGCTTTCGATCCCGCCCGGCATGAAGATCAGGGAAAGGATCAGCAGGCCGCCGAACAGCATGGGTCGCCATTCGAGCATCGATCGGCTCCATTCGAACGCGACCGTGAGCAGGGTGACCCCGATCAGGGGCCCCCAGAAGGTGGCGGCACCCCCGATCACCACCCAGATGACGAGATAGATCATCTGGGTAATCTCGAAATTATGCGGGTCGACCGAGCCCATACGGTAGGCCAGCAGCGCACCCGCGGTACCGGCGAAGAACGAGCCGATGACGAAGGCGAGGGTGCGGTAGCGCGCGACGTTTATGCCCATGCATTCGGCTAGGCTGTCGTCGGTGTGGATCGCCTTCCAGGCATTGCCGATGCGCGACCTGTCCAACCGCCAGATGATGAAGACGGCGATCACCATGACGGCCATGGAGGCAAAATAGTAATTCACCGAACTTGCCAGCTTCAGCCCGAAGAGCTCGGGGCTGGGAATGCCCGTAATGCCGCCCGTGCCGCCGAAGGGATGCTTAACCTTCATCCACAACATGCGGATGAACTCGCCGAAGGCGAAGGAGGCGATAAAGAAGGCGAAGCCCTTGGTGCGCAGCATTGGAACCATGATAATGGCCCCGACCAGTGCGGTTACGAAGCCCGCGAGGGGCACCATGACGATGAAGGGTATGCCCGCATGTTTGGCGAGCAGAGCCGTGGCATAGGCGCCGACCCCCTGCATGATTATATGCGCGAAGCCCCAGTCGCCCGTCGTCGTCACCAGCCGGTAGCTGGCCGCAAGGATCACGCTCATGAAATAGATGATCGCGATCTCCACATGATAGGCCCTCATGTGGAACGGAATGATGCAGAGGATCGCTAGGATGACGATGACCGGGACCCAGCCGCGGTATTTCCGGTGCAACTCGGTCATCGGCCGCGCCACGCGTTCTGGTTACGGTTTTTCACGGCCGAGCAATCCTTGCGGTCGGATGACGAGAGTAATCGCCATGAAGCCGACGCCGACCATGGTACCGACCAGGCTATCGGTCAGCGTGGTCACGAAGGTATGGATGAAACCGAGGATTACGGCGGCCAGAACCGCGCCTCCGATGCTCGCCGTGCCGCCGACGATGACGACGACGAAGGCGATCAGCACGATGCCGTGGCCCATATAGGGTGTGACGGCGTGGATCGGAGCCATGAGCGCACCGGCGAGCCCCGCGGAGGCTCCCGCCAGCGCCATGGCCAGCATGGTCATGGTGCGGATGTTGATGCCCATCAGCGCGGCGGCCTCAGGTTCCTGCGCACAGGCGCGTAGTGCCTTGCCCAGCTTCATATTGTAGAGGAAATAACGCAACGCGATCAGCATCGCGATGGCGCAGGGAATGACGATCAGGCGCTGCCAGCCGACAAAGGCATCGCCGATCTCCGCCGCGCCCATATAGGGGGTGTCGATGCGCTTCATCATGCCCACACCCCAGATTCGTCCCACCGCAACCTGAAGAACGAATCCAAGCCCCACCGTGGCCATGAACCCGGCGAGAATATTTTTGCCCGTTGGTCGAAAGATCAGCCGTTCCGTCGCAACGCCCAGAAGAGCGACGATCGGCATCGAAAGAGCGACGGCGACCCAGAAATTAAAGCCGCCGAGCTGATAGAGTACGTAGACTGTATAAGACCCCACCATGAAGAACTCGCCATGGGCGAAATTCGCCATCTTCATGACCCCGAAGGCCATGGCCAGGCCCACCGCGACCAGCGCATAAATTGAGGCGGTCACGACCGAATTCAACAGGGTCTGGATGAGGGTGGCTGAATCCATGGAACGGGTACGTCCTGTTTCTCGTCCGCCGTTTGGGCGCCCGGGTGGTTAAGTCCTGCGCCGTGCGCGGTCACGCGTCTGGCCCGCCGCGCACGGGGAAAGTTCCCGAATGGCTCTCAATAAAACGTCGCGTCCCGCCGGGTTGCCGGAAAGGCAACCCGGCGGGAACGTCACGTCACATCGTAATGCGGTCCCCCGCTGTTAGCGCTGGTGCCACGCCAGGCCGCGGGCCTCGACCACACCCATGATCGTTGCCCTGTGGGCTTCGAAAAATGGCTCGAACCGCCGCATGTCGACGATACGTTTACAGTTGCATTCGAGGCTGAACTGGGTCGTCGGCACCGGCTGGGACATCATGTTGCGAATGCCCCACATTTCGTCGCCGGTAATCGTCGCCGGGCCCTCGAGGGTCATCACCCAGGGATTCGAGCGAATCGCCTCGATCACCGCATCCGGATCCAGCGTGCCCGCCTTGGCGACGCCGCCAGCCCAGATCTGAAGGGTCGGAACATAGAGATAGTCGATGCCCGTCATGGGCGTGCCCACGTCCTCGGGTCCGCCGGGACCGTAACGCGCGATCCAGTCGTCACCAAAAGCATGCTGCATCGAGGGCTCGCCCCACCACGGATCGTCGAAACGGGGATAGCTCTCGAAGCCCCCGACCTTCGCGGCCCATTCGGCGGGAACCTTCGGCAAAACCGTGCTCCACTCGATGTAGTTGGCATCGATCGGGCCTTCAAAGCCCTGCAGGTAGAGCTGCTCCATGATCAGCGGGATGTAATCCGGCCAGGTGACGGCAAGGGAAACATAATCCGGCTTGGCCGCCAGAACGGCCGTCACGACCGGCGCAAAATCCGCCGTCTCGGCGCCGAAATGCTCGTCATAGACGACCTCCCAGCCCACCGCCATCGCCGCGCCGACTTCCCAGGCCTGGCCGACCTCCGCCGTCGGGTCCTCCTGGGAAATGATCGCCATGGTCTTGAGTTCGGGATAGATCGACCTGATATAAAGTGGACGCATCATCTCACCACGTGGGAACACGTCCGTGCCCGCGATGGTGTAGGGCCGCTCCGGGCCGAGGTCGGCCGTCGCGAGTGGCGCGTAGAACACGCCGTTGTCGGTCAGGAACGGAATCTGCGAATCGCCCGTGGTGCCACCGATGCCGGTGATGAAGCTGACTTCGTTTTCAAACACGAGCTGGCGGGCGCCCTGGAGCGCCTTGCTCGCGATGTACTCGTTGTCGAACAGGTGCAGTTCGACGGGACGGCCGAGCAGGCCGCAACCGGCGTTCTGGTCATCGACCCACATCTGCAGGCCGGTGACACCCGGCAGGCCCCAGCCCGCGACCGGGCCCGTGAGTGCGACGTTAAAGCCGATGCCGATGGGATCGCCCGACGGTGCCGGACAATCGGCCGCTTGAGCAGTCGGCAACGCGACCGCGGCCGCAAGGGCGAGCGCTGAAGGCGCCAGCCATTTGCGAAGTGACTTGAATTCCATTCTCCCTAATCTCCCTCTCAAAGAACGTTATGGATGTTGAACCGTGCTCACGATCCATTTGTCTAAAATTTAACCGTTCGGCGCTTCCTAAGGCCAAAGTGACGGCAGCGCTAATCTAACCAGGCGCTGCGAAGCGCGGCAACCGGACAGATTTCTACCATATTCAACCTTAGCGTAAGGTAACATCTCCTGCTTCGTGCTTCGGCATCATTTTAAGACGGCGCTCAACACCTACCGTCCCTCGTGCCATAGCTCGGACATTTTACAGAACTTACAATACGGCACAGTCAGTCAACCTACTATCTCCAACCTCGCTTCGCTCGCCCAACCTGTCTGTAGGGCTTGCGGCTTTACCCGGATTTTGGTTCGTGGCTTGCGCTAAACTCCTCGACCACGGTTTTCACCGTCTTGAATGCGATGCCCGGCGTCGCGCCGATATGATCGATCAAGCCCTCGAGCATCATCATGCACGCATCGTGCCCGATGACCTGGGGGTGGAAGGTGGCCGTAAATAAACCGCCGGGCACATGGCCATACATCCGCCGACCACATCTCGAGCGCGCGCGCGACGACAGGCCAACCAGCGGGTCGGGCTCGAAAACGACCTCGAAATAGGGCCAGTCGTCGAGCGCCCAGGAGACGGGAATTTCCACGAGATCGATTTCTCGGCCGAACCGGTAACCCTCGTCCGGGTTAGGCTCATCGCCCAGACGGCAAAGATAGGGCTGGAAATCAGTCCCCATCAGGCTGCTGTCGTAGGTGAAGCCGAATTCCCGCAGCAGTTAGAGGCTGTTCGGGCTCAAATTCCAGGCCGGCGAGCGGTAGCGCCACTCGGCCGGCGAACTCGCCCTTCGACATATGGGTCGACGAGGTAAAGCCGAATTCGCGAAGCCAGGCGGAGAACGAAACAAAATCGAAGGTCAGGCAGGCGGAATAATCATTCTGGGCGGTGGTCATGACACGAGGACCCTCAGCCGGGCGCGATCCCGAAAGCTCGAGCCGCGGGGTTCAACCGCCGTCCTCGTCGAGCGTAATCGCTCGCTCCGGACAGGAATCGGCGGCGTCGCGCGCGTCGCTCTCATGCTCGGGAGGAACCACCCCCGCCAGCGCCACCGCGTAGCCCAGCTCATCGGTATCAAACACACCGGGGCACATATCGACGCAGCGGTTGTGGCCCTGGCATCTTTCCCGGTCGATGCGAACCTTCACGCTCCCTCTCCTTCCCTTACCCCTGGCGTGAACTCAACCCGCAGGGGATCGAACCCGAACCAGTCGGGATCCTCGCCCTCGCACAGCCGGACATCGGGCATCCGGCGCAGCACCTCTTCCACCGCGGTGCGGATTTCGAGCCGCGCAAGGTTCGAGCCCAGGCAGCGGTGGATGCCCGCGCCGAACGCGATATGCCGGTTGATCTTGCGGTCGACGCGAAAGCTGTCCGGGTCGGGGAACTCGGTTTCGTCGCGGTTGGCCGAAGCGAACAGCAACAGCACCCGCTCGCCCTCGGCGACCGGCCGGCCTTCGAGCTCCGTGTCTTTCGTCGCCGTCCGGCACAGCCCGCTCACCGGGGTGTAAAGCCGAAGCACCTCCTCGATGGCGGTGGCCACCAGTCGCGGCTCGCCGTGCAGCCGGTCGCGCAATTCCGCGTCACTCGCAACGTGACGAAGCCCGTTGCGGATGCCCACGCCCGTGTTGTCGAGCCCCGCGATCAGCAGGAAGAAGCAGGTCCCGATCATATCGGCCTCGGTCATCCAACTGTCCTCCAGGTCAGCGCCGAGCAGGAGGCTCACCAGGTCCTCGCCACCGCCCTCGGCGCGGCGCTTGGCCACCAGCTCGGTCATGTAGGCGTAAAGCGCGTCGCAGGCACCGTTCATCGCCGTGGGATCGTCCTCAAGCCGGCCATAGATGATGTTCTCGATCCAGCCCCAGAATTTATCGATATCGTCCTCGATGCCCATCATGGTGCAGATGATGAACATGGGCAGGGGCTTGACCAGCGCCTCCGTCAGCTCGGCCTCACCGTCCTCGATGAAGTCGTCTATCAGACCGTTGATCACGCCGCGCACCTTGGGCTTCCACCCCGCCATCACCTTTGGCGTAAAGCGCGGCAGCAGCAGCTTGCGCAACGCCTCGTGGCGCGGCGGGTCGGTCTCCATGGGGTGCATCTGCGGCGCGCGGGGGATCGGCGGGATCATCACGCCGGGCGAGGAAGCAAACAAATTCGTCTGGTGCGCGAGCTCGAAGACGTCCGCGTAGCGGCTGGCTACCCAATAGCCGCCGTCATGCTCCGTATGGGCGAACGGGCAGCCCGAACGCATCGCGGCGAACTGCGCCGCCCGGTGGGGCCGCTGCTCCGGATCCCACGGATTGAAGTTCGAAGATTCCCCGTTCGGATCGCTCTCGTTTCCGCCGCGCCCCCCGGCGGCCGGCTTCGTCTTAGCCATGATCTCTCCCTTTACGTAGCCCGCCAGCCTACGCGAGGGCCACACTCCTTGGCAACCGCGCAACGCCGTCAATGTATGGTCGCAGACCGGCGCTTTGTGGCAGACTGACGACACGCATGGCAGGACCCTCGGCCTGGCGGGGCCGGGAGGAAACAAGGGAGATAATTCTATGGCCGACAGCGATATCGTGATGTTTTGCTGGCCCGATCTGGTCGGGCTCAACCGGGGGCGTTCGTTCCCGCTCTCCGAGCTGCCCGGCCGGCTCAAGCACGGCATCATCCTGCCGCCCGCCGTCCAGGCTCTACTCCCCTTCCCGCTGATCGCCGATCCCACGCCGTGGGGACCGATGAACGATGTCATCCTGATCCCCGATGAAGACAGCGAGATCAAGGTCGATGTCGCCGAGGGCGCCTCGCCGCTCCATCTCTTCATGTGCGACTGGTACAACCTCGACGGCACGCTCTGGACCGCCTGCGGGCGGGGCTTTCTCAAGCGCGCGCTCGACGACCTCGAGTCCGAAACCGGCCTGCAGGTCAAGTCGGGCGTCGAGAACGAGTTTCATCTCTCCGACGTCCAGCCCTGGCCGGCGCCGGGCTTCACCGTCGAGGCGCTCCGCCTCGAGGAAAAATTTGCGAGCCGCGTTATGGCGGCGCTGCAACAGGCCGGCACCGAGCCCGAAACCTTCGAGCCCGAATACGGCCTCGCCCAGTACGAGGTTGCGACCTCGCCCGCCATCGGCATCAAAGCGGCCGATCGGGTGGCAATCACCCGCGAGGTCGTGCGCGAGGTCGCGCGCCGGATGGATCGGCGCGCGAGCTTCACGCCGATCGTCAATCTCGGTTCCGTCGGCAATGGCGTACACACCCATATCAGCCTGATCGACGCCAAGGGCCAGCCCGCCTGTTTCGACGCCGCCAAGCCCGGCGGCGTGAGCGAGTTGTTCGGCTCGTTCCTGGCCGGCGTCATCCGCCACTTGCCCGCGCTCTGCGTCTTTACCGCGCCGAGCCCCGCGTCATACCTACGCCTCACGCCCGGGCGCTGGAGCTCAAGCGCCGCCGCCGTCGGCACCGGCAACCGCGAAGCCGCGCTGCGCCTGCCACCCATCTGGTCGGGCGACGGCGCGACCCCGGCCAAGCGGCTCAACGCCGAGTACCGTGCGGGGGATGCCACCGCCTCACCTCACCTGACGCTCGGCGTGCTCGTGCGCGCCGGGCTCGAGGGCATTCGCGAAAGACTTCCCGCGCCCGAGCTGCTCAACATCCCACCCTCGGAGCTCGACGAGGCCGAACGCAAAAGGCGCGGCATCGAGCTATTGCCCGCCTCGCTCGGCGAGGCGCTGGCCCTCGCCGAGGCCGATGCGGTGGTCAAGGGTTGGTTCCCCGACGATCTGTGGAGCGTGTTCCACTCGGTCAAGCAGGGCGAGATCGCCTGCGTCAGGGATATGGCGCCCGAAGAGATCGCCGAGACCTACCGCAAATATTATTAGCGCCCCGGTGCCCTGGGAATACGAACCTGCTTCGCATCTGGCTGCGCCGTGACCTCGCTTTTCGTACGCCGCCCCGACCTGTTGGCCAGCCTCGCGGTTGGCGCGCCGGCAATGTTTTGGGGCATCTTCTGGATCCCCGTGCGCCGACTCGACGAGGGCGGTATCGACGGCGCCTGGGTGATGATCGCGCTCTATACCATCTCCATGATCGTGCTCGCACCCTTTGCCCTGCTCTGCTGGCGCGGCGTGCGCACGGCGGGCTGGGGTTGGGCACTGACAGGCCTGTTGACCGGCGGCAGCTTCCTACTCTACGGCAATGCCTTCCTGCACACCGACGTGGTCCACGCGCTCTTTCTCTTCTACCTCGCGCCGATTTGGTCGGTGCTGCTGAGCCGCCTCGTCCTGGGTGAGACGATTACAAGGCTCCGCCTGCTCGCCATCGCGCTCGGGCTTGGCGGCCTCGTCGTCATGCTCGGGGTCGACAGCGGCTGGCCGCTGCCGCGCAACGTCGGCGATTGGCTGGCGCTCGGCGCCGGCTTCGTATGGTCTTGCGCCGCAGTTCGACTGCGCCAAACCGGCGAGATCGGCTCCCTCGAGCAGACCCTCGGATTCTATGTCTGGGGACTGCTCATCGGCGGCCTGTTCTTCCTCCTGCCGCTGGGCGGGCATAGCGCCTTCCCCGAACTTTCGGCCATCGGCGGCTGGACTTGGGCGGTTCTCGTGGCGACCGCACTGGTCGCGGTCGGCGGCAACCTCTCGCTCGTCTGGGGCGCACGCCAGCTCAGCCCCGCGCGCGCGACGATCCTGCTGATGATGGAGTTGGTGGTCGGCGCCGTGGCGGCCTCGCTGATTACCGACGAGCCGTTCGGCCTGCGCGAGATCCTGGGTGGCGGGCTGATCATCGCGGCCGCGGCGACAGACATGCTCGCCCGGCCCGCGCCGCTGGCTCACAACTCGTCCCAAGGCTGAACACCGGCCGCCCGTCGCGATGCATCGGGACGGGCGCGCTTGCACGGGGGTCCTCCCCAATGCTAAGGGCGTGGTCGATGATCCGCCCGTCCACCATCTCGCCCGCTGTTTTGCCCTGCGTCGCCGTCGGCATCTGTGCCACGGTATGGGGCGCCTTCTGGATTCCGCTCCGCATGCTCGAAGACGGCGGGGTGAGCGGCCCCTGGACGATTCTTTTTATTTACGGGGCGGCGACGGCCGTCATGTTCCCGTTCGCGCTCAAATACCGGGGTGTCATCCGGGCGGCCGGCTGGAACTGGGTCGTGACCGGCCTGTTGGGTGGCGGCGGCTTCTACCTTTACGCCAACGCCTTCCTGAATACGGAGATCGTCCGGGTTCTGCTGCTGTTTTATCTGATGCCCATATGGGCGACCATTCTGGGCCGCCTGTTCCTGGGCGAATCGATCACCGTCGTTCGTTTTTTCGCGATCGCGCTGGGCCTCGGCGGCTTGTTCGTGATGCTCGGCATCGATCATGGCTGGCCGCTGCCCAAGAACACCGGCGACTGGATGGCCCTCGCAGCCGGCATGATGTGGGCGTACACCTGCGTCCGTTACCGCCAGGCGACTGCCGTGGGCGCAATCGAGCAGACCTTCGGATTCAGCCTCGGCTGCGCCGTGTGCGGCCTCATCTTTCTGCTGATCCCGACGGACGGCCCCGGCATCGTCACCGCGTTCGATACTCTCGACAGTATCGTCTGGATCGTCCTAGGCGTAACCGCCGCCATCGCGATTGCCACTAATTTCCTGATCATCTGGGGCGCACGGCAGTTGAGCCCGGGCCTGGTTGGTCTGCTCAACTTGATGGAGCTCGTCGCCGGTGCCGCGACCGCCGCCTGGCTGTCGGGAGAGCCGTTCGGTTGGCGCGAAATCGTCGGCGGCACCTTGATCGCCGCCGCCGCCCTGGTCGACATTGCGCTGCACCGGGGCCCGGTAGCGAAAAAGGCAACCGCGGACTAGTCGGCCATCAAGCCGGTTTCGCGGGATACCAGTAATTCGGTTCGGGCCGCGTCCAGCCCTCGGGGCGATGGATGATCTCAAACGTGGTGTGGGTCGGATCGAGCGTGTCGTAATAGCAGAACGAAACACCGCTCCATTGCGCCTCGAACAGGCGCTCGAACCCGCGCTGCTCAAGTTCACGATGACAGAGCTCCCATTCCATCCCCATGGTCTGGAGAAAGAACCCCACATGATGGATGCCCTCGCCCTGGGCTTCGAGATATTCCTTATAGATGCTGGGGCCCTCGAGCGGCTGGATGACCTCCCAATTGAGCGAACCCGTCCAGGCCAGCGCAAGCAGAAAGCTGCATTCGACCGGCTCGCCCCAGAGCTTGGCGTTGGCGAGCAGCGGCGGCTCGTAGCGGTTGACCCACCAGGGCCCGATGCCAAGCCGGTCGGCGAAACCCCGGATGCAGGCGTCGAGATCGCGGGTCACCACACAGACCTGCTGGGTCTGGGGAAACAGGCTGTTGGGCAGATCGGAAAAGATATGGTCGGGTTGGCTCATCGCCTCACACTCCCAAACGCCGGGCCGCCGGCGCGTCACCTTTTTTATAGTGGGTAAAATAGCCCGTCACGACGCCACGGCGGCGGCCTGGAGCATCTCGGCGTCTTCGTCCGCGACCAGAAGCCGAACCCCAGCCGCTTCGATCGCGGCCGTGAACTCGGCGGACAGCGCCTTGTCCGTCGCCAGTGCGTCGATTTCGTCGACCCCGACGATGCGCACCAGCCCCTGGCCGCCGAACCGGGTGTGATCGGCGAGCACGATACGCTGTTCGGCGCATTCGAGCATCGCCCGGGTGATCTCGGCGCTGTCCACCTCGTCATGCATCAGCTCGCCCGAGGTGTGGACCCACGCGGAGGAGACAATCGCCTTGGCGGCGTAGAAGCCGCGCACGAAGTCGACCGCGAGCGGCCCCTCGACGCAGCCGTTCCGCGCATCGACCTCGCCGCCGGCGACCAGAACCCGGTTGCCGTTCCGGGTGACCAGCAGGCGCGCGATGTCGATCGAGTTTGTGATCACCGTAAGTTCGAGATGGCTGCGCAGCGCGTAGGCGAAATAAACCATCGTGCTGCCGCCCGCGAGGAACAGCCGGTCGCCGTTCTCGACCTCGGCGGCGGCACGCCGCGCAATCGCCTGCTTCGCCTCGACCTCTTCGAGCAGGCAGTAGCGAAATGCGGTTTCGCGCACCACCTCGGGCAGGGCGACGCCGCCGCGCACCGCCTCGACGGTGCCGTCGTCGGCCAGCTTGCGGATGTCGCGGCGGATGGTCTCGCCCGAAACGCTCAGCCGGTCGGCCAGTTCGGTGATCGAGCATTGCCCCCGCAGCTGCAGCAGGTCGAGGATTTCGTCTTGCCTCTGGCGCGCCATCGTCTGCCCCCAATTACCCCTGCCCTACTGGTCGTGCAGCTGGATCCAGGTGCATTTTAGCTCGCTGTATTTGTCCAGCGCATGGAGCGATTTATCGCGCCCGAAACCCGACTGCTTGTAGCCGCCGAACGGGGTCGACATCTCGCTGACGTTATATTCGTTGATCCACACGACGCCGCAACGCAGCGCGCGCGCCGCCTTGTGCGCCTTGTCGATATCCTTGGTCCAGATGCTGCCGGTGAGCCCGAAGTCGGAATCGTTGGCGATGCGGATGCCCTCGTCGAACCCGTCGCAGGTGATGACCGAAAGCACCGGCCCGAAGATCTCTTCGCGCGCGAGGCGCATGTCGTTGTGGACCTTGTCGAACACCGTGGGCGGGAAGTAGAAACCGCCGGTATCTTCCATCACCCGTGCACCGCCAAGGACGAGCTTGGCGCCTTCTTGCTTGCCGATTTCGACATAGTCGGTGATCCGCTTGAGCTGCACCGCATCCAGGATCGCACCCATCTCGGTGGTAGGATCGAGAGGATCGTGGGGCATGTATTTTTTGCTGTTCTCGATCACCCGCTCGATGAGCGCGTCCTTGACCGACGCCTCGACGATGACCCGCGAGCCCGCGTTGCAGACCTCGCCCTGATTGTAAAATATTCCCTTGGCAACGACCTGACCCGCGAGATCAAGGTCGCAGTCGGCGAGCACTACCTGGGGCGACTTGCCGCCGCATTCGAGCGAGACCCGCTTCATGTTGGATTCGCCTGAATATTTCATGAATATCTTGCCGATCTCGCCCGAGCCCGTGAAGGTCACGCAATCGACGTCCATATGGAGGCCAAGCGCCCGGCCCGCGGTCTCGCCAAAGCCCGGCAGGACGTTGAACACGCCATCGGGAATGCCGGCCTGAGACGCGAGCTCCGCGGCCCAGATTGCCGAAAGCGGGGTTTGCTCGGCGGGCTTGAGGATGACCGAGTTGCCCGCGGCCAGCGCCGGCCCAACCTTGGCGCCGTAACCCAGATACATGGGGTAGTTCCACGGCACCACCGCGGCGACCACGCCCATGGGCTCACGGGTGACCATTGCGATGGCGTCGGCTCGCGAGGGCACGATCTCGTCGTTGACCTTGTCAATCGCCTCGGCGAACCAACGGATCATGATCGCCGTGCCGGTAATGTCTTTCTTGACGCTGAAGCTAATCGGCTTGCCGCAATCGAGGGTCTCGATCAGGGCGAGCTCTTCCACGTTCTCGTCGATCAGGTCGGCGAAACGCAACAGGACCTCTTTGCGGTCCTTCTTCGCCATCATCGACCAGACGCCCGACTCGAACGAACGGCGCGCCGCCGCGACGGCGCGATCGACGTCTTCTGAATCGCATTCGGCGACCTCGGCCAGCAGCTTGCCCGTCGAGGGGCTGTGCACGGCAAAGGTCTTGCCCGACGCGGCGTCGACGTAGCAGCCGTCGATGAAGGCCTGGGTCTTGTAGGTCTGGCACTCCGCGCGCCCGCGCCACTGCTCCAGCGTCAGCATGCCCGACATGCGTCTCTTCCCTTCATTCACTATGTATTGGAATCTTGCCCGACGGTAGGGTTTCGCGATTCCCACAAATTTACACGATCTTATGATGAAAACCTGTCAACGCAAAGACAGTTTTGCGTGGTTTCCCCACAGGTAACGTTGACGCGAACCCGTTGTGGAGCTTAACTCTGCGAGTCGATCGACATCGACCCTGAGACCCATAACAACGAAAGCGCCCGAGCCATGCCCAACCTGACGCCGATTACAAGCGGTACGCCCTGGTTCCGTCTCGACGCCACCGACGAGGACTGGGCGAACGACGACCCCCGCGCTCTACGCCGCTCGATGGAACAACTCTTTGTCGTCCGCCGCTTCGAACAGAAGCTGCTCGAACTTTGGCAGCAGGGCCTGCTCAACGGCCCCGCCCACGCCAGCATCGGCCAGGAGGCCTGCGGCGTCGGCGCCACGTCGATGTTGCGCAGCGCGGACCGAATCAACGGCACCCACCGGGCGCATCACCAGTTTCTCTCCAAATTTCTCAGCCATGCCAGCGCTGAGGACTACGACCCGGCGGACGGCGAGTGGAACGAGACCATGGAAGACATGGTCTATCGCTCGATGGCGGAAATCATGGGGCTCTCCCCGGGCTTTTGCGGCGGACGCGGCGGCTCGATGCATATGCGCTTCGACGAGGCGGGCATGATGGGCTCGAACGCCATCGTGGGCGGCAACCCGCCGCTCGCCTGCGGCCATGCGCTAGCGGCCAAGCGGCTGGGCGAGGATCGGATCACGGTAACGTTTTTCGGCGACGGCGCGGCCCAGCAAGGCGCGTCCTACGAATCCCTCAACCTCGCTGCGCTCTACGACCTGCCGCTGATCTTCTTCAACGAGAATAATCTCTACGGCGTCTCGACTCATGTCAGCGAGGCAACCCGGGAAACCCGCCTCTCGGCCCGCGGCCAGGGCGTCGGCGTGCCCTCGCTGGAAATTGATGGCATGAACGTGGTCGCCGTACGCAAGGCCATGGACTGGGCAATCCGCCACATCCGCGAGAAGGGCGGGCCAGTGCTGATCGAGGCGCTGACCTACCGCTTCCATCATCAGCACGGCCCCCTTCTGGGCAGCAATTTCGACTACCGCACCAAGGAGGAGGAAGCGGAGTGGCGCGAGCACGACCCGGTGCTTCGCCACCCCGAGAAACTCATCGCCATGGGGCTGATCAAGCAGGCGCGGGCGGACTCGCTGATGGAACGCGCGGGTGAGATCGTCGAGCGCTGCGCCAGCCGGTTGACCGAGACGGCACCGGGCTCGAACGAGCCGCAGGTCGTCTCCGCGCTCTGGCCGGACGCAAAAACCGTCGAGGACGGTATCCGCGGCGACCTTTCTGAGCTTGACGGCGCAACCTTCCGGGAAGTGGAGGACTTTGCGGAACCGGAAATGCGCACCGTGAAATATATCGAGGCGGTGGCACTGGCCGCGAAGCGCCATATCGAGGCCGACGAGCGGGTCATTATCATGGGCGAGGATATCCATCGCCTGCGCGGCGGCGTGGTCGGCGCAGTCAAGGGCATCGCCGATAAATACGCCGACCGCCTGATGGCGACGCCGATCTCGGAGAACGGTTTCACGGGCATGGGGTTGGGCGCCGCGATGTGCGGCCTGCGCCCCATCGTAGAGATCATGTATGCCGACTTTGCACTGGTCGCTGCCGACCAGCTGTTCAACCAAGCGGCCAAGCTGCGCCACATGTTCGGCGGCAAATACCCCGCGCCGCTGGTGGTGCGCATGCGCACCGCACCGGGCATCGGCTTCGGCTCCCAGCATTCTATGGACCCGAGCGGGCTGTTCTCGCTGTGGCCGGGTTGGCGGATCGTCGCGCCGACTACGCCGTTCGACTATATTGGTCTGTTCAACGCCGCCATGGCGTGCAACGACCCGGTCGCAATTATCGAGGTCCAGCCGTTGTTCCAGATGGAAGGGCCAATCCCGGATGATCTCGACTACATGATCCCGTTCGGCAAGGCCAAGATCGTGCGCCCGGGCACGGAGTGCACGGTGATCACGTGTTCGAACATGGTGCCGGTCTCGGTCGAAGCCGCGGAGGAAGCCGGGATCGACGCCGAGGTGATTGACCTGCGCACCCTCGACGTGCCGGGCCGCGACTGGGACACGATTTCGGCCAGCGTGCGCCGGACTCACCGGGTTCTGATCGTCGAGCAGACCGCGCGGGGTCATACCATCGGCTCGCGCCTCGCCGCCGACTTGCAGGAACGGCTGTTCGACGAGCTTGACCACGAGATCATCCGGGTAAGCGGCACGGAATCCGCACCCACCGTTTCGCGCGTGCTCGAGCAGGCAGCCCTTGCGGATACCGACGATGTCGTCGCCGGGTTGCACCGGGTCATGGGCCACGCGGCTTAAAAAACCCCTCCATGGCAACCCTGCTTGCACAATAACGATTGCTTCCCGAACTGCTTGTCATGTCGGGCGAGATCGCGATCGCCATTGAACCCGATGACAGCCTGCTCTGGCGCACCTTGCTGGAATGTGAGGCCGCCAACTGGGCCAAACTGACGGAGATTAGTCCCGGCATCCGCAAGGTCGGGCTGACCGGCGGCAGCAAACTCGTGCCCAAGTCGAAAAGCTAGGTTCCGGGGTCTAGGTCCCGCCCTCGAGGTCACGGGCATAGCGCGCGTTGGGTCGCTCCGTGACCGGGAAATGGAGCAAGCTGGAGGCCAGCGCCAGGCCGATGGCGATGAGCCAGACAGAATCGTAAGACCCCGTGAGATCGTAGAGATAGCCGCCCGACCAGGCGCCGAAGAAGGCGCCGGCCTGGTGGCTGAGGAAGACGATGCCGAACAGGGTGCCCATGTAGCGCAACCCGAAGATGCTCACGACCAGGCCGCTGGTGAGCGGCACGGTGCCCAGCCAGAGAAAACCGATTAGCCCGGAAAATACCATGACCGAAGTAGTCGATACGGGCACCAGGATGAAGCCCGCAAAGACCGCCGCGCGCAGCAGATAAACCAGGCTGAGTACGTGGTTTTTCGGGAAGCGCTGACCGAGTGCCCCGCAGGCCAGCGAGCCGACGATGTTGAAGAAACCGATGACGCCGATGGCGGTGGCGCCGAGCATGGCGGGAAAACCGTTGTCCGTGAGATAGGCAGGCAAATGGGTCGCGACGAAGGCGACGTGAAAGCCGCAGACAAAAAACCCGGCGTTGAGCAGCCAGTAACCCCGGTGCCGCCCCGCCTCTAACAGCGCCTCGCGAATCGACTGGTCCGAAAACGTCGCGGCGGCACGCAACGGTTTACCCGCAAGACCCCAGGCCAGCGGCACGATAAGAAAAGCGGCGGCGGCGAAGATCAGCAAGGCCTGGGACCAGCCGATGCCTTCAATCAACGCCTGGCTGACCGGCGCGATGGCGAACTGGCCGAACGAGCCACCCGCCGAGGCGATGCCCAGCGCGATGCTGCGCCGCTCAGGCGACGCGGCCCGCCCGACCGGCCCCAGCACGACGGCGAAGCCGCCCGCGCTCATGCCCAGGCCGATCAGAACGCCGAGGCCCATATGCAGGTGAATGGCGTTTTCGGCGTAGGCCATGACGACGAGGCCGCTGATGAACATCGCCGCGCCCGCTAGCAGGACCCGACCGGCCCCGTACTTGTCAGATAGCGCACCGAAAAACGGCTGGCTCAAACCCCAGATCAAGCTCTGGAGCGCAATGGCGAGGCCGAAGCCTTCGCGCGAGACCCCGATGGACAGCCCCATGGGCTCCATGAACAGCCCGAAGCCACCGCGCAGGCCCATGCCCAGCGCGAGCACCAGGGCGGCACAGATAGTCAGGAGAAGAACCGGGCGCTGGCGGAGCATCAATTATTTCCTCCGCACGGCCATCGGGCGAGCTTCTCTCGGAGCGGCCGTTCGTGCTAGTTTTCCGCATCGTTCCCCACGCCTCGCGGGAATGCATCGATAAGGGAGATAGATCATGAGCGGGTTGAGTGAAGTCTTGCAAAGTTATCATGTCGAGCCCTGCGGGCATCAGGGATTTACCATGGATGCCGGCGAGGTTGTCCGGTTCACCGACCTGCAGGGTCAGCAGCCGATCGATTTCTGGGCCTTCAACCGCGAGGACATGAGCGAATACATGTCGGCGGCGCATAGCCGGCGCTCGGTCTGCCGCCTGATGCTGCGCGCGGGCGAGGCGGCCGTGACCAACAACCGACGACCGATCATGACGATCCTCGAAGACAATTCGCCCGGCCAGCATGATTTCGAGGTGCCTTCCTGCGATCCCACGATGTACACCGCCTACGGCGCACCGGGGCACAAAAACTGCCAGGATAACCTGCACCTGGCGCTGGCCGACCTGGGCGTGGGCGCAGCGCTGACGCCCCAGCCCTGGAACCTGTTCACGAACTTCGAGGTCCAGCCCGACAAGCGGATCGAAATCAAGGCATGCGACACCAAGCCGGGCGACAACATCATCCTGCGCGCGGAAATGGACGTCTACGTAGCGATTTCGGGCTGTCCCATGGACATCGCGGGCAACGAGACCTGCGCCGGCGCGCCGACGGACGTGCTGGCCGAAGTGGGGCGCTAGACCGGGAACGCGATCGCGGGGACGAGAGCGATGGGCGAACGGCCGGTTCACGACGTCACGGTCGAACGCGATATCGTCATGACCATGCGCGACGGCACCGCGCTTCACGCCGACATCTAAAGGCCCGCAGGCGCGGGACCGTACCCCGTTCTGCTCATGCGCACGCCCTACGACAAGGGCGTCGCAGAGTTCGAATCCCTGCTTCACCCGGAATGGTACGCCCGCCAGGGCTTCATCCTGGTGACCCAGGACGTACGAGGCTGCTTTGCCCCCGACGGCGCTTTCGAACCCTTAGCCCACGGGTTCGACGACGGGGTCGATACCATCGAGCAGTGCGCGGCGTTGGCGAAATCGAACGGCGCGGTGGGCATGCACGGCTTTTCCTACTCTGGCACGACCCAGCTCCTTCCGGCAACCCGAGGGCCCCAAGCGCTCAAGGCCATCGCGCCCGCGTTTACGAACGGCGGGGTCTATGAGGACTGGTGCTACAAGAACGGCGCCTTTCAACAGTGCCTCAGCCAGGTCTGGGCCGCCGGACTCGCGATTGGCGAAGCCTTCCGTTGCGGCGAGCCTGCCGACTGGCGGCCGGCGCTCAAGGCGTTTGACGGCCTGCCCGGGGAATACGGCCATCTGCCGCTGACCGATCATCCGAGCCTGTCCCGGGACTTCGTGCCGCTCTATTACGAGTGGCTCGAGCATTCGACGTTCGACGACTACTGGAAACGCTGGCATCTAGGCGAGCGTTGCGCCGACATCACGATCCCGGCGCTGCATCTGGTCGGCTGGTATGACCTGTTCATCGAGGGTACGATCTGCAACTATCAGGGCCTGGTTACGATGGGCAGCAGCGCGCTGGCCCGGGGAAACCAGAAGCTGGCCATCGGCCCCTGGCATCATCGCCACCCCGCCAATCTGGAGCCCGCGCCATGACCGATTTTCCGATTCGCTACGATTACTCGGCCATATCCGGGCGCCCGGTTTACGACTGGCCCGAGGGCAAACGGCTCGCGTTCTATATCGCGCTCAATGTCGAGCATTTTGCGCTGGGGCGCGGGCGGGGCGCCCAAATAGCGCCGCCCGAGCAATCTAACAGCCCGAGCGTCTATTCCTGGCGCGATTACGGCAACCGGATCGGCTTCTGGCGCCTGATGGAACTCTTCGACGAGCTCGACCTGCCCATCGAAGCGCAGGTCAATTCCGCGATCTACGGCGCCTGCCCGGACATCCCCGACGCGCTAGCGGCGCGGGGCGACGAGATCCTCGGCCACGGCGTCACCAATTCCGACGATCAGGGTGGGCTCGATGAAGCGGCGGAGGCCGCGATGATCGCCGAAGCGACCGACGCGATCACGGCCCACCGGGGCGAGCCGCCTGTGGGTTGGATGAGCCCCTGGATTTCGCAGACACCACGCACGCCGGACCTGCTGCGCGAGGCGGGCTACCACTACATGATGGACTGGTCGTGCGACGACCAGCCGATCTGGATGCAAACCCGGGCCGGGCCAATCCTGGCGATCCCCTACCCCGTCGAGATGAACGACAACCGCGCGATCGTGTTTCATAAATTCACGCCCGATGCGTTCGCCGACATGATCATCGACAATTTCGATGAGATGCTCGCCCAGTCCGCGCGCCAGCCACTGGTGTTCGGCCTTTCGCTCCATACCTTCGTGATGGGCCAGCCATTTCGCCTGCGCGCGCTGCGCCGCGCGCTTGCCCATATCGCGGACCACCGCGCGCAAGCCTGGATTACCCGGCCGCGCGATATCTGCACCCATATTGAAGCGCTGCCAACCCGCACCGTAGCCGGCGCACCCGCCAAAGACGGCTGATTACCGCAGGGAGGTAAACTATGATGAACGGCACAGATTGCGCGGCAAGTCGGCTACCATGAGAACGCCATGACCGAACCCCGCCTTCCCTTTCGCATGAGCCAAGCTGCGGACCTCAATACCGACGGGCGACGCCCGATCGACGGCGTACTCGACCAGCCCTTCATGCTCGGGCTATTCCTGCCGCTCCAGACCGGCGCCTGGAGCCCCTCGACGGCTCCGCGCGAGACAAGCTGGAGCTTCGACTACAACGCGGAATGTGCGATTCGCGCCGAGGAGCTGGGCTTCGACCTCGTGTTCGGCCTCGCCCAGTGGCTGGGCAAGGGCGGCTATGGCGGCGAGATGGAATTTCGCGGCGACTCCATGGACCCGCTACTGATCACCGCAGGGCTCGCGCCCGTGACGCGCAACATCGTGCTGATCTCGACGGTCCATGTGCTCTATGGCTGGCACCCGGTGCATCTCGCCAAGTTCGCCGCCACGCTCGACCATATGAGCGGCGGCCGCTGGGGGCTCAACATCGTCACGGGCTACAAGCCCGAAGAGTTCCGCATGTTCGGGCTCGAGCAGATGGAACACGACCTGCGTTACGAGATGGTCGCCGAGTTCGTCAACATGATGGATATGCTCTGGCAGGCGAAGGGGAACGTCACTCACCAGGGCCGCTACTGGCAGATGGAGGATGCCTTCGTCGCGCCCAAGCCGGTCCATGGGCGCCCTATCCTGGTCAATGCCGGAACCTCGGCGGCGAGCATCGCCTACGCCGCGAGTAAGTCCGATATCGTGTTCATCACCAGCCCGGCGGGCGCCGATCCGGAAAAGGCCTGCGCCGCTCTGCCCGAGCACAACTGGAAGATCAAGGAGGCCGCGCGCCGGATCGGGCGCGGCGTACGCACCATCATCAACCCCCATGTCATCTGCCGCGAAACGGACGAGGAAGCCCAGGCCCAACGCGATCGTATCATTGAGCAGCAAGACCCCGTGGCGGCCGACAACTTCGCCGCCTCGATCACCGGCGGGGGCAAGGAATCCTGGAGTGCTACGACCCGCGAGATGTGGGTGGTCGGCGGCAACGTCCATCTGGTCGGCACGCCGGAACGGATTGTCGAATGGTTCGTTCGGCTGCAAGAGGCGGGCTGCGACGGGGTGCAGGTGAATTTCTACGATTTCCTGCCCGACCTCGACTTCTTCGGAAAGCGCGTGCTGCCGCTGATGGTCGAGGCGGGCTTGCGCCCACCGCCGCCTTGATCCGAGTTTATCCGCGCTCAAACGCCGCGCAGGCTTACGTCGCAGGGGCGGCGGCCCGCGCTTGCGGGCTCGCGAGGTCCGCGACCCAAGCGGCCGCCAGACTCTGCGCTACGAAGCCTGGGCCGCGCGCGAGGCCCTCTTGCGCGCGTGGGGGTCAAGATAGCGCTTGCGCAGGCGCACCGCCTTGGGTGTCACCTCGACCAGTTCGTCGTCGGCGATGTAGGCGATAGCGCGGTCGAGCGACATGCGCTGGGGGGTGGTCAGGGTGACCGCATCGTCCTTGCCAGAGGCCCGGACGTTGCTCAGCTGCTTGGCCTTGAGCGGGTTGACCTCAAGGTCGTTGCCCCGGCTGTGCTCACCGATGATCATGCCGGGATAAACCGGCTCGCCAGCACCGATGAAGAGCGGTCCGCGCTCTTCGAGGTTCCACAGGGCGTAGGGCACGGATTCGCCGCGCGCGGTCGAAATCAGCGTGCCGGTGTGACGCTGCTCGATCGGCCCGCGGTAGGGCCCGTAGGCGTGGAACACCCGGTTCATCACGCCGGTGCCGCGGGTGTCGGTAAGAAAATCGCCGTGATAGCCGATCAGGCTACGCGAGGGCACGATGAAGACGATCCTCTGCTTACCCGCGCCCGCGGGGCGCATCTCGACCATGTCGGCGCGCCGCTCGCCCAGCTTCTCGACCACCACGCCGGCATGCTCGGCATCGACATCGATGGTGACCTCCTCGAGCGGCTCGAGGCGCTGGCCGGTTTCGGGATCGTCGCGCGTCAACACCCGAGGGCGGCTGATCGAAAGCTCATAGCCCTCGCGGCGCAGGGTCTCGATCAGCACCGCGAGCTGCAGCTCGCCGCGCCCCGCAACCTCGAACGCGTCGTTCGATTCGGTGCGGCTGACCCGGATCGCGACGTTGCCTTCCGCCTCGCGAGTCAGCCGGGACCAGATCTCACGCGAAGTCAGCTTGTTGCCGTCCTTGCCCGAGAGCGGGGAATCATTGATGGAGAAGGTCATGGCCAGGGTCGGCGGATCGATCGGCTGGGCGGCAATGGGGAGATCGAGAACGAGCGCGCCGAGCGTGTCGGCGACGGTCGCCTTGGCAAAGCCCGCAATCGCTACGATATCACCCGCCTCGGCCTGCTCGATGCTGACCCGCTCAAGACCGCGGAAGGCGAGCAGCTTGGTGACCCGCGCCTGCTCGATCAACGCGCCATCGCGCGTGAGCGCCTTAATCGTCGCCTTCGCGCGCACCATACCGCTTTCAATCCGTCCGGTGAGCAACCGGCCCAGATAGGGGTCGACCTCAAGGGTGGTCGCCAGCATCGCGAACGGCTTGGTGGCGTCGACCATGGGCGGGGCGACGCGCTTGAGGATAAGGTCGAAGAGCGCCGCCATGTCGTCGTGGGGGCCGGCGGGGTCGGCCGCGGCCCAGCCCTGCTTGGCCGAGGCGAAAAGGGTTGCGAAGTCGAGTTGCTCGTCGTCGGCATCGAGCGCCGAGAACAAATCAAAGACCTCGTCGTGAACCTCGTGCGCACGACTTTCGGGCTTGTCCACCTTGTTGACCACGACCAGGGGGCGAAGCCCGAGCCGAAGCGCCTTGCCGAGCACGAATTTGGTCTGTGGCATCGGGCCCTCGGCGGCGTCGACCAGCACCACAACGCCGTCGACCATCGAGAGGATGCGTTCGACCTCGCCGCCGAAATCGGCGTGGCCCGGCGTATCGACGATATTGATGCGCACATCCTTCCAGACCACTGAAGTGCATTTGGCCAGGATGGTGATGCCGCGCTCGCGCTCGATATCGCCGGAGTCCAGCGCGCGCTCGGCGACTTTCTGGTTATCCCGAAAGGTGCCCGACTGGCGCAGCAGGCAATCGACCAGTGTGGTCTTGCCGTGGTCGACATGGGCGATGATGGCGATATTGCGAAGGTCCATGGGGGCTTTCGAGCCGCGCTCGTGCGGCAAAAGACGGGGTTTTTGGGCTCAGGCGGAATATAAGCGCGCCCGAGGGATAAGCAACCGGGCCGCGACTAACCCGGGGCCACCCGGTTAATCAACGGACCGACGCCGGTAACCTCGACGATCACCTCGTCGCCCGGCTGGAGGAATTTTGGCGGATCCAACCCGATACCGACGCCGGCCGGCGTGCCGGTGGCGATAATGTCGCCGGCGAGTAGGGTGGCGCCGCGCGAGAGGGTTGCGATGATGGTCGGCACGTCGAAAATCAGATTGTCGAAGGTGCTGTCCTGGCGCAGCTCGCCGTTGATGTGCGAGCGCACGGTGATCTCAGAGGCCGCGGGCATGACCGAGCGGTGGACGAGGAGCGGGCCCATCGGCGCGAAGCCATCGAGGCTCTTGCCCAGAAACCATTGCTTGTGAGTCTTTTGCAGGTCGCGCGCGGTCACGTCATTGATCGCGGTATAGCCGAAGACGTGATCCCAGGCATCCGCCGGCTCGATATCGCGCCCGTCGCGGCCCAGGACCAGAGCGAGCTCGGCCTCGTAATCGACCCCCTGCGTCACGTCCGTATGGGCGGGAATGTCGTCTCCGGGCGCGGCGATCGAGGTCGTCGATTTGGTGAACACGATGGGCGCGTCAGGCAGCTCCTGGTTCTTTTCAAATTCCTTCACATGGGCGCGATAGTTCAAGCCCAGGCAGAAGATGTTGCGCTGGGGCGAAGGGATCGGCGCCAGCGGCCTGACCTCGGCCAGCGGCCGGCAGGCAACGCCCAGCGCCACGGCACGATGCGCAATCGCCCAGACCTCGGCCGCCGCGCCCTCGGGCGCGCGCACGAGGTCGAGCAGGGTCTCCGCCGGCAACGTCGCTACAAGCTCGCGCGCCGCCGCGCCCAGATCGACGGCGGTGTCCTCGATCACGGCGCCCAGGTAGCCGTTTTCCAGGGTCAGGAATTTCATGGTGCCCTCCGTGTGCCGGCGGGAGGGTAGCGATCCGCTCGGCCGCTGGCAAGCGGCGTTGGATGCCGGGGATTCGGATGCCGAGGTTCGGGCGTCGGACTCAGGCGCCGGGCGAGATGGTGCGCGCCGCGAACAGCGGCACGACCTCGGCGCCCAGCTCCTCGAGCACGTCGGCCGCCGGGCGCTTGCTGTATTTCAGAGTGAAGGTGACGTGGTTGACGCCCAACTCGCGAAGCTGGCCTAGAAGCTCAATCAGGGCATGGCGGCCGAAGCGGAAACCCAGATGGATATCCGACGGACCCTCGTTCGGGTCCTCCGCAAGATCGATATAGAGCGACTGACCAAACGGCTTGAACTGGCCGCGGCACGAGCGCTTGAGCGCCTCGCGCCAGGATTCGATAACGACCTCCTGGCGCTCTGGAGTGCGCGAATATTTCACCCAGGCGTCGCAGTGCGCGGCGGTCCATTCCAGCTTCTGGCGCGCTCGCCCCGTGATCATGATGGGAACCCGCCCGGCGACGGGCTTGGGCAGGACGCCCGCGCTGCCCCCGACCATGCGTCCGAAGGAAGAGCGATAGTCGGGATACTCCTCGCGATAGGCCAGCTCTATCAGGCGCAGGCTTTCACGGAAGGTCTCGGTGCGCGAGGCATGCTGGCGGTCGAAGGCGGGGAATTCCTCGGGCCGGTCACCGGTGCCGACCCCCATCACCAGCCGCCCGCCCGAAAGCTGATCGACCGAGGCGGCCGCTTTAGCAACATGCAGGGGGTGGCGCAGCGAGAGGACGATGCTGCCCGTCGCCAGCGCAATGGACTTGGTCTGGGCGGCGATGAAACCGAGATAGACAAAGGGATCGTAGACCTGGCCGGTATCGCCGAACGAGGGAATGCGCAGCGGCACGTCGCGAAACCACAGGGCGGAAAAGCCCAGGGCCTCGGCGCGCTGTGCAAGCTCGACCTGGCCTTCCATGATCGGCACCGCGCCCTCGAAGGCCTCGATCGGGAAGAAGACGCCGAGGGTAAGATGACCCTCCTCGAACATCTGATGGAAACCGCGGTTGAGCTGCTGACCCGCAACCACTGTCGGCTCACGATTTTTCAGTCCAAGATTTAATCGTACCATCGCTTACGAACTCCCCCTACTCGAAGAGGCGCACCCCGAGAGCGATTAAACGTGAGCCCCGCCCAATTGACAAGCCGGGTTGGACAGCACGCCCGCGCGGCTTATCGTTCCGCCTATGGTGATACGAGCGTTAACTTGATGCGAGAAAAGGCCATCTCCGCCCTGGCCGCGCTGCTTGGTGCAAGCCGCCACGCCGTGCTGTTCACAGGCGCCGGCATGAGCACGGATTCTGGCATTCCCGACTACCGCAGCCCGGGAGGCGTGTGGGACCGCTTCCGCCCGGTCGATTTCAGCGAGTTTCTGGCGTCAGCCGACGGACAGCGGGAATTCTGGCAGCGCAAGTTCGCGACCCACGACATGATCGCCGACGCCGAGCCCAACCGGGGCCACCGCGCCGTCGTCAAACTGATGGAACAAGGCGAGCTTGCCAGCATCATCACCCAGAACGTCGACGGCCTGCACCAAAAATCGGGCGTGCCCGAGGACCACGTGATCGAGCTGCACGGCAACACCACCTACGCCGTCTGCCTGGAATGCGCTACGCGCCACGACCTCGGACCGATCCGCGACGCCTTCCTGGCCGATGAAAGCCTGCCCCAGTGCACGGCCTGCGGCGGGTTGGTCAAGACTGGTACCATCTCGTTCGGTCAGACCATGCCCGAGGAGCCGATGCGCCGTGCCGAGGAAGCGAGCCGCAAAGCCGATCTGATGATCGCTGTCGGCTCCTCGCTGGTGGTCTATCCGGCGGCGGGCTTTCCGGTTCTGGCCAAGCGCGAGGGCAGCCGACTGGCCATCCTCAACCGCGAGCCGACCGAACTCGACCCGCTTGCCGACCTCGTGATCCATGACGAGATCGGCCCGCTGCTGGGCGATCTCGCAGGGGTCAACTAAAGCGCGCTCAGTAGGTCGGGTCGCCGTCCGGCCGGGTGTCGAAACGCAGGCCGAAGCTGATCCGCCGCTCGGTGATGTCGGAGACCGAATGAAACGGGCGCACGCGGCGCCCCTCGAAGCCCGGTGCCACCATCAGGACCAGATGACCCGCGGGCGCGGCCACCTCGCGCGCGCCGTGGCCCTCGCGGTCGTCGCACAGGAAAAACCGCGCCGCGCCGCAGACCACCACCAGCGCCACCAGGCCGACATAACGGACATGATCGAGATGGGGCGTGATGCCGAGCGCGCCGGGCGGATAAATCTGCACCACGAGGTCGTTGAAAGCGAACGGCCGCGCAAGCGGTGCCGGATCAAGGCGTGCCAGCGCGGCGTCGAACAGGCGGTCCAGGTTCCGGGCGAAGGCGCCATAGACGCTCTCGGCGGGCACATCCATGCAGATGTCGAATTCCTGGCGGACCAGCTTGTCGCCTTCGCCCATGGTGGGATGGGCCGGGCGGAAGGCGAGCGCGTCAGCCGCCTCAACAAGGGCCGCACAACCCTTGGCGTCGAGCACGGGAAAGGACAACGCCCCCGCGGCGCCCAAACGCGTCAGCACGTCGGCTACGTCGACCGGGCTCGTACTCAGGTGAGCCTCGAAGAAGCTCTCGGCCTCGCCGGCGTCGGCGGTCGGGCTCGCGCCGCTCACGAGGCGGCGGTCTCCAGCGCGGGCATCGCCTCGCGCCCCCAGATCTGGCGCTCGCGGATGTAGGGCCGAGAATGTTCGGGCGTCGGCCCGTCGAACTCGCGCGCCAAACGATGGCCGTCGAACACCGCGTCTGGCAGCATGCGCGGCGCCAGGCAATCGCCGACCCGGCAAACCGCCTGAAGCTCGGCGCCCGCCCACTCGCTCTGGCGGGCTTTCAGCTCGCGATAAAGCCCGTCGTTGGCGCGCCGCGCCGTGGCAAGCACGACGGAATCGCACGCGAGGTCGACCACCTCGGTGCCCGCTTTCCGGGGCATTTTGCCGGTCACCGGCCCGGTGCGGCGATAGCCATCACGAAAAAGGTAGTAGGCGCGCACGGTCAGCTCGCTACCGGTCTCGACGCTCTCGACCCAGTGCATGTCGTGTTCGTGGATGCCCTTCTCATGCATCATTCGGTGCAGGTTCGAGGACTCGCCCGTATAATGCAGATAAGGCGCCACGCCGTGGTTCTGGGTAATCACGGTGACCTGCTTGCCCGCGTCGGCCAGGTGCTCGGCCATGGCGATGCCCGTGATGTAGCCTTCACCGTCGAACACTATCACACGCTCGCCCAGTTCCTTGCCCGCCATCACCTGCTCCGGCGTCGCAAACTGGTCTTGCGCCGCGTCGACGCCCGGCAACGGGCCCATGGTGACGCCCGAGAAGCCATCGTCCGCCCAGCGTGAGCCCGTCGCCAGCACCACCTTGTCGGCGCCGTAATCGAGGACGTCGTCGGCGCTCATCGCGCCGACGCCCGTATGAACCTCGACGTTCTTAAGCTTTTCGAGCTGGGTCTGGCGGTAGGTAATGACCCGCCCCCACTCGGAAAGGCCGGGATAACGCATCACGTCCTTCAGGTGGCCGCCAAGCTCGGTGCCCGCCTCGCGTAAGTGCACGTCATAGCCGCGCATGCCCAGGACCCGGGCGCATTCGAGCCCCGAAGGCCCCGCACCCACGACCAGCACCGAACAGGGCTCCGCCGCTGGCGTAAATTTTTCGGGATGCCAGTCGCGCCGGTACTCCTCCATCGCGGTCGCGTTCTGGGTGCAGATGATGTGGGGGCCCGCCAGTTCCCAGCGCGAGACGCACATATTGCACGCGATGCATTCGCGGATATCGTCGAGCCGGCCTTCCTCGACCTTGTTGGGCAGGAACGGGTCGGCGATCGAGGCGCGGGTTGCTCCGATGATGTCGTAATGGCCGGCGTCGAGCGTGGCGACCATTTCGTCGGGACTGGTCAGATGGCCGACACAAACCACGGGTATGTCGCCGGTCGCCGATTTCGCGTCAATCACGTAAGCCAGCTCGTGACCTGATTTTTGGAACCGCGAGGGGGCGAGGTCTTCACTCCATTCCGTATAGATACCGATCTTGAAGTCCCACAGATCGACTAGGCCCGCTGTGGTCAGCCGATCAACGGTCTTGAGCCCTTCGCCGTGAACCTCGATGCCTGCAGGTCCAAGCAGACTGTCGATGGCGAAGCGTGCCGCGATCGCGCAGTCGTCGCCGAGCTCTTGCTTGAGCGCGCTTAACAATTCCTCAGTGAAACGCAGGCGGTTTTCGAACGAGCCGCCGTATTTATCGGTGCGCTTGTTGTAGAAGTCGTGGAGGAACTGCATGGGCAGGAAGGAATCGGCAAAATAGACCGTGAGGATGTCGAACCCCGCCTCGCGCGCGCGCTTTCCCGCCGCGACGTAATAACCGATGATGTCGGCAATGTCGTCCTCGTCAGCCTCGACGCAGTAATGCAACGGCTCGGCGTCGGACGGATAGGCGCTGGGCCCCCAGGACACCGCGCGGGACATATAATTGGTCGCGTGCGGCCCGCCATAGAGCAGCTCGACGTTAGCCAGCGAGCCGTGTTTATGCAGGGCGTCGCACATGGCGCCGAGATTGACGACGTCGCCTTGGTCCCAGAGCTGGGCCGAAATATAGGGCGTGGTGTCGGACTCGTAGTGGACCGAGCAGTATTCCGTCGACAGCGCACCCCAGCCACCTTCGGCCTTCATGCCCCTGTGACCGGCCTGCGCGCCGGGTCGATCGGAGCCCGCCCCGTTGCACTGGGCGGTCTGGAAAAACCGGTTTTTCATGGTCTTCGGGCCGAGCCGGATGGGCTCAAACAGGGGATCGTATTTCGGATCACGCGCCATCGTCTCTCTCCCGCCGCACCCGTGAGGGTGCGGCGTCTTGCCTAAATCGGGTAGGGGCCACCGGTGGCCGCGTTGCCGCCGTCCACCGAGAGATTGGTGCCGACGCAGTAACTCGCTTCATCCGAAGCCAGGAATAGTGCCGCGTTGGCGACTTCCACGGGCCGCGCAAGACGGCGGATGGGAAGGCCCTTGGCCAGCTCCTCGACGTTATCTTCGATATTACCCTCGAGGGATTCCAGCCAGTCGTCGATCATCTTAGTCCGGGTCTCGCCGGGGCAGACGGAATTCACCCGCACGTTATCGCCGATATGATCGAGCGCCATGCATTTGGTCATCTGAACCACCGCGCCCTTGCTCGCGCAATAGGCGGTCAGCCCGGGCTCGCCGTTGAGCCCGGATTCGGATGCGATGTTGACGATGGAACCGCCGCCCTGAGCGATCATCTTGTTGAGCGCCGCGCGGGCAAGCTGGAAGACGGCGGTGACGTTGACGGCGAAGGTATCCGCCCACTGCTCGTCGGTGGTCTCGGCCGCAGGTGCGGAATAGAGAATGCCGGCGTTGTTGACCAGCACATCGATGCGACCCAACCGCTTAACCGTTTCCTCGATCAGCGAGTCGCAGGCGCCAGCATCGCGCAGATCCGCGGTCACGAATTCCGCCGTGCCGCCCGCGTCCTTGATCGCAGCAAGCACCACGTCGCCGCGCGCCTGGTCGCGCCCGCTCATGACCACGCTGGCGCCCTCGGCCGCGAACAGCTTTGCACAGGCCTCCCCGATTCCGGCGGTGGCCCCGGTAATCAATGTCGCCTTGCCTTTGAGCCTCATGACTGTCTCCCCTGTTCGAATAAATCTCGTTGGTTTGCTTCCCACGGACGGTCATCTCCAAAACCGGCGACGCCCCAGGTGAGATGGCCTGAGTTTACCCTCTCACGGGATTTATCGCACGAGTTCTGTGCGGGATATTCGGCTACTCCGTGCCCCCCCGTTCGCGCAACAGCGCGACTACCTTGTCGGACGCCCGATCCTGGGCGATGCCGAGCGGCGTGCGTCCCTCGGTGTCACGCGCATTTGTGAGCGCACCGGCGTCGAGCAGCATGGTCACGATGGCGGTGTTCTCGATGTAGGAATAGCCCTGCTCCTCGCCTTCGGCCACGATCTCGAGCAGGCGGGCGCCGTCGGCCGCGGCATGGAGCGGTGTCAGCCCCATAACATCGGGCTGGTTGACGTCCGCGCCGTGGTCGAGCAACAGGCGCACCACCGCGTCATGGCCCTCGACAGCAGCGAGATAGAGCGCCGAAGCTCCCTCGCCGTCGCGCGTATTGACGTCGGCCCCGGCGGCAACCATCAGCTGGGCGACGTCGATGTTGTCGCCCTGGATGAACTTGAAGCGTGCCCCGCGCTGCTCGACCCACTGGATGCGCATATAGAAGGCTGCGACCATCAGCGGCGTGAAGCCATAGACGTCGCGCGCCTCGAGATCGGCGCCGCGCGTGATCAAGCGGCCGGCGATCTCGCCCCGCGCCTTTTCGGCGGCGACATGGAGTGGCGTCAGGTTATTGGCGTCGCGTGCGTCCATGCTAGCGCCCCGGGCGAGCAAAAGATCGACGACCTCGACGTTTTCGAGCTCGATCCGGACCACCCAGTCGCTGGTCTCGCCCGCTGCCTCGTCGATCACCTGACCGGTGGCGCCGACCACGGCGAGATGCAGGGCCGTCATGCCAAGCTGATCGCGCGCCTCGAGCACCGCGCCGTTATCGAGCAGTAGGTTCGCCACCTCGATCCGGTTGCGCGCGGAGGCATAGTGAAGCGGCGTCGCGCCGTACTGATCAAGATCGTGCAGCATCGCCGGGCTAACGGACAGGATGGCGCGAACCTGTTCGATATCGCCCGCGTCTGCAGCGTCGTGAATCGCACCGGCCCGGGCAAACGGTGCGGCAAGCCCGACGACGAGCAGCGCAACCGCAAACCCGACGGCCCAATGGGTTAGCCTGGTGAACAGCGAAGGCACGAAAACGGCTGGGAACCTTCTACCAGTAGGTCGTGGGTAGAGGCGTGATGACCTCGATCCCGTCCCGGGTGACGATCCAGTTGGTCTCCATCATCGCGGTGCCCACACCCTCGCGGGTCAGAAACGCCTCCGAGCTTGCGACCATGCCCTCTTCAAAGATCTCGTCTTCCGCGACGTCTCCCACAGCGATCAACGGGTGCTCCCACATGCAGCCGTTGGAATGGCCGTAATAGGGCCACTCGTCGTCGATCACGCTGTCATCGGTCTTGACCTCTTTGTGCACCCGCTCCGCATTACGCGCGACGTCGGCGATCTTGGCGCCATGCTTGACCGGCGCCTCGATGCCCTCCTCCATGAGCCGAATCAGGTCGTCGACCAATTGCTTCTGCTCAGTCGTCGGCTTGCGCCCGATGACGATGGTCCGCCCCGGATCGAGCCAGTAGCCCTGCCAGATCGGGCCGTAGAGGAAAGTGTGGGCCATGTCGCCGACCTCGGGCACGTTGGGTGCGTAGTGGCCGTACATGGGGTGGCTTTCCGGGTGGTTTACATACTTGCCCGAGCCGATCATCAGGCGCTGGAAATAGCCCCCGCCCTTGAGCAGCACCGAGGCCGCCGCCGCCGCGGCCTCGCCTTCGGACGTGCCGCCCGGGATCAGTGTTTCAATCATTGCGGTGACCGCTTTCGTGACCAGCGCACCGCCCTCGCGAAACATGTCGAGCTCGCGCGGGCTCTTGATCCGGCGGACGTCGCGCACGAGGTCGTCCTCGAAGGCGAATTCAACCTCGGGGAGAAGCGCACGCATTTGGTCGCCGTATTTCATCGGCAGGATATCGGTGCCAACCCAGGCGACCTTGCCTTGGGGTTTGCGCGCCTTGAGCGCGGAAGCAACGCCCGCGATCACGTCCAGATGCCAGTGATAATTCTTGGTCGCCAGCAATTCGAGCCGCACCGCGGCCTCGTCCGTATGCAGCTCGGGCTCCTTGCCCGGCTCGAAAATAACAGCGCAGAAAGCGCGCGCGTTGAACAGCGGCGAATCCGGTTCCTGGCCCGAGTGGGAAGAGAAAAAATTCGTCAGATAGGCAGTTTCCATCGAACGCTCGAAGGTGCCCGCGGTCTTGCCCCAGACGATGGCGATCTCGTAGCCCGATTCGGCCATCCGGGCCTCAAGCTTCTTCCAGCGCGCTTCGTATTCCTCCTGCGGAAAATACATTCCCATTGACATGACCGTGCTCTCCCTGTGTCTTTTTGCGGTATACGGCGTTGTAGCCTCAGCATAAACCACGCGAAGCTGGATTGAGAGTCCCGCTTGGCGCTTAAATGACGACCATGACTGCGCCCAGACCCACCGATACCACCCTTGCCGCCCTGCTCGCACGCCACGCCACCGAGCGGCCCGGGCAAAGCGCCTTCGTCGAGGGCGAAGCATCGCTTGATTTCGCCGCCCTCGAACTGGCCAGCCGCCGGCTGGCCGCGGGCCTGGCCGGTCTCGGTATTGGCACCGGCGACCGGGTCGCACTGTGGCTGCCCAACGGGCTCGCCTATGTGATCCTGTTCCTGGCCTGCGCCCGGCTGGGGGCATGCGCCGTTTCGGTCAACACGCGCTTTCGCGCCGTCGAGGTCGGCGAGCTGATGCGCCGCTCGGGCGCGCGCGCACTGGCCTATCATCCGGGTTTCCAGCATATCGATTTCGACGGAATCCTGAGTGAGGTCGCGCCGCAGGCGCTGGCTGGCCTCGCACATCTGGTGGCCGTCGGCGAGAACGCCGGGCGGGCGGTTTCGACGCCACCGGTTCCCGGTTGCGCGGTGGCGCGCTACGACGAGCTTGGCGCAGCGCCACCGCTCGACGCGCCGACCGCGCGCGACGAAAGCCCGGCCGTAATCTTTACCAGCTCGGGCACGACCCGCGCGCCCAAGCTGATCCTGCACAGCCAGAAGACCCTGAGCGATCACGCCCAAGCCGTCGCCACCGCCTTCGGGCTCGACGCGGACGGCGCCGCGACGCTTCAGATGGTGCCGCTCAGCGGCGTCTACGGTTTTTCGCAAATGATGGCGGCGCTGGCGGGGGGCGCACCCAACATCTTGATGCCGGCGTTCGACGCCACGGAGGCCGTCGCCCTGATCGAGCGTCACGCGGTAACCCACCTGGTTTCGACGGACCTGCAGTGCGTTCGCCTGCTCGACGAGGCCGAGGCGGCGCGGCCGTTTCCCTCGCTCCGCTTTGCCGGGTTTTCCGCCTTTACCCCGTCGATCACCGACCTCGTAGCCCAGGGAGATGCCCGGGGCGTGCCCTTCGTCGGGCTCTACGGCTCGAGCGAAATTCAGGCGCTGTTCGCGGCGCAAGCGCCCGGCGATCCGCCCGAGCAACGCGCGAGAACGGGGGGCCGGCCCGTGTCGCCCGAGGCGCAGGTGCGGGTGCGCGATATCGAAACGGACGCGTTGTTGCCCGTCGGCGAGACCGGCGAGCTGGAATTCTCAGGCCCAAGCCGGATGCTGGGCTATGACCGTGACGACGCAGCAAGCGCCGAGGCGATCACCACCGACGGTTTCGTGAAGAGCGGCGATCTGGGTCATCTCGAAGCGGACGGGCGGTTCGTCTTTCTGACCCGGCGCGGCGACGTCATGCGGCTTGGCGGCTTTCTCGTCAACCCCGCCGAGATCGAGGCGCATATCCAGGCGCTCCCCGGCATCGAGGGCTGCCAGGTGGTCGCCGTCGAGCGCCCCGGCGGCGCGCGCGCCGTCGCCTTCGTGGTCATGGCAGGAGGTATGCCGCTCGATTTCCGCGCGCTCCGCTCCCACTGTCTCAAGGGCTTGGCCAAGTACAAGCTGCCCAAGCATTTTATCGCGCTCGACGCCTTTCCCATGACCCGGGGCGCGAACGGGCTGAAGGTCCAGCGCACGCGCCTACGCGAGATGGCCGAGGCCGCGTCGCGCGGCAGGAGCCGCTAGAGATCGTCGCCGGGCTCGCGCACGAGCTCGGCCTTGGCGATAAGCAGGCGCTGGATTTCGCTGGTGCCCTCGTAGACCCGCAAAGGGCGGATCTCGCGGTAGAGGCGCTCGATCGGTAGGTCCGTGGCGACGCCCCAGCCGCCGTGGATCTGGACCGCCGCGTCGATCACCCGGCTCGCCGCCTCGGTGGCGAACAGCTTCGCCATGGACGAGCGCCGGGCGGCGCCGGGGGCATCGTCGTCGAACGCCCGGGCGGCACGGTAGACCATCAGGCGCGCCGCCTCGATCTCGGTCGCCATGTCGGCGAGCTGGAAGCCGATGCCCTGGAACGTCCCGATCGGGTGACCGAACTGCTTGCGGGTGCGCGCCCACTCGCACGCCGCCTCGAAACCGGCGCGCGCGAGGCCCACCGCGTGGGCACCCACAGTGGTGCGGTAGAGCGCGAGCGTGCCCATGGCGAGCGCAAAGCCCTCGCCCTCCTCACCCAGCCGGTTGGCCGCGGGGATGCGGCAATTCTCGAAGCCGAGCTCGGCCAGCACGTCGAAGGCCATGACGTTCATCTGGCGGGTGACGGAAAAGCCCGGCCGGCCGGCCTCGACAAGAAACGCGCTCAGCCCACGCGCCGAGCGCGCATCGCCGGCGCGCGCGAAAACCGTGTAGACGTCGGCAATGCCACCGTTCGAAATGAAGACCTTGGCGCCGTCAAGCCGGTAATTGTCGCCCTCGCGCACCGCGCAGGTCTCCACGCCCGCAACGTCCGATCCCGCCCCACGCTCGGTGAGCGCGAAGGCGCCTATGGTCTCGCCATTTGCCATCGCGGGCAGCCAGCGGGCGCATTGCGCATGCGTGCCCGCCAGCACGAGAGGATAAGCGCCCAGCCCCTGGACCGCGAAGGCGGCGGAGGCGAACGAGCAAACCCGCGCAAATTCCTCGCGGATCAGACAGGCGGTCATGCAGCCTACTTTGTCCGCCGTACCGCCGTAGGCGGCAGGCACGAGAGGACGGAACCAGTCCGCCGCTGCCAGGCGGTCGTAAAATTCTCGCGGGTGCGCGTCGCCGTCCGCTTCGAGCGCCTCGGCCGCGCCTACGAGCTGTTCGCCGGCGAACGCGGCGGTACGCTCGCGCAGCGCGGCATCGTCCGGGCTGTCCTGGAAATCCATCGCGGGCAGCGCCCTAGCCTAGGTTCTGTTCGCTCGAAATCTCACAGATGGCCTGCTCGGCTACCGCGACCGCACGATCGAGCTGCTCGCGGGTCACGATGTAGCCTGGCGCCATCTCGATCGCGGTGCCGACGAAGCCCGCGAGCACGCCCAGAGCGCGCATCCGCCCGGCAATTGCCGCGACGGCGCCTTCGGGCAGCGGCGCGCGGGTCTTCTTGTCGTTCGCAAAATCGATCGCGACCCACAGCCCGAGCCCCCGGACCTGGCCGACGATGGGCAGGGCTTCAAGCGACTTGAGCGCATCGAGAAAGTAGGTGCCCATTTCCTTCGAGCGCGCGACCAATTCGTCGCGCTCGCACAGCTCGACGGTCTTGAGCCCCGCCGCGCAGCCGCCGGGGTGGCCGTTGTAGGTCTGGATATGGAGGAAGGTGGGGATGGTCTCGGCGATCTCCTGGCTTACCGTCGAGGCACCGAGCGGGAAGTAGCCGCTGGTGATCGCCTTTGCGGTGCTCATGATGTCGGGTTCGACTTCCCAGTGCTTGAGCGCGAACCATTCGCCGGTCCGGCCAAAGCCCGTGATTACCTCATCGGCGATGAACAGCACCTCGTAGCGGTCGCAGATCTCTCGGATCTTGGGAAAATATTCCGGCGGGGGCACCTGCACCCCATTGGCCTGCATCACCGGCTCAGCGATGAAGGCAGCGACGAAATCGGGGCCTTCGTGCTGGATCTGCTTTTCCAGCCAGTCGGCGCACATCACTCCGCAGCTTGGGTATTCGAGGCCGAACGGACAGCGATAACAGGTCGGCGCGGGGATGTGGGAATAGCCCGGTACGCCCGGCTCCGAGATATGGCGCGTGCCCAGCCAGTCGGTTGCGGCCTGCGCCCCCATGGTCGCGCCGTGATAGGAATCCCAGCGCGCGATCACCTTGTGGGCGCGCGGCTTGTTTCCCTTGTGGTGGTGATACTGCTTGGCGAACTTGAGCGACATTTCGTTTGCTTCCGAGCCCGAGCCGGCGAACAGCGTGGTGGTCAGACGGCCGGGTGCGAGTTCAGCGATCTTGGCGGCGAATTCGACGGTCACGTCGGCGGCCTGAGCGAAGCAGCCCGCGTAGTGGAGCTGGACCAGCTGGTCGTAGACTGCCTTAGCAATCTCCTCCTGGCCGAAGCCCAGAGAGTTAGCCCGGGTCTGGGTCCCCATCATGTCGAGCCAGGTCGCGCCGTCGGCAGTGGTGATGTCGAGCCCCTTGGCCGAGACCAGGATACCGGGTCCGTCCTCGCGCACCTGCGCGCCATCAACCAACGGAAACCAGACGTGATCGAGCGCCTGCTGGGTGAGGCGATCGATATTGCTACGCTCCATCACGGGCCCTCCTTAAAGACAGCAGGGGCCGGGCGCGCATGGTGCACGCCCGGCCCAAAGTACGCCGCGCTACATCTTCTTCCAGTTGCCCAGCTTCTCGAACGCGGCCGCCGCGCGGATCACGCTCGCATCGTCGTAGCGCCCGCCCACGAACATCAACCCGATGGGCAGGCCGTTGTTCATGCCGCAGGGCACGTTCATGGCCGGGTGCCCCGTAGCATCGAAGGGCGAGGTGTTCGGAATCATGGTCAGCGCCAGGTCGATATAGTCCTCGCGGGAGCAATCCTGCTCGGGAAGGGGCGTCGCCTGCATCGGCAGGGTCGGCATCGCGAGCACGTCGTAGTCGGCTAACACCTTGTCGTACTCGGCGCGCAGCGCCAGGCTCAGGTTCTGGCCCTTGGCGTAATAGTGGCCGTAATAATTCCGCTCCATATACTCGCCCAGGATGATGCAGAGCTTGGTCGTCTCCGAGAAGTCGTTGCCTCGGCAGCGCCACGCGTGCGCGTATTTATCCTGGAGCGAAGTCACGTAGAGCCCCTTCCAGTTCATCCCGAAGCCGTTGTACTTGACCATCTGGTGCTGCAGGCCCTCGACCGCGATCAGGGTCCAGATCGCGAGCCCGTCGGCGTGCATGGGGATCGAGATCTCCTTGACCGTGGCCCCCGCCTTCTTGAGCTTATCGAGCGCGGCCTTGACCTTGCGATCGACCGCCGCCTCGGCCCGCTCGGTGCCGAAGCCCTCCTTGATCACGGCGATCTTGAGCCCCTTGACGCCACCCCTGAGCGCGGCGCGGTAGTTCTGGGTCTTGCACCCGATCTGGCGCGGATCGAGCCCGTCGGGCCCGGCCAGAACTTCCATCGCGACCGCCAGGTCGGTGACGTTGTTGGTCATCGGCCCGGTGTGATCGATGGTCTGCTCGATGGGAAAAATTCCCGTGTAGGGCACCAGGCCGTGGGTCGGCTTGTGGCCGTAGACACCGCTCCAGCAGGCCGGGATGCGGATCGATCCGCCCTGGTCCCCGCCCATCGCGATATCGACCTCACCCGCCGCGAGCAGCGCCGCGCTTCCGCAGGACGAGCCGCCCGCCGAATGGGTTGGCTTGTGGGGGTTTTTGACCATGCCGAGCGAGGTGGTAAAGCTGCTACCCGATAGGCAAAGGTCCTCGTTTGCCGCCTTGCCCGTGATTACCGCGCCGGCATCAAGCATGCGGGTGACCACCGTCGCATCGATCTCGGGCACATAGCCCTCGAGAATGCGCGAGCCGTTCATCATCGGCACGCCCGCGAGACAGATATTGTCCTTCAGGGCGACGGTCTTGCCTGCGAGCAGGCCGCGCTTGCGGCCCTTGACTTCGCAGCGCCAGTACCAGGCGTTGTACTCGTTCTCCTCGGGCGAGGGCCGGTAGCCCGGGGTGCGCGCGTACTTGACCTCGGGGCGGGGCTCGACGAGCTCGTCGGCCCGCCAGTAGGCGGGCAGGAACCCGGCGATCAGGTTCTGGAACGACTTGGCGTTTTCCTCATCGAGCGTGATGCCGTAGCTGCCGGCGATGTCGGTAACTTCCTCGACGGTCGGCTTGCGCACTGTGGGCATGATGGTCATGGTCGATCTCCTTCGTTTATGACTTTACCGGATCGGGCGCCTCGCTCCCGCGCCGCTGTGGCGGCGGCCTCGCGGGAATGCCCTTGTGGATACCCCGTTGACCGGAATTCTGCTCCCATGACGGGCGCGTGACAACCGGTCAGACGGCCCGAGCGGCCGCTTCGCTCAATGCCAGATCATCGGCGACGTGGTCAAAATCTCGACGCCTTCCTTCTTGATGATCATGTTCTGCTCGAAGCCCGCGGCGCCAACCCCTTCCCAGGTCAGGAACGCTTCCGAGCTGCACACCATGTTCTCGTGGAGGCGGTCGGTCTTCTTGGCGGTCTTGAGCCCGTACATGGGGTTCTCGAAGTGAAAATCGTTGACGTGGCCGTAGAGCGGCCATTGCAGAGACGCCTGGTCGGACACCTTGCCCCCGCCGGCGGCCTCGTAGAGGCGGTCGCCCTCGCGCGCCAATTCGTGCGCGCTGACCCCGGGCCGAATCTTCTCGATCACGCCGTTGACGATGCCCGCGCAGGCCTCGATCAACTGACGTTGTTTGCGCGTAGGCTTGCCGCCGCACACCGCGGTGCGCCCCGGATCGAGATAGCCGTAACCATAATGCATCGGGCCCATTAACCAGCCGCGCACGAGGTCGCCCTTGCGCGGCACGCTGTCCTCGAAGCCGGTCAGGTTGTTGCGGCTGAAATTGAACAGCTCGGTGCCCTTGCCGTGGGCGACCCGCAACAGATAGGGAATGCCGCCGCCCTTGATGCAGGCCTTGGCCCCCGAGCCCGCCGCCTCGGCCTCGCTCTTACCCGCGATCAGGTCCTTCATCATGGCGTTCATCGCCTTGCTTGCGGTCTGCCCGGCCTCGCGGAAGATATCGAGCTCGGCCGGGCTCTTGACCTGGCGCACCGAAGCTACGAGGTCGTCCGCGGGCACGAATTCGAGCCCCGGGCGGCGCTTCTGTAGTTCCGCCATGTATTTGCAGGGGAAGAAATCGGTCCCCACCAGGGCGACCTTGCCGCGCACCTTGCGCTGCTTGAGGTCCTCGGCGACGCCCTCGATGGGGTTCATGTGCCACTTGACTCGGCGCGTCGAGATGAAATCGCGCGGCTCGAGGGGTTCGTCCATATGCAACGCCGGCGTCTTGCCGATCTGCATCACGACGGCGGAGAACGAGCGTGCCCGCCACAGCTCGTTGTCGGCTTCCTGGCCGGAATGGGCGGAATAGTAGTTGGTCATCCAGAGCACGTCGCCGTAGCGCTCGTAAGCGCCCGAGCCCTTGGCCCAGATCACCGCCACGTCGTAGCCGCGGCGTTTCATCTCATCCTCAACCTTGCGCCAGCGCGCGCGGTATTCGTCCTTGGTGAAAAAAATATTGGTCACGCCCCGTCCTCCTAATGCCGACCGGGTCCTTGTGGACCGGTGTTATCGATCGCCTGGCCTGTTACGCGGCCGCCTCAGCTCAGTCCCAGCTCGGCCTTTTTTTTGTTGCTCCAGGACTGGATGATGCGGTCGGCGATGATGGCGATCAGCGCCATCGACAGGCCGGCGACGACCCCTTCGCCCACATTGGCCCGGCTCAACGCGAAATAGATCAGGTAGCCCAGCCCCTTGGTACCGACCAGGGCCGCGATCACCAACATGGCGAGGCCGAACATCACGACCTGGTTGAGCCCGAGCATAATTTCGGGCAGCGCGAGGGGCAATCGGACATGGCGGAGCAACTGGCCCTCGGTGCAGCCCAGCGCCTTGGCCGCCTCGACGATGTCGGGGCGGACATTGCGCAGGCCGTGTTCGGTATAGCGGATCGCCGGCACGATGGCGTAGGCGATGATCGCGAGGAAGGCGGTGAAGTCACCGACCCGGAAGAACATCAGCACGGGGATCAAGAAGACGAATAGCGGCATCGACTGCAGGGTGTCGTTGACCGGGCGAACAAAGGCCGACACCTTGTCGTTGTGCGACGCCCAGATGCCGATGAGGCTGCCCAAGACGAACGACACCAGCACCGCCGCACCGCACAGATAAACCGCCAGCATGGCCTGGGCCCAGACGCCGGTGAGCAGCATAAACGCCATGGCGAGAAATGAGCCTGCGGCCACTTTCCGACCGCCGGCCTGCCAGGAAAGCATGACGACGATAGCCATGAAGACCGGCCAGGGCGTGCCCGACATCCCGAAATAGAGCAGCGTGCCAATAATCACGACGCCGACGGCCGCGCGCCAACTGAAGTAACGCATTGCCGCGACGGCCAGCGCGGCAATGAAGCCGGCGTAGCCGAGACTGATCGGCAGGGTCAGATCGAAGCCGAAGCTGAACGGCCGAACCACGCTTTCGAACCCCATCCGGATCGGCAGCAAGAAATAGAACAACCCCCATTCCTTGATGGTATCGAAGACGAAGCCGTAGTTGGCGATGAGGGAATCGAGCGCGTTATTGATCGGCTCCGCCGGGAAGAAGACCAGGTTCTTCGGCCAAATATGGAGCAGGCTGACGAACTGGGCGAGCACGATGGCGCCGGCGATCACGACGAGCGAAATCCCCAGCGTCCGATAACGCTGCCAGAGCGAACCCGAGGCGGCGTGCGGGTCGCGCTGGCGCTCGGCGAAGCCCCGGCTGATGCGGTCCATGACCATCGCCATCAGCGCGATGACGAAGCCGGCCATGAGGCTCTGGCCGAACTGGGCGCGGCGCATCGTGCTCAGGACTTCCCAGCCGATATCGGCAGCGCCGCCGATGACCGCGGCAATGATCACCATGGAGAGCGCTGCCATGATGGTCTGGTTGACGCCGATCATGATGGTCGGCATGGCGGAGGGAAACTGGACCCACCAGAGCAGCTGCCGGTTGGTCGAGCCCGACATCCGGGCCGATTCGACGACGTCGCCCGGCACCCGGCTCAGGCCCAGCATCACATTGCGCGCGAGCGGCGGCGAGGCGTAGATCGCGCTCGCGATCAGACCGACCACCGGGCCGAACCCGAACAACAGCAGAATCGGGATCAAGTAGGCAAAGGTGGGGATCGTCTGCATCAAATCGAGCATCGGCTCGATGATCCGGCGCGCGGACTTGTAGCGAAATCCCAGGACGCCGAGCATCCCCCCGATGCCGATCGCAAGAGGCACCGACACGCTAACCAGCGCCAGCGTCCTCATGCTCTCGTCCCAATAGCCAGTGACCACCATGTAGAACAGGGCGAGCACCGTGAACAGCGCCAGCTTCCAGCCGCGCGCGGCGTAGGCCAGGGCCACAAAGACCGCCATGGTCGCCGGCCAGGGCATCCAGTGGAGCAGGTCGGAAAGTCCATCCATGGGCCAGGCCAGCAACCAGGAAATGGCGTGAAAGAAGATGTTGAAGGTCTCGATGAACCAGTCCATGAAGGTGTTGATCCACTCGGCGACCGGCATCGTCGCCTCGGCGGGGAAGGCGGCCAGCCAACTGACCTGCTTGCGCAGCAGGAAAACGATCAGCGCCGCGCCCGCGATCGCGAGCCAGGGAAATAGCCCCGGCTCGATCCGCCCGCGCGCCCGGCCCGCCATCAGGCCCAGCGCTAGCTCGGTGGACGATGTGCCGTCGCGGTCTTTCTCTACGACGCTCATGCGGCGCTCTCCTCGCCGTCGCCGCGCTCGTCTTCGACGGCGCTCGCCAGGGCCTCGATGACGCCGCGGGGCGTAACCTGGGCGATCATCTTTCCGTCCTCGATCACGGGGATCGGCCCCTCGTGGCCGGCGAAAACGGGCATCAGCTGCTCGAGCGTGGCGGTCGGCGCCACGGCGTTGGCCGGGTCGAGCCCTTCGCCGAGCGGTTCAAGAATGTCGCGCGCCATGAGCACCTTGACCCGGGGCACGTCGCGGGTGAACTCGGTGACGTAGTCGTTGACCGGGCTCATCACCACCTCGGCGGGGGTGCCGATTTGGACTACTTCGCCGCCGCGCATGATCGCGATCCGGTCGGCCACGCGCAGTGCTTCGAGAAAATCGTGGGTAATGAACACGATGGTCTTGTGCAACACCTTCTGCAGACGCAGGAATTCGTCCTGCATCTGGCGGCGGATCAGGGGGTCGAGCGCCGAGAAGGGCTCGTCGAGAAACCAGACCTCGGGATTAACCGCGAGGCTGCGCGCGATACCGACGCGCTGCTGCTGGCCGCCCGAGAGCTCGCGCGGAAATGCACCTCCGCGGCCCTCGAGACCGACCAGTTCAATCATCTCATTGGCGCGCAGGTTACGCTCGGCGCGGCCGATGCCCTGCACCTTGAGGGGGAAGGCGACGTTGTCGAGCACGTTCTGATGGGGCAACAGGCCGAAATTCTGGAACACCATGCCCATCTTGTGCCGGCGCAGCTCGATCAACTCCTTTTCGGAGAACTTGAGCAGGTCCTCGCCGTCGAGCAGCACCTCACCCACGGTCGGATCGACGAGGCGCGACAGGCAGCGCACCATGGTCGACTTGCCGGAACCCGACAGTCCCATGATGACGAAGATTTCGCCGACATGAACATCGAAGCTGACATCACAGGCGGCGAGAATATGATTTTCGCTCCGAATCCGCTCGATCACCGCTGCGCGGTCGTCGACCACGCCGTCGGGCGAGGTGAAAAACTGATTGGGAGCGGGGCCGTAGACCTTCCAGACATGACGACAGGAAAGCTGCACGTCGCCCGCTTTGGCGCTGGGCTGTCTGGCCGCGCCGGCTTTGGACGGACCGCTCACATCGCTCATGGCGCTGCCAATAGTCTTTACAACGAAGAAACCTGGGTCACAAGTAAACGCGGGGCCGCCCTAGGGACGGCCCCGCGCCCGTCATTCCACAGATCGTTACTTGGACGCAGCAACCCCCGCCGCGCCGACCCAGACCTGCCACTTGTACGAGTTGTTATCGAGCCATTCGTGAACCACTTCGTCCAGATCCCGTCCATCGACATCGATTGCCTGCATCATGGCATTCTGATCGGCGTTGGAGAGCTGTAGGTTCTGCAGCAGGGCGAACGCGCCCGGCCATTTCTCCTCCGTGCCGACCCAGGCCATCTTAAACACCCGCCCCGGCTTCCAATTGCAGTCGTAAGTCATGTCGGGATTGACGCCCCACGAGGCATCGTCGTAGCAAGCATCCTCATGCGGCGGAAGCAGGACTCGTGTCATCGGGTAAGCAGCCTGCGCCCACTGGGGCTCCCAGAACTGTAGGATCAGCGGGGTCTTGCTTGCATACGACGCCTTGATTTCGGCGATCAGCGCACCCTCGCTGCCCGAGGGAATCGAAGTGAAGGGAAGCTCCAGCGCCTCGATACGCTTGGAGTTCGAATCGCCCCAATCCGGCGGATAATCGACGAACCGGCCGTTCGGGAAGGTATCCGGGGTCGCGAAGAGCTCGGCGCAGTCGTAGAGCGCCATATAGTCCGGAAGGCCCGGGCACATCTCAAGGACGAAATCCGGGACGTACCACGTCTCGATGGCGTCCAGACCGAGATCGCCGATCTCGACGACTTTGCCCGACGCGAGCGCATCGGTGTAATGATCGCCGATGTTGGAGCTCCACAACTCCATCGTCGCGGTGACAGTGCCGTCGCGCAGCGCCGCCATTTGCGGATAGTAGCCCGCGGTCACGTACTCGACGTTGTAGCCCATCATCTTGAGCACTTCGCCGGCGACGTGAGTGCTGATGTGCTGGCCGGTCCATTCGTTCATCGCGAGCCTGATAGGCTCGTCCGACTCCGGCATGCCGCCCGCCTTGGCGGTTCCCGCCATACCGAGCGAGGCCGCAAAGGCCGCCGCACTGACCGCGAGGGTCAATCTCTTCACAAATCCGTTCATTCTGTCTCTCCCTTTAAGTGCCACATCCGGAGCCCCCCGAACCTCCCGACCAGTCACGAACCAGCCGCTTCGGAAACCCACGAAAGCAAGCGCCGCTAGAACCCTAATCAGCGCTTGGTTTGACGCTACTCAAATTCACCCACAGGAGTCAACGGCGCGGCGCGGTGCTCGCAACAACTGTGAACGGCCATCTGTTGCTTGACGGGGGGCCGTGATGCCGACCATGAGCGCCCCACAGGGGTGGAACGCGCGCCATATTTCTCCGTCGGAGGCCCGCCCATTCATGAAATTCAGCTTTTATCTGCCCTGCTACTGGCCCGGCCTGAAGGTTCCCGCCCGGACCATGTATGGCAGAATGCTCGAATAGGCGGTCGCCGCCGGGCGAGGTGAAGGGCGGCGCGATCACGCCCATCGAGGTCAAGGAAAGCGCCGAGGATATGGGCGAAACACTGCTCATCGGCACTGCGGAGCAGGTCGTCGAGAAGCTCGTGCCTTACGCCGAGCTGGGCATTCATGACCTGATGTTGAATATGAGCTTCGGTGGGCGCACCGCGACGTCATGGATTCGATGGCCCGCTTCGCCCACGACGTCCGACCCCAAATCGTGTCGATCGGCCGGCGCAAGGCGGCCCCAGCATGAGCATGCCGGCGGCGGAACGTCTGTCGCGCGAGGCGCTCGTGATCGACGGGCTCACCTCCTATGGCGACGGCGACGCGGCGGGTTTTAAGGCGGCGGGGATCGCCTTGGTCAATATGACCGTCAGCCATTTCGAGGCGGATTTCGAGACCGCCTTCGACCAACTTGCCGAGCGGCGGGCGCGGCTCAAAGCGCCGGACAAGCCCGTGGCGGCTGATCGAGCGGGCCTGCGCATCGCGCAACTGACCTACAACCAGCGAAATCTCGCGAGCGACGGTTGCCTGGAAGCGGCCGATTCGGGCGTCAGCGCACCGGGCGAGCAGGCGGTCGCGGTCATGAACCAGCTCGGTATCGTGGTCGATCTCAGCCATGTCGGCGAGCGGGCCTGTCTGCGCGCCTGCGAGGTCAGCACGACGCCCGCGCTCGTCACCCACGCCACCGCCAAGGCTATCGCGTGGTAGCGGCGCTTATAGAACGGGATTGGAGCGAGGCCGAGATTAGCGGTCTGCTGGGCGGCAACTGGTTGCGCTGCTTGCGCGAGATCCGGGGCGGCTAAGGGACGGGTGCCGCGCCGCTGGACGCCTCAGCCGTCCAGCGCCGTTTTCACCATGTTCTGGAAGTGGTGCACCGCGTGTTCGCTCATCTCGGTGCGCCCTTCGTCAACGATGAAGCGGCCCTGGTCGTAGCCCCGGCTGTGATAACCGCGCTGGACGCTCTCGACGATGGGGATGTCTTCCTCGCGGACCCCGTCGACGAACGAAGCGGCCTCCTCTTGCTCGAGCGTGGGCTCGCTTTGCGGAAAATACCAGTCGCAATACTGCACGGTCAGCTCAGGCGTAACCGGCATGTTGTGGAAGGTGTTCATATATCCGCCGGGATAGACCTCGAAGCAGACGTTGGGCCAGAGCAGCCAGGCGCCGAAGTCGGGCCGGGCCTTGCCGGCCTCGCCCACGCCGTAGCCCAGCGTTTCCTCGCCCGGGCTCACGGTGGTGTGGTGATGCCAGATATCCATGGTCTCGATGCGGTAGGTCGACATGTCGAGGCAGGCGTTCGAGAGGCTAGGGTGGCTGATTGGGCAGTGATAGCACTCGCAAAAATTCTCCATCACGTTCTTCCAATTCGCCTTGAGCGTATATTTCGAACGCCGCGCGAAGGTCAGCGTATCGAGCTCGGGTGCGAGATCGCGGACCTGGTCTTCGAGCGCACCGGTCAGGCTCTTGAGCGAGGGCGCCTCGGCGTCGAGATTGACGAACAGGAAATTCATGAAGGTCTCGACGCGGACCGGCTTGAGGCAGAACGCGTCGGCGTCGAACCCGGCAAGCTTCTCGCTCTCCCGCGCCGAGCGGAGCCGCCCATCGATGTGATAGGCCCAGGCGTGATATGGGCAGGTGATGACCTTGGTATTGCCCGCGCCCTCGAGCAATTCGTGGGCGCGGTGCGAGCAGACATTGTAGAAGGCGCGGATCTCGTCGTCCTTGCCGCGCACGATCAGGATGTTCTGGTCGAACAGCTTGAAGGTGATGTAATCGCCCGGCGTGGCGACCTGCTCGGCGTGGCCGACGAACTGCCAGGTCTTGAAAAAGATCGCGCTCTTCTCTTCCTCGTATACCACCGGGTCGTAATAGAGCCAGGCGGGCAGCGTGAAGGATTGAGCCGGATCGGCGACGAAGCGGCCGACCGCATCGCGGCCCAGAGTCGAAAGCTTACTCATGATCTCCTCCAAGCCTGTCGTCGGTTCAGTCGATCTCGCCCAGCGCCTCGTGGACGAGGGTCTGGAAATAGTGCACCCCGTGTTCGCTGGTGTCGGTGCGCTCGGCGTCGACGATGAAACGGCCCTGATTATAGCCCAGCTAGTGTAGGCCCCGTTGCACTTTTTCGATCAGGCTGATGTCCTCGGGGTTGAGCACGTCGCGGAAATAATCGGCGTAAGCCTGTTCCTGCTCGACGGACCCACCGTCGTCTAGCTTCTTATCGCCGCCGTGCGCCGTTATGCTGAGCAGCATGATTGCGATACTATCGACGCGCGCCTGGCACCCCGCGACCGCTGGTTGGCCGATGTGCTGTGCCAGACCGGCTACCGCGAGCAGGTCCAGCCGATCTACCGCTTTACCAACATCTAGGTGGAACCGCCCGGTTAGATCAACCTCGCATCGACCGGAAGTTGAGCGCCAACACCGCAGCCAGACCGAGCGCACCGGCGAGGTGGAGCCACAGCAGGCCGGGCCAGAGCAGGGCAACGCCTACTGCCACCATCACCAGGCGTAAGGGCCAGCCAAGGCGCGTCTCGGCGAAGCCCGCGAGGCCCGCGCTCAGGCCGTAGAGACCGAGCAGAGCAAAGCCTGCGACCTCAAGCGCGGCAAGCGGTTCACCCGCGAGAAGCGGCGTATAAGCGAACAGGATCGGGATGATGTAGAGGCCTTTTGCGATCCGCCACGCGGTCAGCCCGGTGGCGAGCGGGGGCGCCCCCGCGATGCCCGCGGCGGCAAAGGCGGTCAGGCACACGGGCGGAGTGACGTTGCTGTCCTGGGACAGCCAGAAGACGATCATATGAGCCGAGAGCAAAGCCGCGGTCAGGGTCGCCGGGCTTAGCGCATTCTCGATCAGACCGCGGCGCAGCTCGGGCGGCAAGCTCGCGATGAAGGCAACTGCCGCGTCCGGGCTCATCGCCTGGCCCACCCCGGCGAGGCGTTCCGGCCCGAGCACGCCGAGTAAGCCTTGCGCGGCCTCGGGCACACCGCCGGCAATCAGCGCCGCGATCAGCTGGTCCTGCGCGATCAATTCGAATAGCGCCGGGGCCGAGAGGGTCGCCAGCACGATATAGGCGGCGGTTACCGGCAAGCCCATGCCGAGCACGAGTGAGGCGAGCGCGACGAGAACGAGCATTAGCAGCAGGCTACCGCCCGACCATTCGCCGATCATGAGGGAGACCGTGTTGCCCACCCCGGTGGTGGTGACCACGTTGACGATGAGCCCGACGGCGACCAATAGCACCGCGGTCATGACCATGTTGCGCGCGCCGAGCGCCAAGGCGTCGAGCACCGCGCGCGGACCCATGGGGCGGGGCGAAAGCCACGAGGCCGCGACCACCGCGGCGATCCCCACACCGGCGGCGAAGGTCGGCGTGAAGCCCGCGCAGAGCAGGCCGACCAGCACGCCGACGGGCAGCAGGAAGGCCGCCCCGCCCGCGCGCAACACGTCGGGCAGGCGCGGCGCATCACGGTCGCGCGCGGCCGCCTGACCATGGCGTTTGGCCTCGATCCGCACCCAGATGGCGACCGAAAGGAAATAGAGCAGCGCGGGCGCAAGAGCGACGGCGATGATGTGGAGGTAGGAAATCTGAGTCAGGCTCGCCATGACAAAGACGCCCGCCCCCATCACCGGCGGCATGAGCTGGCCGCCGGTCGAGGCCGCCGCCTCGACGCCGGCGGCGAATTTCGGCGACAACCCGCTCTTCTTCATCAGCGGGATGGTGATGACCCCGGTCGAGACCGTGTTCGCCACCGCCGAGCCCGAGATCATGCCGCCCAAACCCGAAGCAATCACCGCGACGAGGCCCGCTCCTCCCGCCACGCGTCCGGCGGCCGCGCGCGCCAAGTTGACGATGAAATCGCCGCCGCCTGAGCGCAGCAGGAACGCGCCGAATAGGATGAACATGAACACCGTGGTCGACGAGATCCTCGCGATCGGGCCGAACATGCCCTCGGCGCCGAAGAAACTACGGTAGAGCAGGGTCTCCCAGGAGAGGCCGGGAAAATGGAGCACGCCGCCCACCAGCCGCCCCCACAGCACC
>CAVOEB010000015.1:0-48469 GCA_963694715.1 Alphaproteobacteria bacterium | reverse complement strand
GTTCAAGCAGAACCGCTCGGCCGCCTTGGCCGAGTGGTGTCAGTTGGCTACCTGAGCGCCGTGTTGTCTGGGGCTTGGGGGATCGGTTCGCATTAGGCTGACAGCGCCCTCACGGGTAACTTACCAGCCCCCCTGCTCGATCCAGCGCTTGACCTGCCAGAGTCGGTCCGCGCCCCAGAACATTTCGCCGTCGACGATACAGATCGGCGAGCCGAACACGCCGCGCGCAATTGCCGCGTCGTTCTCGGCGCGCAGGCGATCCTTGACCGCCTGGTCCTGTAGCGCTGCGGCAAGCGCCTTCGTGTCCAAGCCCTGCTCGCCCGCGACTTCGATCACGGCTTCGGCGGAAGAGATATTTCGGTTTTCGCCGAAGTAAGCCCTGAACAACGCGCGGCTCAGATCCTTCGCGCTTTTCGGGTCCTGGTCCCACAGCCAGTAGAACGCACGTGCCGCCGCGACGGTGGAGATCGGAAACGGATCAGGAAATTGGTAGGGCAGCCCGAGGAGCTTCGAAAAACGCTCCCAGTCGCGCTTGTAGTAATCGCCCTTGATCGGCTGGTCCACGAGCGGCGTCTGCCCGGTCAGCGCAAACACGGTGCCGAGCAGGAACGGCCGCCACACCACCTCGCGCCCGTGCTTCGCGCCGAACGCGTCGATGTCGTCGCAAACCAGATAGCCGTAGGGCGAAGAGAAGTCAAAATAATAGTCGATCGGGCCGGCCATGGGTCCTCCCCTATTCCGCCGCGATCTGGCGCGCGATCACCATGCGCTGCACGTCGCTGGTGCCTTCGTAAATCTTGCAGATCCGCGAATCGCGCCAGAATTGCTCGGCGGGGAAATCGTTCACATAGCCGTAGCCGCCATGAACCTGGATCGCGTCGGAGCAGACCTTCTCGCACATCTCCGAGGCGAACAGCTTCGCCATGCAGGCCTCCTTGAGGCAGGGCAGCTCCGCGTCGCGCATCCTTGCCGCCTTGTGCACCATCTCGCGCGCCACCTCCACCTGGGTCGCCATGTCGGCGAGGCGGAAGGCGACCGCCTGGTGCTCGATGATGGGCTTGTCGAAAGTCACCCGCTCCTTGGCGTAGGCAAGTGCTGAATCATAGGCCGCGCGCGCCACGCCGACCGCCTGCGCGCCGATCCCGATACGCCCGTCCGCGAGGTTCGAGAGCGCGATCTTATAGCCCTGCCCCGCCTCGCCGAGCAGGCAGTCGGCGGGAATGCGCATGTCTTCGAAGCTCAGCGCGCAAGTGTCAGAGGCATGCTGGCCTAGCTTCTCTTCTTTTCGCGTCACGCTGTAGCCCGGCGTGTCGCAGGGCACGATGAAGGTGCTGATGCCCTTCTTGCCCGCGTCCGGATCGGTCACCGCGAAGACCAGGATAAATTCGCCGCTCTCGCCGCTGCTGATGAACTGCTTGGCCCCGTTGATCACAAAGTCGTCGCCGTCGCGCACCGCGCGGGTCTTCAGGTTGGCCGCGTCCGAGCCTGCCTGCGGCTCGGTCAGCGCGAAGCCCGCGTGATAATCGCCCCGCGCGATGGGGCGCAGGAATTTCTGCTTCTGCTCCTCGGTACCGTAATTCAGGATCGTCGTGCAGCACAGCGAGTTGTTCACGGTCAGCACCGTCGAACAGGCCGCGTCGCCCGCCGCCACCTCCTCCATCACCAGCGCGTAGGAAATATAGTCCGCGCCCGCACCGTCATACTCCTCGGGCACCAGCACGCCCATCAACCCCAGCGCGCCCATCTGCCGGATCGCCGCGGTCGGGAACTCGGCGCTGCGGTCCCACTCGGCGGAATGGGGGCGCAGCTCTCTTTGCGCGAAGCCGCGCGCCATGTCGCGGATCATGGCCTGTTCGTCAGTCAAAAATTGCGGAAGGTTGCTCTGCATGTTGCTGCTCGCTCTCTGAACTCACGTCTCGCGTTTAAGCGCCGTGACCTCGATTTCGACTTTGATGCGGGGGTCGGCCAGGGGCGCGATCCAGATCGTATTGGCCGGGCGGATGTCGCGGAAGTATTCACCCAGGATCGGACAGACGTCCTCGCAGTAGCGCTGCTCGGAAATGATCACCCGGGTGCGCACCACGTCGGCGAGGCTACCGCCGGCCTCGCCGAGCGCCTTCTCGATGTTGCGGAAGGTCTCGTGGGTCTGCTCGACGATGTCGTCGGAGACCGTATCCGCCGGGTAGTCGTAGCCCGTGCAGCCCGAGACAAAGATCCATTCGCCGTCGACCACCGCACGGCTATAGCTCGCGATCTCCTCGAAGCGCGAGCCGGTCGTAAAAAGTTTCCGGGCCATGGCGCTCACGCGATCTCGAAATGGCACTCGACCGGCGTACAGTCGGGGCCGTTGATCGGCACGATATCCTGCGGGCAACAGGAGAACGCGATGGCGAGATCCATCTCGGCCCGGAGCACGACGTAATCCCCCGCCTTGGAGACGGTCGGCTTGAACGCGATTTTGCCGTTCTCGTCGATCGGGATGTTCATGAAGGTGTTGAGCGGCTGGGGCGTGTGGCTCGCCGTCAGCCCGAGTGCCGAAAGCGCCGCCGTCAGGTTGTCGCTGCAGCTGTCGTGAAAGCCCGTCACACCGAGCAGCTCATAACGGTAGCGGTCGCACGCCGCGCACTGGGTATCGTGGACACCCGGCGAGGTGTCTTCGACGAGCGTCAGGATCGGACGGCGCCGGTTGGTCACCATCACGTCGCCGATCTTCGGGATGACATGCTCGGTCTGGGTGTGGGTATGCGGGAACGACAGGAACTCGCTCGAGTCCGCCGAATTGAACGCCCACAGGTCGACCACCTGGGTGCCGTGTGTGTTGATCAACTTGACGCTCTGGCCCTTCTTGACCAGCGCGGCGTTGCCCTTGCTCGCCGGAATTTCGATCAATGCCATGTTCGCTCCCTCCCCTTTTCTATAGTGGGTACTAATGCAGCCGTTCGACCGCCATAGCCGTGGCCTCGCCGCCGCCGATGCACAAGGTGGCGACCCCCTTGTCGACGTCCTTATCCGCCATCGCAGCCAGCAGGGTCGCCAGAATCCGCGCGCCCGAGGCGCCGATGGGATGACCCAGCGCGCAAGCCCCACCCCGGATATTGACCTTGTCGTGGGGCAGGTCGAGATCGCGCATCGCCGCCATGGTCACGACCGCAAAGGCCTCGTTGATCTCGAACAGGTCGACCTCGCCCGCCTCCCAGTCGATCTTTTCCAACAGCTTCTTTACCGCATCGACCGGCGCGGTGGTAAACCATTCGGGCTCGTGGGAATGGGTGGAATGACCGACGATCCGGGCAAGTGGTACCAGGCCACGCTTTTCCGCATCGGACTCGCGCATCAGCACGAGGGCTGCTGCGCCGTCGGAGATCGAGCTCGAGTTCGCCGCCGTGACCGTGCCGTCCTTGCGGAAGGCGGGTTTGAGCGCGGGGATTCTCTCGATGTTGGCGTTGAACGGTTGCTCGTCGTGATCGACGACCGTATCGTCCTTCCGGCCCTTGATCGTGACCGGAGCGATCTCGCCCCTAAACTCGCCCGCCTCGCTCGCCGCCTTGGCCCGGCCTAGCGAGGTGATCGCAAACTCGTCCTGCTGCTCGCGGGTAAATTGATAGCGCTCGGCGGTGTTTTCCGCGAACACGCCCATCAGGGCGCCCTTGTCGTAGGCGTCTTCCAGCCCGTCGAGGAACATGTGGTCGAGCACCTTGCCGTGACCCATGCGATAGCCCGAGCGCGCGCGGTCGAGCAGGTAGGGAGCATTGGTCATGCTTTCCAGACCGCCGGTGACCGCGACATCGACGGTGCCGGCCTGGATAAGGTCGTGGCCAAACATGGTCGCCTTCATGCCCGAGCCGCACATCTTGTTGATCGTGGTGCAGCCCACGGAGTTGGGGATGCCCGCGCCGAGCGAGGCCTGGCGCGCCGGGGCCTGGCCCTGGCCCGCGGGCAACACGCAGCCCATGATGACCTCGTCGACATCGTCGGGCGAAACGCCGGCGCGATCGAGCGCGCCCTTGATCGCAACCGAGCCCAGCTCAGGCGCGAGCGCGCCCGAAAGCGAGCCCTGGAACCCGCCCATTGGGGTGCGCATGGCGGCAACGATGACGATGGGGTCTTGAGACATCTTAGACTTCCTCTCTAGGACGTTAGACGGTCAAGCGCCGGTGCGCCTGGGGCGAGGCACCAGTTCGCCGCCGCAGTTGGGGCCAATCGCATTCATCACCGCATTGCACCCGGTGCAAAAAATGCACTCGTAAGAGCAGACACAAGCCTCGCCGTCGGGGACAAGGGCGGTCTCGCGTTTCGCGCAAGCCGGGCGCATCTCCAGCGCCATCAGGCGGTCTCCTCGAATAACTCGCGGCCGATCAGCATGCGGCGGATTTCGGAGGTTCCCGCCCCGATTTCGTAGAGCTTCGCATCGCGCAGAAGCCGGCCTGTGGCATAGTCGTTAATATAGCCGTTTCCGCCCAGACATTGAATGGCTTCGAGCGCCATCCAGGTCGCTTTTTCCGCGGCGTAGAGGATCGCCCCGGCGGCGTCCTTGCGCGCCGCCTCGCCCCGATCGCAGGCCTTGGCCACAGCGTAAACGTAGGCCTTTGCTGCGTTCATGGTGGTGTACATGTCGGCGAGCTTGCCCTGCATCAACTGGAAGCTGCCGATGGGACGGTCGAACTGCTTGCGCTCGTGCAAATAGGGTACGACGACGTCCATGCAGGCCTGCATAATCCCGAGCGGCCCGGCGGAGAGCACCAGGCGTTCGTAATCGAGCCCGCTCATGAGCACGGAGACGCCCTCGTTGAGCGGCCCAAGGAGGTTTTCTTCGGGCACTTCGCAATCCTCGAACACCAATTCGCAGGTGTTCGAGCCGCGCATACCGAGCTTGTCGAGTTTCTGGGCAGTGGAGAAGCCTGCCATCTCCTTCTCCACCAGCAGCGCCGAAATGCCGTGCTTGCCAGCTTCCGGATAGGTCTTGGCATAGACCACGAGCACCTCGGCGTCGGGACCGTTGGTGATCCACATCTTGGTGCCGTTGAGCACGTAGCGGTCGCCCTTCTTCTCGGCCCGGGTCCGCATCGAGACCACGTCGGAGCCCGCGCCCGGCTCGCTCATGGCCAGCGCGCCGACATGCTCGCCGGAAACCAGCTTGGGCAGGTAGCGCTGCTTCTGGTCGTCGCTGCCGTTGCGCCGGATCTGATTGATGCAGAGGTTGGAATGGGCGCCGTAGCTCAAGCCCACGGACGCGGACGCCCGGCTGACTTCCTCCATGGCGATGCAATGTTCGAGATAGCCGAGCCCGGAGCCGCCGTACTCCTCTTCGACGGTGATGCCGTGCAGGCCCAAATCGCCCATCCGGGGCCACAGATCGCGCGGAAATTCGTTGCTCGCGTCGATCTCGGCGGCGCGCGGCGCGATCTCGTCGGCCGCGAACGCTTCGACCGTATCGCGCAGCATGTCGGCGGTCTCGCCGAGGTCGAAGTTAAGCGTCGGATAGCGGTTGGGAATCATGGCAAGGCCTCGCGTCAGGTCACAGAAGGAACAGGGCGGCCAGACCGAGGAAGGCGAAGAAGCCGACCACGTCGGTCACCGTGGTGAGCAGTACGCCGGCGGCCGCGGCCGGATCGATGTTGAGGCGCGAAAGCGCCAGCGGGATGACCATGCCGGCAACCCCGGCGACCAGCATATTCACGACCATCGCCGCGGCGATGACCCCGCCCAGAGGGATATCGTTGTACCAAAACCCCGCGATCAAGCCGATCAGCAGCGCGAACACGATGCCGTTGAAGCCACCGACAATCAGTTCCTTGCCCAGCACCCGAAGCGCGTTGGTGGTGGTCAGCTCTTTCGTCGCCAGCGCGCGGACGGCGACAGTCATGGTCTGGGTGCCGGCATTGCCGCCCATCGACGCAACGATGGGCATCAGCACCGCGAGTGCCACGATCTGGTCTATGGTAGCGTCGAACTGATAGATCACGAAGGACGCGAGGATGGCGGTCGCCAAGTTGACCAACAACCAGGTCGTGCGTCCGCGCGCGGTATGGAAGGCCGCGCGGTACAAATCGGTTTCCGCGACGCCGCCGAGGCGCATGATGTCTTCCTCGGCCTCTTCCTGGATGACGTCGACCACGTCGTCGACGGTGATCACGCCGATCAGCCGCCCCTCCTCGTTGACCACGGGCGCCGAGACCAGGTCGTACTGGTCGAAGACGTAGGCGACCTCTTCCTGATCCATGGTGGCGGGAATGCTCTTGAGGTCGGTCTCCATGATGTCGCCGATGACCACTGGGCGTTTCTCGCGCAGCATGCGGCTGAGCACGACCGTGCCGAGCGGCTCGTGCTTGGGATCGACCACGAAAATTTCGTAGAACGTCTCGGGCAGGTCTTCGGTTTCGCGCATGTAGTCGATGGTCTGGCCGACGGTCCAATAGGCCGCGACCGAGACCAGCTCGTGCTGCATGAGGCGGCCCGCGCTGTCGTCGGGATAAAGCAGACCCGCCTCGACTTCGAGGCGATCCTTGACCGGTAGGGCGTCGAGCACCTTGCGCTGCTGCGGCGCGCGGAGGTCCTCGATCAGGGTGACCGCATCGTCGGTCTCCATATCGACGACTGCAGCGACGATCTCGTCGGGATTGAGCTGCTCGACGATCTTGTTGCGGACCGTCTCGTGGCAGTAGGTCAGAACCTCCGGGTCGAAGGTCTCGCGCAGCGCCTCGATGAGGGTGCGCCGCTCGTCGCCGCGGAGGCGCTCGATGAGGTCCGCCTGGTCAGCGACATGGATAGGCGCGATCAGTTGACGCAGGCTGTCGCTGGCGGTCTGTTCGATCGCCGCCTTGACCTCGGAAACGAGTTGGCTGGTCAGCCCGTAATGGGCATCGTCCGCGCGGGACGTTTCCGCGCTCGGGCCGGGCCGTTTTCCGAGCTGTACCATGGTCTCATTCCCCGGCATCCGCCAAGGGGAAGGCGAGCTGTTCGGCACCTTCGCGCGCCTTGGCATCGGCCGCCGCAATCGCGGTCATGTTGACGATGCCGCGCACGGATACGGAATCGATCAGGACGTGGGCGGGGTATTCGAGGCCGAGAAGAATCGGGCCGATCGACTGCCCCGTGGCGAGGAATTTGAGCAGGTTGAAAGCGATGTTGGCGGCATCGAGATTGGGCATGATCAACAGGTTGGCCTGCCCCGTCAGACTGGAATGGGGAAACACAGCGTCGCGCAGCGCTTCGTCGAGCGCCAGATCGCCGTGCATCTCGCCTTCGACTTCGAGCTCGGGCGCCAGCTCGCGCAGCAGGCGGACCGCTTCGCGCATCTTGACCGACGAGGGAAAGTGATTGGACCCGAAGTTCGAACTCGACAGCATGGCGATCTTGGGTTCGATGCCGAAATGGCGGACCTGATCCGCGGCCAGCCGCGCGATATGGGCGATATGCTTGGCATCGGGATTGTCGTTCACGTGGGTGTCGGCCAGGAAGAAGGTTCCCTTGTCGAGGACCAGAACCTGCATCGCCGCCGCCGCATGGATCGATTCCTTGACTTCGATGACGTCGAAAATATGCTGGCGGTGTTCCTGATAGCGCCCGATCGGCCCGGCCAGCATGGCGTCGGCCTCGCCGCGCCGAACCATCACCGACGCCAACGCCGTCGCCCGGGTGCGCATGAGATCAGCAGCCAGCGCGGGGGAGACGCCCGCGCGCTCGCGCAAGGCGTGATAATCCCTGCAATGGGCCTCGTAGTTCGGGTTGTCCTCGGGATCGAGAATGTCGATGTCGCGGCCCGGCCGCAGGCGCAATCCCAGACGTTCGATCCGTTCCGCGACGGGACCAGGGCGGCCAATCAGGATAGGCCGGGCGAGGCCGTCGTCGACGACCGTCTGGACTGCGCGCAACACGCGCTCTTCCTCGCCTTCGGCGTAGACAACCCGTTTGAGCGACGACTGGGCTTGATCGAACACCTCGCGCATCAGATAGCCCGTGCGGTGGGTGAACTGCTCAAGCTCGGCTCGGTAGGCATCGAGATCGGCGATCGGGCGGGTTGCCACGCCGCTTTCCATCGCCGCCCGGGCAACCTCGGGCGCAACATGGCTGATCAGCCGCGGATCGAACGGCTTGGGCAGGATGTAATCGGGTCCGAAGTCGAGGGATTGCCCGCTATAGGCGGCGGCCACGATCTCCGAGCTTTCCGCCATGGCAATATCAGCGATGGCGCGGACACAGGCGAGTTCCATTTCCGTGTTGATCTCGCTCGCCCCGACATCCAGCGCGCCCCGGAAAATGAACGGGAAACAGAGGACGTTGTTAACCTGGTTGGGGTAATCCGAGCGCCCGGTCGCGATGACCGCGTCGTCGCGCACCTCGCGAACCTCTTCGGGCAAGATTTCGGGCGTCGGGTTAGCCAGCGCCAGGATCAGGGGCCTTGGCCCCATCGTCGCGATTTCAGCGGCGCTAACCACCCCCGGGCCTGACAGCCCGAGAAAGATATCGGCGCCGTCGAGGGCATCGCCGAGGGTGCGGCAATTGGTCGTCTGCGCGAACCGGGCCTTCTCGGCAGTGATCCCGTCCCGCCCCTCATAAACCACGCCAAAACGGTCAGTTATGAGGATATTCTCACGTGCCATGCCAAGTTTAACCAGAAGCTCGAGGCAGGCGATCGCGGAGGCGCCGGCACCCGACGCGGCAAGCCGGACCTTAGACGGATCCTTGCCCACGACGCGCAGGCCGTTAAGCACCGCGGCGGCGACGCAAATCGCCGTGCCGTGCTGATCGTCGTGAAACACAGGGATGTTCATGCGCTCGCGCAGCCGGCGCTCGATCTCGAAGCATTCGGGCGCCTTGATATCTTCGAGATTGATTGCGCCCATGGTCGGCTCAAGGCTGGCGACGATCTCGACGAACTTGTCGGGATCGGTTTCGTCAATTTCGATGTCGAAGACGTCGATATTCGCGAATTTCTTGAACAGGACCGCTTTGCCCTCCATCACGGGCTTCGACGCCAACGCCCCGATCGGCCCGAGGCCGAGAACGGCGGTGCCGTTAGTGATGACGGCAACGAGGTTGCCCCGCGCCGTGAGGGAGTAGGCCTCGATCGGATCGCGCACGATCTCTTCGCAGGCGGCCGCGACGCCCGGCGTGTAGGCAAGCGCCAGATCCCGCTGGGTTTCCAAGGGTTTCGTCGCGTGGATGCCGAGCTTGCCGGGCTTCGGCTTGCGATGGTATTCGAGCGCGCTTTCGCGAACATCCTCGGCCATGGCCGCTACTCCAAGAATCAGGCACGAGACAGTATAGCCGAGCGCCGGGGAATTTCTATGACGCCCCTATTACAAAGGTTTTGGCCCCCGCCAGAGCAAGCAAGAGCCCGCAACGGCCCGAAAACCCGGCGCCGTGCGGGCCCTAGAAAGAATGGTGCGGTCGAGAAGACTCGAACTTCCACTCCCTTGCGGGAACAGCGCCCTCAACGCTGCGCGTCTACCAATTCCGCCACGACCGCATCGCATCAGAACTATAGCAAAAACGGCGCGATTTCGCACCGTTCACCGAAGGCCGATGGGATCTACCAAATTCGGGGCTAAACCGCAAGCGAGTGTGCTAGCGTGATCCGGCATGACGCCCGTGGAATGGAAAATCAGCGACCGGCCCGTGCCCTACGACGAGGCCGTCGCATTGATGGAGGAACGGGTCGCCGCGATCACCGCCGGAGGAGCCGGAGAACTGGTCTGGCTGCTCGAACACCCGCCGCTCTACACGGCGGGAACCAGCGCGGACCCCTCAGATCTGATCGATGCGGACGCCCTGCCCGTCTTTCGGTCCGGGCGCGGTGGGCAATATACCTATCACGGCCCCGGCCAGCGGATCGCCTACCTGATGCTCGACCTCAACCGCCGCGGACGCGATTTGCGGGCCTTCGTCTGCGCGCTCGAAAACTGGCTGATCGCCAGCCTGGCCGCCTTCGACGTCACGGGCGAGAGGCGAGAGGGGCGCGTCGGGGTCTGGGTCGTCGATGCAGGCGGCCGCGACCTCAAAATCGCCGCCCTGGGCCTGCGGGTGCGCCGCTGGGTCACGATGCACGGGGTTTCTCTTAACGTCGCGCCGGAGCTCGATCATTACCAAGGGATCGTGCCTTGCGGCATCCGCGAGCATGGTATTACCTCGCTGGCCGCGCTTGGGGTCGATGCAACCATGGCGGAGGTGGACGCCGTGTTGAAGCGAGCCTTCGACGAGATCGTCGCGACGCCGACCGACTAAAGCTCAAGTTGTCGGGCGGGTTTTAAAGCCGGGCTCAGCAGGGTCTTCCACGGGCAGCTCGTCGAGGGATTCGGCCACGGCACTGGGCCGGCCCCTGCCGGCAGGCCTCGATCATTTGTGCAACCGCCTCGTCATCGCCCGAAATCAGCGCCTCGACACTGCCGTCGCGGTGATTACACACCCAGCCCGAGAGGCCGAGCGATTGGGTGGTCTCCACGGTCGAGGCGCGAAACCGTACCCCCTAAACCCGCCCCGTGACCCTGATCCGGCGGGTGCAGGGCATCAGCCCGCCTTCCGTTTGGCTTTACACCGTAAAGCCAAACGACATTCAATCACCACTAAGATTATTTGATCGCGCTCAAGCGCCGCGCAGGCTGGCGCCGTACTTGTTTGGGGCTGGCCGCCCTGAGCCGACCCTAGCCATGCGGCGGCCCCCCGAGCAGTGATGACTGGCCACCTCCGCAGCCGGCGCGAGCTTGCGAAATCCGATAGGTAAAACATCGGATTTCTCCAATTACTCGAACTCGAGGATGACCTGGTCGACGACCAGGCTGTCGCCAGTCTCGACAGAGATCTTCGCGATGCGGCCGTCGCGCTCGGCGCGGAGCTGGTTTTCCATCTTCATCGCGTCGATCACGGCGAGGGGCTGGCCGTCCTTGACCTCTTCGCCTTCGATCACATCGATGGAGACCACGAGGCCGGGCATGGGCGAGAGCAGAAAACGCGAGGTGTCGGGCGGCTGTTTTTCAAGCATCAGGGTGGCGATCTCGGCGGCGCGAGGTCGGCGCACCACGGCGCGCATGCGCACCCCGCGCCAGCGCAGCTCAACGCCCTCGATACCGGGCTTAAGCAGCGCGGTCGTCGGCAAGCCGTTGACCCGCCCCTCGAAGACGCGCTGACCCGGCCGCCAACGGCTTTCGACCACCACGGTCCGCTCGCCGATCCGGATTTCAAGCCCTGCGTCGCTGGGCGTAACGTGAACCGGGTGATCCACGGCCCCGAGGCGGACCACCCACTCGCCCGACAAGTCCGGCGCGCGGTCGACCGGCCGCTCGGCGATGGCCAGATCACGCGCCCTACTGCCCAGATGCACGGCCATTGCGATGGCCGCGAGCGCCGCGGACTCGTCCTCGTCGGGCTCCCGGCCGCCGTAGGCGTCGCCGTATTCGCGCGCGATGAAATCCGTGGTCGTATCCCCGGCCTCGAACGCCGGGTTGGCCATGATCGCCGAGAGAAACAGCAGATTGTGGTCGAGCCCCTCGATCCGAAAGCCGTCGAGAGCGGCTTGCATGGCCGTCATTGCGATGCGCCGGTCGGCGCCGTGGGCGCAGAGCTTTGCGATCATCGGGTCATAATAGATCGAGATTTCGCTACCTTCCTCGACCCCCGTATCGAGGCGTACGTTCAGTTCGTCGAGCGGCGGCCGGAAGCTCGTCAGGCGGCCCACCGAGGGCAGGAAGCCGCGTGATGGATCCTCGGCGTAAATCCGGCACTCAAGCGCGTGGCCCGACATCTGCACGTCTTCTTGGCCGAACTCCAGCGCCTCACCCGCCGCGATGCGAATCATCTGCTCGACAAGATCAAGACCGGTCACCAGCTCGGTCACGGGGTGCTCGACCTGAAGCCGGGTGTTCATCTCGAGAAAGTAGAAATGCCGATCGCGATCGACGATGAATTCCACCGTTCCCACCGAGGCGTAATCGACCGCCTGGGCCAGCGCCACGGCCTGCGCGCCCATCGCCGCGCGGGTTGCCTCGTCGAGAAACGGGCTCGGGCATTCCTCGATCACCTTCTGGTAGCGACGCTGGATAGAGCATTCCCGCTCGCCCAGATAGACCGTATTGCCGTGGCTGTCGGCGAGCACCTGGATTTCGATATGACGCGGCTGCTCGATGAATTTTTCCAGGAACACCCGGTCGTCGCCGAAGCTGGAGCGCGCCTCGTTGGCCGCCGAGCGCAGGCCCGCGCGGACCTCGTCGTCGTTATGCGCGATACGCATGCCCTTGCCGCCGCCGCCCGCGGAGGCCTTGATCATCACGGGATAGCCGATGCCGATGGCGATACGCACGGCCTCGTCCGGATCGGTCACTGCATCGGTGTGGCCCGGGATCGTGCTGACGCCGGCCTGGGCCGCAAGCCTCTTGGATTCAATCTTGTCGCCCATTGCGGCGATGGCCGGGGCCGGTGGGCCGATGAAGACGATCCCCTCCTCGGCCAGGCGGCCCACGAAGCCCGCGTTTTCGGATAGAAAGCCGTAGCCCGGATGAACGGCTTGCGCGCCGCTGTCCTTGATCGCCTCGATGATCCGCTCGGCCACCAAATAGCTTTCGGCCGAGGGCGCGGGACCGATCTCGACGGCCTCGTCGGCGAGGCGCACATGGAACGCGCCGGCATCCGCCTCGGAATGCACGGCGACGGTCGCGATGCCCATGGCGCGCGCGGTGCGAATTACGCGGCACGCGATCTCGCCACGGTTGGCGATCAGGATTTTCGAGAACGGAGGCTTGGATAAGGACATGGGCAACGCGGTCAAAGCGGAATATTGCCGTGCTTCTTCCACGGATTGTCGAGCTTCTTGTTGCGCAGCATGGCGAAGGCCCGGGCTATGCGCGGCCGAGTTTCGCGCGGCAAGATGACGTCGTCGATGAAACCACGGTGGCCCGCGATAAAGGGATTGGCGAACAGCTGGCGGTATTCCTCGGTCTTCTCCTCGATCACCTCGGGCTTGTCGAGGTCGGCGCGAAAGATAATTTCCACCGCGCCCTTGGGGCCCATGACGGCAATCTCGGCGGTCGGCCAGGCGTAGTTCACGTCCCCGCGCAGATGCTTGGAGCTCATAACGTCGTAGGCTCCGCCATAGGCCTTGCGCGTAATCACCGTGACCTTAGGCACGGTCGCCTCGGCAAAGGCATAGAGCAGCTTGGCACCGTGCTTGATGATACCGCCATGCTCCTGGTCGGTGCCGGGCAGAAAGCCGGGCACGTCGACGAAGGTCAGGATCGGGATTCCGAAGCAATCGCAAAACCGGACAAACCGCGCGCCCTTGCGCGAGGATTCGATATCGAGACAGCCCGCCAGGACCATCGGCTGGTTCGCCACCACGCCGATGCTTGCGCCCTCGATACGAACGAAGCCGATGACGATGTTGCGCGCGAAGCTCTCCTGGAGTTCGAAAAATTCGCCGTCATCCGCGATCTTGACGATCAGCTCCTTGATGTCGTACGGCTTGTTGGGGTTGGGTGGGACCAGGCTGTCGAGCGACGGCTCGGGGCGATCGGCGGGGTCGTCGGTCGGTCGCACCGGCACAGGCGTCCGATTCGAGGCGGGCAGGAAATTGACCAGCCCGCGGGCAGCGGCCAGGGCCTCGACATCGTTTTCGAAGGCAAGGTCAGCGACCGAGGATTTCGACGTGTGGGTCGAGGCCCCACCCAGCTCTTCCTGGGTCACGGTTTCGTGAGTCACCGTCTTGACCACATCGGGGCCGGTCACGAACATGTAGGAGGAATCCTTGACCATGAAGATGAAGTCCGTCATCGCCGGTGAATAGACCGCACCGCCGGCACAGGGCCCCATCACCAGCGAGATCTGGGGCACGACTCCCGACGCCATGACGTTGCGCTGGAAGACCTCGGCATAGCCTGCGAGCGACGCAACCCCTTCCTGGATACGCGCGCCGCCGGAATCATTGATTCCGATTACGGGGGCTCCGACCTTCATGGCCTGGTCCATGATCTTGCAAATTTTCTCGGCGTGGGCCTCGCTCAGGCTGCCGCCGAAGACGGTGAAATCTTGGCTGAAGACGAAGACCCGTCGCCCGCTTATGGTGCCATGGCCGGTGACCACGCCATCGCCGGAGATGGTCTGCTCCGCCATGCCGAAGTCCGACGAGCGGTGCTCGACGAACATGTCGTATTCTTCGAAGCTATCCTCATCGAGCAGCAGCTCGAGGCGCTCGCGCGCGGTCAGCTTGCCCTTGGCGTGCTGAGCGTCGATCCGCCGTTGGCCGCCGCCGGCCCGGGCCCCGGCACGCTTGTCTTCAAGGCGGCGAAGAATGTCTTCCATGACCCCTGTCCCAAGGCTCAGAACCGACCACAATAGCGCGTCGGCGAAACGCTCTTACCATCTTATCGAGGGCGAGGCCAGAAGCCTAGAACCGCGCGAATCAAAGGCTCTTTTAGAACCCCATCATTCGCGGCACAGCGTCATGAAGGCGGTGCAGGCGGCGATCTCGCGCAGGATCGAAGCGCGGCGTTCCGTAAGCTCGGAATCCTCGCCCCAGCGCTCGATCTGAAAAGATTCCTCGACCTGCGACGCCTCGAACGCCCCGGCCCCATCGAGGCGGTTTTCGCGCAGCGCTAGGCCGATCACCAGCGAGTTGGTCGCCGCCACCACGCCCACCAACGCGCTGAGCACCATGACGTCGGGAATATCGGCGGCCCGGCGCAATTGCTCCAGCGCCTCGGACGATTGCTCCCGGGGACTGATCGCGTCCGTGGGATCGAGACGGGCGCCGCTATAGTCCGCAAGCCAGTCGAGCAAGGGATCCCAGGCGGCGGATTGGCGCGCGACCAAATCCGCCGGCTCGGTCACGCGATAGCAGGTCATATCCGTGGCACCGGTGGAGACCATGTGCTCGACGACCTCGGCCCGGCAATCCTCGATACGGTCGAGTGCGGTGCAGGCGATGCGCGTCAGCGCCAGGGTGTCCTGATCTACGCTCTCGCCCTGGGCCTGCCATTCCTCCGCCACGGCTCGGGCCAGCGCCGCGGTGGGCAGGACCAGCGCGCGGCGCGCCGGCGTCTTCATCGGACGATCGTCAAGGGTAACTACATGGCAGGCTCCTTCCGCGCGGGCCGCCGCTTGCTTGTAGAACCGTATCACGGTTGACGACCCTGACCCGGGCCCTCGTCGGGGGCGTTGGGATCGAAACCCAGTCGCTGCCAGGTCGCGGCCATATGCGCGGGCAAGGGCGCCTCGAAGCGGCGGCTGCGCGCCATGCCCAGAAGCTTTGCGGGGAGCAACAGGGCCCGGGCATGAAGATGCAGACGTTTCGAGGCATCGATGGCATCGAGATAGGCCGCCCGGCCACCATATTTGCCGTCGTTCAGGATCGGTGTACCCAGGCTTGCGCAATGGGCCCGGAGCTGATGGGTGCGTCCCGTGAGCGGCTCCAAGGCAAGCCAAGCGACACCCGGCCCCGCCGTCTTACGCACCGCGTAGCGGGTCGCGGCGGGCTTAGCCGAAGTTGCGTTTTCACGCATACGCTCACGACCCGCAGGCCCCGCCTTGCCCAACGCGACCGTGATCTCGCCTCGGCGCGGCGTGGGCACGCCAGCGACCAGCGCCCAGTAGACCTTAGGAACCAGTCGATCGCGAAACGCCGTGCCCAGCTCTGCCGCCGCGCGGGCATTGCGGGCCAGCAGCAAGACGCCGCTGGTGTCGCGATCGAGCCGGTGGACCAGGCGCGGGCGTTCCGCCGCGCCAAAACTCAAACCGTCGAGCATGGCGTCGAGGTGGCGATGCACGCCGCTGCCACCCTGCACCGCCAGGCCCGAGGGCTTGTCGAGGACGATCAGGTCGTCGTCGCAAAAGATCACTCGGTCCCGGAGTGCGGCGACCTCGTCCGCACCGACCTCGATCAGCACCGAGCGAGGCCCCGGGGCCGGCGCGTCCGATTGCGCGTTCGGGGGAACACGCACCTGCTGACCCGCTTCCAGCCGCGCCCCGGCCTTTATCCGCTTGCCGTCGATGCGAACCTGCCCGGTGCGCAGAAGCTTTTCGAGCCGGCCATGACCGAGCGCCGGAAAGTGACGGCGGAACCAACGATCAAGGCGGAGGCCGGTCTCGTCGGGCGCGACCTCTATCAGTTGGACCGCGCTCACGAGAGAACGAGACGCATCAACCGAAGCCCGGCAAACAGGCTACCGACCGAGAGGGCGACGGAGAGCAGAACGTAGAATGCCGCGCGACCTAGTTCACCCCGCTCGATCAACAACACCGTATCCAGAGAGAACGCCGAAAACGTGGTGAACCCACCCAACACGCCAATCACGAGTAGGGCGCGAAATTCGGGCGCGACCGAGAGACTGAGCGCCAGGGTCTCGACCAGAACCCCCAGCAGGAAAGAGCCGATCACATTGACCGCCAGTGTGCCGTAGGGCGGTCCACCCCCGAGCCAGGCGGACAACAGACGTTCGGCCCAACCGGTCAGGGCGTAGCGGCCTACGGCCCCGATGGCGCCGCCCGCGGCGACGGCGAGCACGGTCATCATGACCCGCCGCTTTTGCCGTCGCCGGGCTCCGCCGCCCCGGCCGCCTCAGCCCGCAGCCTAGCCCAATAGTCCAGGCGTTTGGCAATCTCGCGCTCGAAGCCGCGCTCGCGCGGCCGGTAAAGCGGCAGGCGCGTCATGTCGTCGGGAAAATAATTCTGCCCCGAGAAGCCGTCCTCGGTGTCGTGATCATAGACGTAGCCGGCGCCGTAGCCGAGCTCCTTCATGAGCCCCGTGGGCGCGTTGAGGACATGCTTGGGCGGCATCAGAGAACCGGTTTCCTCGGCCGCGCGCACGGCATCGCCGAGCGCGCGGTAGGCGGCGTTCGACTTCGGGGCGCTCGCGAGATAGATCACCGCCTGGGCGATCGCGAGCTCGCCTTCGGGCGAACCCAGCCGCTCGTATGCGTCCCACGCGGCCAACGCCTGGGGCAAGGCCTGCGGATCGGCCAGACCGATATCTTCCGAGGCGAAACGCACCAGGCGGCGCGCGATATAAAGCGGGTCCTCGCCGCCCGCGAGCATACGCCCGAACCAGTAGAGCGCGGCATCGACGTCGGAGCCACGCAGCGATTTGTGCAGGGCGCTGATCAGATTGTAATGCCCCTCCTGCGCCTTGTCATAGAGAGCGGCGCGGCGCTGCACCGCCTTGGCCAAACCCTCGGCATCAAGCTCCGTGCCCGGCGCGATGTCGAACAGGTCCTCGGCGAGGTTGATCACGAAACGGCCGTCGCCGTCGGCCATGGCGCACAGCGCCGCACGTGCCTCGTCATTGAGCGGCAGGGCACGCCCGACCTCGCGTTCAGCGCGCAGGATCAACTCCTCTAGCGCGTCGTCTTCCAAGCGCTCGAGCACCATGACCTGACAGCGCGAAAGCAGCGCGCCGTTCAGTTCGAAAGACGGGTTCTCCGTGGTTGCGCCGACGAGCACGACGGTGCCCTCTTCGACGACCGGCAAAAAGGCATCCTGCTGCGCCCGGTTGAAGCGATGAATTTCATCGACGAAGAGCAAGGTACCGCGGCCATCCTGGCGCCGTTTACGCGCGGTGTCGAACACCTTACGCAAGTCGGCGACGCCGGAAAAAACGGCGGAAATTGGCTCGAACTCCAGTCCGGCAGTTTCCGCCAGCAGGCGCGCCGTCGTCGTCTTGCCGCAACCGGGCGGACCCCACAGGATCATCGAGGACAGACGGCCCGCATCGATCATGCGCCCGATCGGCGCACCCTCGCCCAAGAGATGCCGCTGGCCGACTACTTCGTCCAGACGCACCGGGCGAAGCCGGTCGGCAAGGGGACGGTCCGGCGCTTGGGCTTCGAACAACGTGGTCATGGGGCAAAGTGTACCCGCCGGAAAAACGAAAAGGCGGCCCCTTAGGACTGGCCCCGTACTTCGCGCCGGAATACGATAGTTGCGTTCAGGCGGCTTCTTACTCTTCGCGCTCCTGCACCGGGCCGGAATCGAGCCCCTTGGCGTCGGAATCGCGCTCGACGAACTCGATCATCGCCATGGGCGCGGAATCGCCGTAGCGAAACCCCGCCTTGAGCACGCGGGTATAACCACCGGCACGCTTGGCGTATCGCTCGGCCAGGGTGGTGAACAGCTTATCGGCAAGCTTCTCGTCGCCAAGCACGCGGATCGCCTGGCGTCGGGCATGAAGATCGCCGCGCTTGCCAAGGGTCACCAATTTCTCGACCACGGGCCGCAGATCCTTCGCCTTGGGCAGCGTCGTCGTAATCTGCTCATGCTTGATCAGGGCGCAGGCCATGTTGCCGAACATGGCCTTGCGATGGCTGCTGGTGCGGTTTAATTTCCGCCCGCTCATGCGATGGCGCATCGAACTTCTCCTGTTCCCGCCCTAGTAGGGCTCGTCGAGACGCCGAACCAGCTCCTCGACGTTCTCCGGCGGCCAGTTTTCTATTTCCATGCCGAGATGCAACCCCATATGGCCGAGCACTTCCTTGATCTCGTTCAGCGACTTGCGGCCGAAGTTCGGCGTACGCAGCATTTCCCCCTCGGACTTCTGCACTAGATCGCCGATATAGATGATGTTGTCGTTCTTCAGGCAGTTCGCCGAACGGACCGAGAGTTCGAGTTCGTCCACCTTGCGCAGCAGGTTCGCGTTGAAGCCCGGCTCCATAGTCGACTCTTCCCGATCGGCCCGCGAGGGCTCCTCGAAATTGACGAAGAGCTGGAGCTGATCCTGCAAGATGCGCGCGGCTAGGCCGATGGCATCCTCGGGCGTCACGGTGCCATTTGTCTCGATATCGATCGAAAGCTTGTCGTAATCGGTGACCTGCCCGACGCGGGTGTTCTCCACCCGACACGCTACCCGCTTGACCGGCGTGTAGAGCGCGTCAACAGGCATCAGCCCGATCGGTGCGTCCTCGGGCCGGTTCAGCGCCGAGGCGACATAACCCTTGCCGTTTTCGACTGTGAATTCCATGTCGATCTTGGCGCCTTCGTCGAGCGTACAGATCACAACCTCGGGATTCATGATCTCGATGTCAGGGCCGGCGTCGATCTGGGCGGCGGTCACTTCACCCGGCCCCTTGGCCGCAAGCATCATGCGCTTGGGCCCCTCGCCGTGCATCCGAAGGGCGATGGCCTTCACGTTGAGCACGATATCGGTTACGTCTTCGTGGACACCGGGGATCGAGGAAAATTCATGGAGCACGTTTTCGATCTGTAACGCCGTCACGGCCGCGCCGCGCAGCGACGAGAGCAGCACCCGCCGCAAAGCGTTGCCTAAGGTCAGCGCATAGCCCCGTTCCAGCGGCTCCGCGACGACGGTCGCCCGTCGCGACGAATCGTCGCCCGGCTCGATTGTCAATTGCGAAGGTTTGATGAGTTCCTGCCAGTTCTTCTGAATCACTTATTCAACCTCAAGCTGATGACGGATAAATCAAATCCGTCGGCGGATCACATTGTTCAGGGTTCCCGCCGGTCCGGCAGCTCCCCTTCGGGGCCGCGCCCCTGAACTCCTCTACACCCGGCGGCGCTTTGGCGGCCGGCACCCATTATGCGGAATCGGGGTTACGTCACGAATAGAAGTGATATTGAACCCGGCCACCTGCAAGGCCCGAAGAGCGGATTCGCGACCCGAACCCGGCCCTTTTACCTGGACCTCTAGAGTTTGCACGCCGTGCTCCTGCGCCTTCTTTCCGGCGTCCTCACCGGCCATCTGTGCCGCAAACGGAGTAGATTTTCGGGAGCCCTTGAATCCGAGGCTGCCCGCGGACGACCAGGCAATCGTCTTACCCTGGGCATCGGTAATCGTAATTTTGGTGTTGTTGAAGGTCGCGTTCACGTGGGCCACGCCCGACGAAATATTTTTTTTCTCGCGGCGACGCACCTTCGTTGTCGTTGGCTTTGCCATCGTCGTTATTTCTTCCTGCCTGTAATCGCCTTGGCCGGCCCCTTGCGGGTCCGCGCGTTGGTGTGGGTCCGCTGGCCGCGCACCGGCAGGCCGCGGCGATGACGGATGCCGCGGTAGCTCGCCAAGTCCATAAGACGCTTGATGTTCATGGCCACCTCGCGGCGCAGATCGCCTTCGACGAGATGTTGCTGGTCGATGATTTCGCGAATCCGCGCCACTTCCGCGTCCGTAAGCTCGCTCACCCGGCGCTCGGGCGGCAAACCGACCTCGTCGCAGATTTCGCGCGCGCTCTGTCGCCCGATACCGTGAATATAGCTCAGTGCGATAACAACGCGCTTCTGAGTCGGAATGTTTACGCCGGCTATTCGCGCCACGCTACGATCTCCAAATCGGAATTTGGCCGCACTGAAAGCGCCCGATGCTGGGCACCGAACGAGCGGCGGATTATAGGCCAAGGCGTTGACAAGTCAAACACCTTGCGTCGTTCTCAGGGCGGCGCCGATTCGGCGCCCTACCTCGTCGATTTCGGCCATGCCATCGACGGTCTTGAGTACATTGCGCGCGCCGTAATAGGGCAGCAGCGGGGCGGTCTGACCGTGGTAGGCCGCCACCCGGGCGACCACGGTTTCCCAAGTATCGTCCTTGCGCCGGGAAAATTTGCTTTTCCCGCAAACGTCGCACGTCCCGGTCACTTGTGTCGGCTTGAAGCTATCGTGATAGCCCGCGGCGCACGACGCGCAGGAGAACCGTCCGGTAATCCGCTCCACGAGCCGGTCGTCATCGACCCCGATCTCAATAACGGCGCTCAGGCGAGTTCCCCGCGTTTCGAGCAGGTCGTCCAGCGCCTCAGCCTGTGCTAGGGTGCGAGGAAAACCATCAAGGATGAAGCCGCCTTGGCAATCGGGGCGCTTGATGCGCTCGGCAATCATCGACACGATGATTGCATCCGAGACGAGCTGTCCCGCTTCCACGATAGATTTGACTTTTTTACCCAACGCAGTGTCTGCCGCCACCTCGGCACGCAGCATATCGCCCGTCGACAGCTGGAGGAGGCCCAGCGTTTCCACCAGCCGCCGGGCCTGCGTGCCCTTGCCCGCACCCGGTGGTCCCAGCAGGACAAGGTTCACGATTGCCGCCCACGGAGCTTGGACTTCTTGATCAGGCCTTCGTATTGATGTGCTAGTAAATGTGACTGAATTTGCCCGAAGGTATCCAGGGTCACCGTGACCACGATCAGGAGGCTGGTGCCGCCGAAATAGAACGGCACTGCGTATTGCGAAATCAAGAGTTCGGGCAGCAGGCATACGGCTGTCAGATAGACCGCGCCGACGACCGTGAGGCGGGTGAGTACGTAATCGAGATACTCCGCGGTGTTTTTTCCGGGCCGGATGCCGGGAATGAAGCCGCCGTACTTCTTTAGATTGTCCGCTGTGTCCTGAGGGTTGAACACAATGGCCGTATAGAAGAAGGCAAAGAAGATGATCGCCGATGCGTAGAGCAACATGTAGAGCGGCTGCCCACGGCCGAGATTGTTGGCCACGGCGGTAAGCCATTCCGGTCCCTGGCCCGCGTTAAAGCCGATCGCTGTGATCGGCAGCAGCAAAATGGAACTGGCAAAAATCGGCGGAATTACACCGGCGGTATTGAGCTTGAGCGGCAGATGGGTGTTTTCGCCTCCCACCATCTGGCGGCCTTTTTGTCGCTTCGGGTATTGCACAATCAAGCGCCGCTGGGAGCGCTCGATGAAAATGATAAAGGCGATGACACCCACCACCATGAGCGCGATGAAGGCGATGAAACCCGGGGAGATCACGCCCGTGCGGCCCAACTCCAGGGTGTTGACAAGGGCGCGGGGCAACTCAGCGACGATACCGGCAAGAATAATCAGCGAAATCCCGTTGCCTACGCCGCGCGCCGTAATCTGCTCGCCCAGCCACATCAGGAAGATGGTCCCGCCGGTCAAAGTCACCACCGTGGTCAACCGGAAGAACATGCCTGGATCGATGACCGCACCGCCCGAGGCGCCGGAAAACCCCTCGAGGCCGACGGCGATGCCGTAGCCCTGGAGCGCCGCCAGAAGCACGGTGCCGTAGCGGGTGTACTGATTCATCTTCTTGCGCCCGGCCTCGCCCTCTTTCTTCAACTGGGCGATATACGGCGAGACCGTCGTCATCAGCTGCATGATGATTGAGGCCGAGATGTAGGGCATGATGTTGAGCGCGAAGATGGTCATGCGACCCAGCGCGCCGCCGGAGAACATGTTGAACATGCCCAGGATGCCGCCGGCCTGACTCTGGAAAACGTCGGCCAGGACCGTGGGATCGATCCCCGGAATTGGGATATAGGTGCCCAGACGGTAGACGATCAAGGCGCCCAGAGTGAACCACAGGCGCTTCTTGAGTTCCGTCGCCTTGGCGAGGGAGCCAAGGTTGATGTTCGCCGCTAGTTGCTCGACGGCCGACGCCATAAGTCTTCCGCCTATTCCTCGCCCGCGTCGTCGGATTTAGCGGGCGGTTCATCCACGGGTTGCTCCGCTTTCGCATCAGGCGCGGGAGCCCTGTCTTCCTCGACCTCGGGCGCGGGCTTCTTGGCCGACTTCTCCCTCTTGTCCTTACTGTGCCGCCGCTTTTTCGACTCCGTGTTATCAGGCTTGGGCGGCCGGGTCAGGGTGATCGTGCCGCCAGCCTCCCCCACCGCCGCGAGGGCGGTCTTCGAGGCACCGTCGAGTTCAAGCACGAGCTTGGCGGTCAAGGTGCCGCGACCAAGCAGGCGCACGCCGTCCCGATTGCCGCGCACGATATTTGCTGCGCGCAACACCGCGACCGTGATGGGCTTGCCCGGATCGATTTTCTTTTGATCGACGGCGGCCTGCAGTCGGTCGAGGTTCAACGCTTCCATGTCGAGGCTGAAACGGTTGTGGAAGCCGCGCCGCGGCAAGCGGCGGTAGAGCGGCATCTGACCACCCTCGAAGCCGTTGATCGAGACGCCGGACCGTGACTTCTGGCCCTTGTGGCCCCGGCCGCTGGTCTTGCCCTTGCCCGACCCGATACCCCGGCCAACTCGTTTACGAGATTTCTTCTCACCGGGCGGTCCGCCCAGTTCGTTCAATTTCATCGCCTTAATCCTTTGCGTTCGCGCCGTCGACAGGCTCGGCGCGGACGAGATGCGAGACCTTGTTAATCATGCCGCGTACCGACGACGTGTCTTCCAGGACCCGCGTTCTGTGCATCTTGTTCAGACCGAGACCGATCAGCGTCGCACGTTGATCGCTGCGCCTCCCTATCGGGCTACCGATCTGTGTCACGCGCACCTTGGAACCACTTGCGTCTGCCATCGCTCTAGGCCTCCGCATTTTCGGCCGGGCGGCCGAAAATGTCGCTGACCTTCTTGCCGCGCTTGGCCGCAATGGCGCGCGGGGCAACGAGGTGTTCCAGACCATCGAACGTCGCGTGCACCATGGCGTTGGCGTTAGCGCTACCCAGCGACTTGGTCACCACGTCCTGGACGCCGAGACACTCGAACACGGCGCGCATCGGCCCGCCCGCGATAATTCCCGTACCGGGCGGTGCGGCGCGCAGGATAACCTTGCCGGCGCCTTGCCGGCCCTCAATGTCGTGATGCAGGGTGCGGCCTTCGCGCAGAGGCACGCGGATCATGCGCCGCTTGGCCCGTTCCGTCGCCTTGCGGATCGCCTCGGGCACCTCGCGCGCCTTGCCCGAGCCGTAGCCGACCCGGCCACGGCCGTCACCGACGATGACCAGGGCGGTAAAGCCGAAGCGCCGGCCGCCCTTGACGACCTTGGACACCCGGTTGATATCGACCAGCCGATCGATCAGGTCCGAATCTTCGCGGCCCCTCTGGGTGCGGTCCCTTGCGTTGCGATTCATATCCGTCGCTCCTAAAAGTCCATGCCGCCTTCACGGGCGGCGTCGGCAAGCGCCCTGACCCGGCCGTGATAGGCGTAGCCGCCGCGGTCGAACACGACCCTAGTCACGCCGGCCGCCTTCGCGCGTTGGGCAAGCTCGTTGCCCACGCGGCTGGCTGCAGATTTGTCCGCACCCGTCTTCAGTTCTGTGCGCAGTGCCTTGTCAAGGCTCGAGGCCGAAACCAGCGTGACGCCCGAGCGGTCATCGATGACCTGCGCGTAGATATGCTTGCCCGATCGGAAGACCGACAAGCGGGGCCGCTGCTCCTGCCCCCGGTTCAACCGAGCCCGTGCCCGCCGACGCCGACGGGTATAGAGAGCCTTTGATTTGACGTTTTTCATTGCTGCACCCGCTACTTCTTCTTGCCTTCCTTACGACGGACGTTCTCGCCCTCGTAACGAATGCCCTTGCCCTTGTAAGGTTCCGGCTTCCGGAATCCGCGGATTTCCGCGGCAACCTGACCGACCCGCTGGCGATCCGCTCCCTGAACACTGATCAGGGTGGGTTTCGCACAGGCGATCTTGATCCCCTCGGGGATCGGATACTGGACCTGATGGCTATAGCCAAGATCCAGGTTGAGAGACTTTCCCTGCACTGTGGCACGATAGCCGACACCCTGGATCTCCAGGTTGATCTGGAACCCTTCGCTCACACCTACCACCAAGTTGTTCACGAGACTACGGGAAAGGCCCCACATCTGGCTCGCCACCCGAGAATCGTCGGTGGGCCGGACCACGAGCCCGTCATCGCCCTGCTCGATGGTAACCTCGGGCACAAGGCACATGGACAACTCGCCCAGCTTGCCCTTAGCGGTAACGTCCTGCCCGACGATCTGAACGTTCACACCGTCAGGAACGGGAACGGGTATTTTGCCAATCCGCGACATCGTCGACCTTCCTAGAACACCTCACACAGGACCTCGCCGCCAACATTGGCGGCGCGGGCCTGGATATCGGACATCACGCCACGCGGCGTCGAAAGGATCGTAATCCCGAGTCCGTTGTAAATCGGCGCCAGTTCCTTGATCGACGAGTAGACCCGCCGGCCCGGTTTGGAAACCCGCGCGATCTTCTGAATTACGGGCTGACCCTCATGGTATTTGAGTTCGATCTCATACTCACTGGCACCGCCGTCGTAGTCGATCCGACTAAAGCTCCGGATGTAACCTTCGCTCTTGAGGACTTCTAGCACGTTGCCCCGCAGCTTCGAAGCCGGGCTGCGCACGACGCTCTTGCTCGCGCGTTGCGCGTTACGAATTCTTGTCAGCATATCCCCGAGGGGGTCGGTCATTGCCATGCCAGAACCTCCCTTACCAGCTCGACTTGACCATGCCGGGGATCTGTCCCGACGAGGCCAAGTCGCGCAGGGCAATTCTCGACATCCGCAGCTTGCGGTAATAGCCACGCGGGCGACCCGTCAGCTCGCAGCGATTGCGGACCCGTACCGCCGCGCCGTCGCGCGGTAGTTTAGCAAGGGTCAGCACTGCCGAAAACCGATCTTCCATTGGTTTGGATTGGTCACGGATCAGCGCCTTGAGCCCGGCACGCTTCACCGCATGCTTCGCCGTCAGTCGCTTGCGCCGCTTATTCTTCTCGATGGCACTCGTCTTGGCCATGCTCGAAAACCTCCGTTTGCCTCGTCTAGCCCGTCACTTGGGAAACGGCATGTTGAAGCCTTCGAGAAGCGCCTTGGCCTCCTCGTCGGTCTTCGCCGTCGTGCAAATGATAATGTCCATTCCGCGGATCGCATCGATCCGATCATAATCGATCTCGGGAAACACAATTTGCTCTTTGACGCCGAGCGCATAGTTGCCGCGCCCGTCGAAACTCTTCGCCGACACGCCGCGAAAATCGCGGACCCGTGGCAACGCGATGTTGACCAGCCGGTCCATAAATTCGTACATCCGGCTGCGCCGCAGCGTAACTTTGCAACCGACCGGCACACCCTCGCGAACCTTGAAATTGGCGACCGATCTGCGCGCCTTGATCTCGACCGGTTTCTGTCCCGAGATCAGGGTCAATTCCTCGAGCGCAGGCGTGATCTTCTTCGCATCCTGCGCCGCCTCACCAACGCCCATATTGATGACTATCTTATCCAGGCGCGGAACCTGGAGAAGATTCGCATAGTTGAACCGGGCCCGAAGCTCGGGCCGGATGACTTCGTCGTACTGATCGCGCAGGCGGGGTTGCATCGGTTATCTCCTACAGATCAATCACTTCGCCGGACTTACGCGCGACACGAACCTTGCGGCCGCCATCGAGGGTCTTATAGCCCACCCGCGTCGCACTGTCGGACTTGGGATCAATGAGCGCCACGTTTGAAATATGGAGCGGCGCCTCCTTTTCGATGATCCCGCCTTGCCCGGCCGCAGCCGACGGCTTGGTGTGCCGTTTTATCTGGTTGACGCCGCGCACGAGCACCCGGGACTCCTTGGGATAGACCCGAAGCACCTCGCCACGCTTGCCGCGATCGCGGCCGGACGTCACGATCACGTCGTCGCCTTTTTTGATCTTCATCTTCACCGGCATGCGCTCAATCCCGTATCCATCGTCGTGGTCATCCCCGTCCCGGCGCTACAGCACCTCGGGCGCAAGCGAGACGATCTTCATATATTTCTTAGCCCGCAGCTCGCGTGTCACCGGGCCGAAAATTCGAGTACCGATCAACTCGCCCTGAGCGTTGATCAGCACGGCGGCGTTGCGGTCGAACCGAATAGCGCTGCCGTCCGTCCGCTTGATTTCCTTGGCGGTGCGCACGATCACGGCGCGCAGCACTTCGCCCTTCTTGACCTTGCCCCGCGGGATCGCCTCTTTCACGCTCACGACGATAACGTCGCCCACGCTCGCGTACTTGCGCTTCGATCCGCCCAGAACCTTGATGCACTGCACGCGGCGGGCGCCGGAATTGTCGGCCACGTCAAGATTGGTTTGCGCACTAATCATCGTTGTTCACTTTCACGTCGTCCCAGGCCCAAGCGCCTAGCTGCTGACTTCGGTCGCCGTTTTCGCCAGCACTTCCCAGCGCTTTCGTTTCGAGATCGGTCGACACTCCTGAATTCGCACCACGTCGCCCTTCTTGCAGGCGTTGGCTTCGTCATGGGCCGCAAATTTCTTCGAACGGCGCACAGTCTTCTTGTAAAGCGGATCTGCGACACGGCGCTCGACGACCACGGTCACCGTCTTGTCGGCGGCGTCTGAGACCACGACACCCTGCATCACGCGTTTCGGCATGGTTTTCCTCCTACGACGCCGCGCCGGCGCGGCTCGCCAGCACGGTCTTGATGCGGGCGATGTCACGCCGGGCTTGGCGCATACGCGCCGTGTTCTCGAGCTGTCCGGTCGCCCCCTGGAACCTCAAATTGAAGGTTTCCCTCTTGAGCGCTAGCAAATCATCGCGTAATTCATCGTCGGTCTTTGCCCGCACGTCCTGAGCCTTCATCGCTACAGCTCCTCTCCCAGCCGAACCACGAACTTGGTCGGACAGGACAATTTTGCGGCCGCCAATTCGAGTGCGCGCTTCGCAACCGCCGCGGAAACGCCGTCGACCTCGAACATGACCCGACCCGGCTTGACCCGGCACATCCAGTATTCCGGATTACCCTTGCCCTTACCCATGCGCACTTCGGTCGGTTTGGCCGTTACGGGCACGTCGGGAAAGACCCGGATCCAGACTCGGCCCGCGCGCTTCATATGCCGCGTCATGGCGCGCCGGCTGGCCTCGATCTCGCGCGCCGTTATGCGCCCCGCGCCGACCGCCTTAAGGCCGAAGGCGCCGAACTGAAGCCGGTTGCCCCGCTGGGCCATTCCGTGTACTCGGCCCTTGTGCATCTTGCGGTATTTGGATCGTTTCGGTTGCAGCATGCTGTCTTCTCGTTGTTTTCGCCGAACGGCCTAGCGCACGTTCGCCTGTTCCTGAGCTTTCTTATCCTGAGCCATGGGATCGTGGGCCAAAATTTCGCCCTTAAAGACCCAGACCTTAACCCCGCAGGTACCGTAGGCGGTGTGCGCAGTAACGCGCCCGTAATCGATGTCAGCGCGGAGCGTATGGAGCGGCACCCGGCCCTCGCGGTACCACTCGGTCCGTGCAATCTCGGCACCACCCAGGCGGCCGCCGCAGTTGATCCGGATGCCCTGAGCGCCGAGCCGCATGGCGGACTGAACCGCGCGCTTCATGGCCCGGCGGAACGCAACCCGGCGGACCAGCTGCTGCGCGATGTTCTCGGCCACAAGCTGCGCGTCGATCTCGGGCTTGCGGATCTCCATGATGTTGATGTGGAGGTCGCTCGCAGTGAGTTTCTGCAGCTCGGTCTTCAGGCGCTCGATATCGGCGCCCTTCTTGCCAATCACCACGCCCGGGCGCGCCGTATGGATGCTGATCCGGGCCTTCTTCGCGGGGCGCTCGATCACGATGCGGCTGACGCTCGCCTGGGCGAGCCGCTTCATCAAATAATCACGGATGCGCAGATCTTCGTGCAGCAGGTCGCCGTATCCCTGCTCCGCGTACCAACGCGAATCCCAGGTCCGGTTGATACCGAGGCGAAATCCAATCGGGTTGACTTTCTGACCCATTATTTCTTCTTCCCTCGCCGCTGCTCGCGTTCCGTCACGATGACAGTGATCTTGCTGAACGGCTTCTGAATGCGCGCGGTCCGGCCCCGCGCACGGGCGCGCCAGCGTTTCATGACAATCGACTTGCCGACGCTGGCTTCCGAAACGTAGAGACGGTCGACGTCGAGATCGTGGTTGTTCTCGGCGTTTGCGATCGCGGATTGCAGCACCTTGCGCACGTCGCCCGCGATCCGCCGGCGCGAAAAACTCAACGCTGAAAGCGCATCGCTCGCGTCGAGCCCCCGGATCATCTCCGCCACTAGATTGAGTTTCTGGGCAGAAGTCCGAAGCCTCGTCGCCACCGCCATCGACTGGTTATCGCCCAGACGCCGGGCCGGTGTCTGCTTGCCCATATGGCCCTATCCCCTCTTCGACCGCTTGTCGGCGGTATGGCCGTGATAGAGGCGAGTCGGCGAGAACTCGCCGAACTTGTGCCCGACCATATGCTCGGTGACCATGACGGGGATGAACTTCCGGCCATTATAGACGCCGAAGGTCAGCCCGACGAACTGCGGCAGGATGGTCGAGCGGCGTGACCAGATCTTGATCACGTCCTTGCGCCCCGACGCACGGGCGTTTTCGGCCTTCTTTAGCAAGAAGCCGTCGACGAAAGGACCTTTCCAAACGGAACGCGACACCGGTTCGTCTCCTTACTTCTTTTTTCGCCGCCGCACGATCAGGCGGTTCGACTTGAGGTTCGGTTTGCGGGTACGCTTGCCCTTGGTCGGCACGCCCCACGGCGTGACGGGATCGCGCCCGCCAGAGGTGCGGCCCTCGCCGCCGCCATGAGGATGATCGACCGGGTTCATGGCAACGCCACGCACTTGGGGGCGCTTGCCCATCCAGCGCGAACGCCCCGCCTTGCCCATGTTCTGGTTCTTGTTATCCGGGTTGGACACCGCCCCGATCGAGGCCATGCATTCGGCGCGCACCATCCGGCGCTCGCCCGACGACAGGCGAAGCAGCGCGTAGCCAGCATCCTTACCGACCAGCTGGACGAAGGTGCCCGCCGCGCGCGCGATCTTGCCGCCCTGTCCGGGTTTCATTTCGATATTGTGGATGATCGTGCCCACCGGAATGTTCTTCATGGGCATCGCGTTGCCGGGCTTGACATCGACCTTCTCGCCCGAGACCACCACGTCGCCCTTCTGCAGGCGCTGCGGCGCCAGGATGTAGGCGAGCTCGCCGTCGTCGGGGTAACGAATCAGAGCGATGAATGCCGAGCGATTCGGATCGTATTCCAGGCGCTCCACCGTCGCGGGTTGGTCGAACTTGCGCCGCTTAAAATCGATAATACGATAGCGCTGCTTGTGGCCGCCGCCGCGCCTACGCATGGTGATCCGGCCGTTGTTGTTGCGTCCGGCCTTTTCAGACTTGCCCTCGGTCAGCGACTTGACCGGCTTGCCCTTCCACAGATCCGAACGATCGATGAGAACGAGCTCGCGCTGGCTCGGCGTGGTCGGCTTGAATGTCTTTAACGCCATGGCCTAGACCCCCGTCATGACATCGATCATTTCGCCCTCGGCGAGCGACACGATGGCCTTCTTGTAGTCCGCGCGCCGCCCCGGCCGGCCCTGAAAACGCTTGCGCTTGCCGTTGACGCGGATCGTATTCACGCGCTTGACCTTGACCTTAAACAAGGTCTCGACGGCCTTTTTGATCTCGGGCTTGGTCGCGTCCATCGCCACCCGGAAAGTGACCTGATTGACCTCGGCGCCGCGGGTCGACTTCTCGGTGACGACCGGGGCGCGGATGATGTCGTACATGCGCTCGGTATTCATTTCAGTCGGGCCTCCAGATGCTCGACCGCCGCCTTGGTCAGCACCAGCGTGTCGCAGCGCAAGATGTCGTAGACGTTGACTCCCTGCTGGGGCAGCACGTCGAGGTCGCGGATATTGGCGGCGGCGCGGGCGAAGTCAGCGTTGACCTCGGGCCCGTCGATAATCAGCGGCTTTGTCCAGCCGAGCTTGCCGAGCAGCTTGACGAGATCCTTGGTCCGACCCGACTTGACGATCGTCGAATCTAGCACGACGAGTTTGCCTTCCGCCTGCTTGCCCGAGAGCGCCGAGCGCAGCGCCAGCTTGCGCACTTTCTTGGGCAGCTTGAAGCCATGATCGCGCGGTACCGGGCCGAACGTGACCGAGCCACCGCGCATCTGCGGCGAACGCAGGCTGCCCTGGCGCGCGCGGCCGCCACCCTTCTGCTTGAAGGGCTTGCGCGTGGTGCCCTGGACCTCGCTGATGCCCTTGGTCTTGTGTGTTCCTGCGCGGCGCTTGGCGAGCTGCCAGTTCACCATGCGCTGGACCAGGTCGGGGCGCAGGGCTACGGCGAACACTTCGTCGGCGAGCACGATGGTGCCCGCGTCCTTGTTGTTGATATCGACGATCTTGCTGTCCATCGTCATGACTCTTTCGATGTCTCGTTGTCGTCTACCGGAGAGGCTTCCTCAGCCGGGGCCGCCTCGTCTTCGCCGCCGCCTGCGCCCTTCAAACCTGCTGGATAGGGCGCGTCCTCGGGCCGCTGACGCTTGGTCGCATCGCTGATCAGCACATAGCCGCCTTGGGCGCCCGGCACGCCCCCCCTGATCAAGACCAGGTCTCGCTCGAGGTCGGTCGAAACAACCTCGAGGTTCTGCACCGTCACGCGCCGATCGCCCATATGCCCGGCCATCTTCTTGCCCTTGAACACTTTGCCCGGGTCCTGGCCTTGTCCGGTCGAGCCGTGTGAGCGGTGGGAGACTGAGATGCCGTGAGAGGCTTCCAGGCCGGCAAAATTATGCCGCTTCATGACGCCCGCAAAGCCTTTGCCGATCGAAGTTCCGACCGCGTCGACATACTGGCCGACAATAAAGTGATTGGCCCCGATCTCGCTGCCCACATCGAGCACCGCATCGGCGCTGACGCGAAACTCCACGAGCTTACGCTTGGGTTCGACCTTGGCTTTTGCGTAATGGCCGCGCATCGCCTTGTTAACGTTCTTCACTTTCGCCGTACCGGCGCCAAGCTGAACCGCGTCGTAACCGTCGCGCTCGGCGGTACGCGTCGCGACGACCTGGCAGTCGTCGAGCTTGAGCACGGTGACCGAGACATGATCTCCCTGCTCCGTGAACACCCGGCTCATTCCGAGCTTTCGCGCTATAACTCCCGTACGCACAGACTTGGTCTCCCTACAACCGGATCTCGACGTCGACACCCGCCGCGAGGTCGAGCTTCATCAGTGCATCGACCGTCTGCGGCGTCGGATCGACAATATCAAGCAGGCGCTTGTGAATCCGGATCTCAAACTGCTCGCGCGACTTTTTATCGATAAACGGCGAACGCAGTACGGTGTATTTCTCAATCTTCGTTGGCAACGGAATCGGCCCCCGGACGCTTGCGCCCGTACGCTTCGCCGTATCGACAATCTCGCCGGTGGATTGGTCGAGAATCCGATGGTCGAACGCTTTCAACCGGATTCGGATGTTCTGGCTATCCATGCTTGTCTACTCCGCTTTCGCCCTGCCGTCTATTCGATAATCTTGGCGACGACGCCGGCGCCCACGGTGCGTCCGCCTTCGCGGATCGCAAAGCGCAGGCCCTCGTCCATCGCGATCGGCACGATCAATTCAACCGTCATCGACGCATTATCGCCCGGCATCACCATCTCGACACCGTCCGCCAGCTCAACCTGGCCCGTCACGTCCGTCGTCCGAAAGTAAAACTGCGGCCGGTACTTCGTGAAGAACGGCGTATGCCGGCCGCCCTCCTCCTTCGTTAAAATGTAGGCTTCCGCCGTGAACTTCGTGTGCGGCGTTATCGTTCCCGGCTGCGCCAGAACCTGACCGCGCTCAACTTCTTCGCGCTTCGTGCCGCGCAGCAATACACCGATGTTGTCGCCCGCCTCGCCCTGATCGAGCAGCTTGCGGAACATCTCAACTCCCGTGCACACCGTCTTCGTCGTGTCCTTCACGCCCACAATCTCGATCTCTTCGCCCACGTTCACGACGCCCCGCTCAACCCGGCCCGTCACAACCGTGCCACGACCCGAAATCGAGAACACGTCCTCGATCGGCATCAAAAACGGCTTGTCCTTCGGGCGCTCGGGCTGCGGAATGTAGTCGTCCACCGCCGTCATCAACTCCAGGATCGAGTTCTTACCGACCTCCTCGTCCCGGCTCTCCAGAGCCGCCAGCGCCGAGCCCCGAACGATCGGGATGTCGTCGCCCGGAAACTCGTACGCAGACAAAAGCTCCCGAACCTCCAGCTCAACCAGATCCAGTATCTCCGGATCGTCAACCTGGTCCACCTTGTTCATGTACACAACAATCGCAGGCACGCCGACCTGACGAGCCAGCAAAATGTGCTCACGCGTCTGCGGCATCGGGCCGTCCGCCGCAGAGACCACCAGGATCGCGCCGTCCATCTGCGCCGCACCCGTGATCATGTTCTTCACGTAATCAGCATGGCCCGGACAATCCACATGCGCGTAATGACGGTTCGCCGTCTCGTACTCCACATGCGCCGTCGCGATCGTAATCCCGCGTGCACGCTCCTCAGGGGCCTTGTCGATATCCTCGAACGCGACAAACTCCGCGCCGCCAGACTCCGCCAGCGTCCTCGTGATAGCAGCCGTCAACGTCGTCTTGCCATGATCAACATGACCAATCGTGCCCACGTTGCAATGCGGCTTCGTCCGTTCGAATTTTTCCTTACCCATCGAATACGTCTCCGTACTTGCTGGCCTGAGTCATTTCGTGCGCACTCAGGCCGACTTGGCCCGAAGCTCCTCGGAAATGGACTGAGGAACCTGTTGGTAATGGTCGAACTCCATGCTGAAGGTCGCCCGGCCCTGGGTCAGCGACCGCAATTGGCTGACGTAACCGAACATGTTGGCGAGCGGAACGCGAGCGTTGATTACCTGGGCGTTGCCGTGGCCCTCCATTGCGCCTATCTGGCCACGCCGGCTGTTCAGATCGCCCATGACGTCGCCGAGATGGTCCTCGGGGCTTACGACCTCGACCTTCATTACGGGCTCGAGCAGCACCGGCCCAGCCCTCGCAATCCCCTCACGAAACGCCGCCCGTGCGGCGATCTCGAAGGCAAGAAAGCTTGAATCGACGTCATGCGACGCGCCGTCCTCCAGCGTTGCCTTGAAATCGATCAAGGGATAGCCGGCAACCGGGCCTGAGCTCATAGCGCTTCGGATACCCTGTTCCACGCCACCGATATATTCCTTCGGGATCGACCCGCCGACGACCTTACTCTCGAACTCAAAACCACTGCCCGCCTCAAGAGGTTCGAAGACTATTTCGACCTTAGCGAACTGGCCAGAACCGCCAGTCTGCTTCTTGTGGATGTATTTGATTTTATACTCGCGGGTGATGGTCTCGCGATAGGCGACCTGAGGCGCGCCGACATTGGCTTCGACCTTGAATTCCCGGCGCATGCGATCGACCAAGATGTCGAGATGCAACTCGCCCATGCCCGAGATAATCGTCTGACCTGTTTCCGGATCCGACTTTACTTGGAACGACGGGTCCTCCGACGCTAGGCGCGCCAGCGCGACCCCCATTTTCTCCTGGTCCACCTTGCTCTTCGGCTCGACCGCGACCTCGATCACCGGAATTGGAAACTCCATGCGCTCGAGTACAACCGGATGGTTCGGGTCGCACAGGGTATCGCCCGTAGTCGTCGCCTTCAGGCCCGCAATCGCGACAATATCGCCGGCCCGGGCCTCGTCGATGTCTTCGCGCGAATTGGCGTGCATAAGCAACATCCGCCCAACCCGCTCGCGGTTGTCTCTAACGCTATTCAGCACGCCGGTGCCGCTCTTGAGCACACCCGAATAGACCCGCACGAAGGTCAACGTCCCGACGAAGGGATCCGACATGATCTTGAACGCCAGCGCTGCAAACGGCTCGTCGTCGTCGGTCCGCCGCTTGATCTCGTCGTCCGTGCCCGGAGCCACGCCGCGGATCGCCGGCACCTCCGTCGGCGAGGGCATGTAATCGACCACCGCGTCGAGGAGCGGCTGTACGCCCTTGTTCTTGAACGCGGTCCCGTTGAGCACCGGAACCATCTTGTTCGCGATCGTTCCAATCCGGATGCAACGCTTGAGCGCCACCTCGTCGGGCTCCTCGCCCCCGAGGTAGGCCTCCAAGACGTCGTCGTCCATCTCGACGGCGGCCTCGACCAGCTTTTCCCGGTATTCCGCCGCCTGGTCGGCAAGCTCCGCCGGAATATCCGCGTATTCGAACTCGGCGCCCAGCGCTTCGTCCTTCCACAGGACTGCCTTCATTTTGACCAGATCAACCACACCGACGAATTTGTCCTCAGAGCCGATCGGCAGCTGCAGGACGATCGGGTTCGCACCCAGCCGGTCGACGATCATATCGACGCAGCGGAAGAAGTTGGCGCCGGTGCGATCCATCTTGTTGACGAAGCAGATGCGCGGCACGTCGTACTTGTCGGCCTGGCGCCACACCGTCTCGGACTGGGGCTCAACCCCAGCCACACTGTCAAACACCGCAACCGCGCCGTCGAGTACGCGCAGGCTGCGCTCGACCTCGATGGTAAAGTCCACATGGCCCGGCGTGTCGATGATGTTGATCCGGCAATCGTTCCACTCGCAGGTCGTCGCTGCGGAGGTAATCGTGATACCGCGTTCCTGCTCCTGCTCCATCCAGTCCATCGTCGCGGTGCCTTCGTGCACCTCGCCGATCTTGTAGGAGCGGCCCGTGTAATAAAGGATGCGCTCGGTCGTCGTCGTCTTGCCCGCATCGATATGGGCCATGATGCCGATATTGCGGTAGCTCGAAAGAGGGTGGGTGCGCGCCATAACTGGTATGCTTCCGAACTCGCCCGCGACTACCAGCGGTAGTGGGAAAATGCGCGGTTCGCCTCGGCCATCCGATGCGTATCCTCACGCTTCTTCACCGCCGTGCCGCGGTTGGCCGCCGCGTCCATCAGTTCGTTCGACATCCGCGCGACCATCGTCGTCTCCGAACGCTTGCGCGCGGCCTCAATCAGCCAGCGGATAGCCAGGGTCTGGCGGCGGATCGGGCGAACCTCGATCGGAACCTGATAGGTGGCGCCGCCAACACGGCGCGAGCGCACTTCAACTCCTGGCTTTACGTTCTCGAGCGCCTCGTGGAAGACCTTAAGCGGGTCTTGGCCGCTCTTTTTTTGGATTACGTTGAGAGCGCCGTAAACTATTGATTCCGCGGCAGATTTCTTGCCCTGAATCATCACGGAATTCATGAACTTTGCGACCACCACGTCGCCATACTTGGCGTCTGGCAGGATTTTTCGGCGTTCGGCGGCATGACGGCGTGACATCGCGTTTCCCCTATTTCGGCCGCTTGGCGCCGTATTTCGAACGGCGCTGCCTGCGATCACCGATACCCTGGGTATCCAGCGTGCCGCGGATGATGTGATAGCGCACACCCGGCAGATCCTTCACCCGGCCACCGCGGATCATCACGACGGAGTGTTCCTGAAGATTATGGCCCTCACCCGGAATATAGCTCGTTACCTCAAAACCGTTGGTGAGGCGGACACGAGCGACTTTTCGCAGAGCCGAGTTCGGCTTCTTCGGGGTCGTCGTATAAACTCGCGTACACACGCCGCGCTTCTGCGGACAGCCCTCCATCGCAGGCACCTTGTTGCGTGCAATTTGGGGAACGCGGCCCTTGCGGACTAGCTGATTAATCGTCGGCATCGTTCTATAAATACCTTTCAGCGGCACCCACGATCATCCGCGGGCACAGCAAAAAACGGAGAAGCCCGTATTTCGTGCTTCTCCGGAGGCTTTCTCGCCAGCCCCCCAGGCATCGGGTTAGTGGTTCCGTCAGGTTCACCCGGGAACGTGTCTAGAACGCGGGTCCTACCACCGCTCCCTCAAGGAGAGGCGGATACTAGTGAAGCGGCTCCATGGCGTCAAGCGTAATTCCCGAGTTTCTTCCCGTATTCCGGCGACTTAGCGGGATTATCCCCAAGCTGCCGGACGTCGGTTGAGCTACTCGGCCCCGTCGCTCGGCGGGCTCGCTTCGGCGGCCTCGATTGCAGCCGCGTCCTCGATCGCCTGGCGTTCCGCCGCCTCGATCGCGTCGGTGTCCTTGGCGATTTTCTTCATCCGGTTCATAACACCCCCGGTGCCGGCCGGAATAAGCCGGCCAACGATAACGTTTTCCTTTAATCCCAAAAGCTTATCGACCCTTCCCGAGACTGCGGCTTCGGTCAAAACGCGGGTGGTTTCCTGGAACGACGCGGCGGAAATGAACGACCTGGTCTGCAGCGATGCTTTGGTAATGCCCTGCAGCACGGGAATTCCCACGGCCGGTTTCTTGCGCTCTGCCTTGAGAGCCGCGTTGATTTCATCGAGTTCGATGCGATCGAGCTGCTCGCCCGCAAGTAGCGTGGAATCGCCAGACTCCGTGATTTCCGCCTTCTGCAGCATCTGGCGAACGATCGTTTCAATATGCTTATCGTTGATCTTCACGCCCTGCAGTCGATAAACATCCTGGATTTCGTTGACCAGATAGACCGCCAGAGCCTCGATCCCGAGCACACGCAGAATATCGTGCGGCACCGGATTACCATCCATCAACAGGTCGCCCTGTTCGACCCAGTCGCCCTCGCGCACCCCGATATGCTTGCCCTTGGGGATGAAATACTCGCGAGGCTCACCCTCTCCTTCCAGGGGAGTGACCACGATCCGGCGCTTGGACTTGTAGTCCTTACCAAACCCGACGCGCCCGGGCGCCTCGTTGATGATGGCGTGATCCTTAGGTTTTCGGGCCTCAAACAGCTCGGCGACACGCGGCAGACCGCCGGTGATATCGCGGGTCTTCGAAGATTCTCGGGGAATTCGTGCAAGCACGTCGCCCGCATGGACATTGGCCCCGTTTTCGACATTCAGGATCGCATCCACCGACAGGAAGTAGCGTGCCTCAAGCTTGTTCTCGAGCGTGACGATGTCGCCCTTCTTGTCGCGCAGCGTAATACGCGGACGCAGATCGGCACCCCGCGGCTGCTGCTTCCAGTCGATCACCACCTTGTTCGAGATGCCCGTCGTATCATCGAGCGTATCCCGCACGGACACACCTTCCACGAGGTCGACGTAATGGGCGACACCCTCACTCTCGGTAATGATCGGCAGGGTATAGGGATCCCACTCGGCCAGTTTCTCACCACGATCTACCTTGTCACCGTCCCCAACCAAGAGCTTGGCGCCGTAAGGCAGGCGGTGACGCGCCCGCTCGCGACCGTTCTCATCGTGGAGCACGATTTCGCAGTTGCGTCCCATCACGACCTGGATGCCGGTGCTGTCCATCACCACATTGCGGTTCTCGAGCGTGACCACCGTCTTGGTCAGGGCCTCGATCGCGGATTGCTCCGCGCCGCGCTGGGCGGTACCACCTATGTGGAAGGTCCGCATGGTCAGCTGCGTGCCCGGCTCGCCGATCGACTGGGCGGCGATCACGCCGACCGCCTCGCCCATGTTCACGCGCGTTCCGCGCGCCAGGTCGCGGCCGTAGCACAGGCCGCAAACGCCGTCCGTGCTTTCGCAGGTCAGAGGCGAGCGGATACGCACGATCTCGACCTCCGCGGCTTCGATCGGGCCAAGCGATTCCTCGACGACCATTTCACCCTTGGGAACGAGGACTTCCCCGGTCGTCGGGTTGCCGATGTCATCGGCCGCGACACGACCAAGAATTCGTTCCGTCAGGGGCGAGATGACCTCGCCACCCTCGATCACGGCCTTCAAAGTCAGGCCAATTTCGGTTCCGCAATCCTCTTCGACGACGATGCAATCCTGCGAGACGTCGACCAGTCGGCGGGTTAGATAGCCCGAATTGGCCGTCTTGAGCGCCGTATCGGCGAGGCCCTTGCGCGCACCGTGGGTCGAGTTGAAATACTCAAGCACAGTCAGCCCGCCCTTGAAGTTCGAGATGATCGGGGTCTCGATGATTTCGCCCGAGGGCTTGGCCATCAGGCCGCGCATTCCGGCGAGCTGCTTCATCTGAGCCGGCGAGCCGCGCGCGCCGGAGTGGGCCATCATATAAATCGAGTTGATCGGCTTCTTGAGCCCCGTTTCCGGATCTATCTCGTTGGCCTGATTCGAGATCGCGCTCATCATTTCCTCGGCGACCTTATCGGTGCACTGCGACCAGGCGTCGATGACCTTGTTGTACTTCTCGCCCCGGGTGATCAGGCCATCGGTGTACTGCTGTTCGTACTGCTTGACGAGTTCGTGGGCTTCGTCGACCAGCTTGGTCTTGGCCAGCGGCACAACCATATCGTCCTTGCCGAAGGAAATTCCCGCCCGGCAGGCAAAGCCGAAACCCAGCTTCATCAACCGGTCAGCGAAGATGACGGTCTCTTTCTGGCCGCAATGACGATAAACCAGATCGATCACCTCGGTGATCTCGCGCTTCGTCAACAGTCGGTTGATGCAGCTAAAATCGACCGACGGATGAAGCGGCAACAATTCGGACAACAGCATCCGCCCGGGGGTCGCATCAACGATCTTCGTGATCGGATCGCCGTTCGCATCCACCGTATGGTAGCGGCATTTGACCCGGCTGTGCAGCGACACCGTACCTGTTTCCAGCGCCTGCTCGATCTCGCCGATGGTGGCGAATGCCCGGCCTTCGCCCGGCTCGCCTTCGCGCTCAAAGGTCATGAAGTAGAGCCCCAGCACAATGTCCTGGGTCGGCACGATGATCGGTTTGCCGTTTGCCGGGCTGAGGATGTTGTTGGTCGACATCATAAGGACGCGCGCTTCGAGCTGTGCCTCGGGCGAAAGCGGCACATGCACGGCCATCTGATCGCCGTCGAAATCGGCGTTAAACGCGGTACAGACCAACGGGTGAAGTTGGATCGCCTTGCCCTCGATGAGGATCGGCTCAAACGCCTGAACGCCCAGGCGATGGAGCGTCGGGGCCCGGTTGAGCAGCACGGGATGTTCGCGGATGACCTCTTCCAGAATGTCCCAGACCTCGGGCCGCTCCTTTTCCACCATGCGCTTGGCAGCCTTGATGGTAGTCGCCATGGCGTAGCGTTCCAGCTTGGAATAGATGAACGGCTTGAACAGCTCGAGCGCCATCTTTTTGGGCAGCCCGCACTGGTGCAGTTTGAGCTCCGGGCCGACCACGATAACCGAGCGGCCCGAATAGTCGACCCGCTTGCCCAGGAGGTTTTGACGGAAGCGCCCTTGCTTGCCCTTGAGCATGTCAGAGAGTGACTTGAGCGGGCGCTTGTTCGCTCCCGTGATGACCCGGCCGCGCCGGCCGTTGTCGAATAGCGCGTCCACCGACTCCTGCAGCATGCGCTTTTCGTTGCGCACGATGATATCGGGCGCACGCAGCTCGACCAGCCGCTTGAGCCGGTTGTTGCGATTAATCACGCGGCGATAGAGATCGTTCAGGTCCGACGTCGCGAAGCGGCCGCCGTCGAGCGGCACCAGCGGGCGTAGCTCGGGTGGAAGCACGGGAACAACCTCAAGGATCATCCACTCCGGCCGGTTGCCCGAACTGACGAAGGCTTCGATCAGCTTGAGCCGCTTGACCAATTTTTTACGCTTGGTCTCGGACCCGGTGCTCTCGAGGTCCTCACGCGTGCGCTCACGCTCGACCTCAAGGTCGAGGTCGGCCAGCATGTCGCGGATTGCTTCTGCTCCGATGCCCGCGGTAAAGGCATCGGTGCCGTATTCCTCTTGCGCCTCCATGAACTGCTCTTCCGTGAGCAACTCGCGCACCTTGAACGGGGTCAGGCCCGGTTCGACCACGATGAAGCTCTCGAAATAGAGCACCCGCTCAAGCTCTTTGAGGGTGACGTCGAGCAGCAGGCCGATACGCGAGGGCAGCGACTTGAGAAACCAGATGTGGGCGACCGGCGAGGCGAGCTGAATGTGCCCCATGCGCTCGCGCCGGACCTTAGACTGAATCACTTCGACGCCGCATTTCTCGCACACGACGCCACGATACTTCATGCGCTTGTACTTGCCGCACAGGCACTCGTAATCCTTGACCGGGCCGAAAATTCGGGCGCAGAACAAGCCGTCACGCTCGGGCTTAAAGGTCCGGTAATTGATGGTTTCGGGCTTCTTGATTTCGCCGTAGGACCAGGACCGGATCTTCTCCGGGCTGGCGATCGTGATCCTGATCTGGTCGAACTTCTGACTACCGTCGACCTGCCCGAAGAAACTCATCAATTCATTCATGTCCGTTCTCCTTCGTTACCCCTCTGGGGGGCAACCGTTCGGCTCGGGCGGCGCCCACTGGCGCGCCCGGCCTCGATCCGTCGGTTCAGCCCTGCGTCGTACGACTGACGTTGAGCCCAAGAGCCTGAAGCTCCTTGACCAGCACGTTGAACGATTCGGGAATGCCGGTTTCGAAATTCTCGTCGCCGCGCACGATCGCCTCGTAGACCTTGCTGCGACCCGACACGTCGTCAGACTTCGCCGTCAGCATTTCCTGCAGCGTGTAGGCGGCGCCGTAGGCCTGCAGCGCCCAGACTTCCATTTCTCCGAAGCGCTGGCCGCCGAACTGCGCCTTGCCGCCCAGCGGCTGCTGGGTGACCAGGCTGTAGGGGCCAATCGAGCGGGCGTGGATCTTGTCGTCAACCATGTGGTGCAGCTTGAGCATGTAGATATAGCCCACCGTCACCTTACGCTCGAATTGTTCGCCGGTTCTCCCGTCGGTCAGGGTGACCTGGCCCGATGAATCGAGGCCGGCCAGCTCCAGTAATTCGACAATGTCGCCTTCATGCGCCCCGTCGAACACCGGCGTCGCCATGGGAACGCCGTGGGCGAGGTCGCGCCCCAGTTCGATGACCTGCTCCTCGCTCAGCGACGCGATCAGAGAATCCCGACCCCGCGCGGCGCCTTCGCCATAGACTTTCTTGAGCGTCTTGCGCAAGGCGTCACGCGCCGTCTTACTCTTCGCCTCCTCGGCCATGCGGCCGATCTGAAGGCCCAGCCCATGCGCCGCCCAGCCCAGATGGGTTTCGAGAATCTGGCCCACATTCATGCGCGAGGGCACGCCCAGCGGGTTGAGCACGATGTCGACCGTGGTGCCGTCCTCGAGATGGGGCATGTCCTCGATCGGCATGATGCGTGAGATCACGCCCTTGTTGCCGTGGCGCCCGGCCATCTTGTCGCCCGGCTGCAGCTTGCGCTTCACCGCAACGAACACCTTGGCCATCTTGAGCACACCAGGCGGCAGCTCGTCGCCACGCTGCAGCTTCTCAACCTTGTTCTCGAAACGAGCCTGCAAACGCTTATGTTCGGCGTCAAGCTCCTTCTTGAGCTCCTCGACCTCAGCCACGATCTCCGCACTCTTGAGCGCAATTTGCCACCACTGTCCCGTCGTGAAATTCTCGAGCACCTTGTCGGTGATCTTTACGTTGGTTCCGAAGCCCTTCGGTCCCCGCGTACCGACCCGGCCCAACAAAACCGCCTTGAGCCGGTTATAGATATTCCGCTCGAGGATTGCCTGCTCGTCGTTCTTGTCCTTGGCCAGGCGCTCGATTTCCTCGCGCTCGATTGCCAGGGCGCGTTCGTCCTTATCCACGCCACGACGCGAGAAAACGCGAACCTCGACGACCGTGCCCGAGACGCCGGGCGGCACCTTGAGCGAGCTGTCGCGTACGTCAGAGGCCTTCTCACCAAAGATCGCCCGGAGCAGCTTTTCCTCCGGGGTCATGGGAGATTCGCCCTTGGGTGTGATCTTGCCAATCAGAATATCGCCCGGATTGACCTCGGCGCCGATATAGACGATGCCCGCTTCGTCGAGGTTACGCAGCGCTTCTTCGCTGACATTGGGAATATCGCGGGTGATGTCTTCCTGACCCAGTTTGGTGTCGCGGGCCATGACCTCGAACTCCTCGATATGAATCGAGGTGAAGACGTCCTCCTTGACGAGGCGCTCGGAGATCAGGATCGAATCTTCGTAGTTGTAGCCCTGCCACGGCATGAAGGCGACGAGCACGTTACGCCCGAGTGCCAACTCGCCCCGGTCCGTGCTCGGCCCGTCGGCGAGGATCTCGCCCGCTTCCACCTGGTCGCTCACCTTCACCAAGGGGCGTTGGTTGATGCAGGTGTTCTGGTTGGAACGTTGAAACTTCAGCAGGTTGTAGATATCGACGCCAAGCGTCGCCCCGTCCTTGTCGGTGGCGCGCACGACCATGCGTGTCGCATCGACCTGGTCGACGACGCCGGAGCGCCGGGCCACGATGGTCACGCCCGAATCCCGGGCCACCACTTCTTCCATTCCGGTGCCCACGAAGGGCGCCTCGGGTTGGACCAGCGGCACCGCCTGACGCTGCATGTTCGAGCCCATCAGGGCGCGGTTGGCATCGTCGTTTTCGAGGAACGGAATTAACGCCGCCGCCACCGAGACCAGCTGCTTGGGCGAGACGTCCATCATGTCGATGCTCTCACGGGGCGCCATTACGAACTCGCCGCGCTGGCGGCTGCTCACGATTTCATCGGTGAAGCGCCCTTGGGCATCGAGCCCGGCGTTGGCCTGGGCGAGCGTATGGTTACTCTCGTCAATCGCCGAGAGATATATCACCTCGTCGGTCACCTTGCCGTCTATCACTTTGCGGTAGGGGCTTTCGATAAAGCCATAGGGGTTGACCCGGGCGTAGGTGGCGAGCGAATTGATCAGCCCGATGTTTGGCCCTTCCGGGGTTTCGATCGGGCAAATTCGGCCGTAATGGGAGGGATGTACATCGCGCACCTCAAAGCCCGCGCGTTCACGAGTCAGGCCGCCCGGACCGAGCGCCGAAAGCCGGCGCTTATGGGTAATCTCGGCCAGCGGGTTGGTCTGGTCCATGAACTGCGAGAGCTGCGAGGAACCGAAGAACTCGCGCACCGCGCCCGCTGCGGGCTTGGCGTTGATCAAGTCGTGCGGCATCACCGTATCGATATCGACCGAGCTCATACGCTCGCGGATGGCGCGCTCCATGCGCAGCAGGCCGACCCGGTACTGGTTCTCCATCAGCTCGCCCACCGAACGCACGCGGCGGTTACCGAGATGATCGATGTCGTCGACGTCGCCCTTACCATCCTTGAGGTCGACCAGGATCCTGACCGTCTTGACGACGTCCTGCTTGCGCAGCACGCGCAGCCGGTCCTCGCCCTCAACACTGAGCCGGGCGTTCATCTTCATACGCCCGACCGACGAAAGATCGTAGCGTTCTGAGCCCTCGTTCTTCAACGCGTCGGTCGCAACCCAGACCGGGCCGTGGATCGCCTTATCGCGCCGCGACTGGGGAATTACGACACAGCAGTAGTCTTCCGCGTAATCGAGAATCCAGACGTCGTCCAACGCCTCGCGTTTAAGCGTTGCCACGACCTTGGCGTTGCCCTTGGGCTCGGCGCGCGCCTCGACCCGGTCCTTGACCAGCTTGCCGCGGGCAAAGAACAGGTCATAAAACAGCTTCTCGGCGGTTTCCACCGTCGGCGGCTCGCCCGGACGCATGACGCGGTAGATCTCTATCAGCGCCTCCTCGCTGGTGGACGATTTATCGACGGCCAACGTGTTGCGGATATAGGGGCCGACATGAATGTGGTCGATCGCAAGGGTCGGCAGCAGCGTGATGCCCGCCTCTTCGACCGCGGAAATTTCCTCTTCTGTGATCTCGGCGCCGGCCTCGATGAATATCTCGCCGGTCTCCTCGTTGATCAGATCGGTTGCGGCGTAGCGCCCGACCAACTCATCGACCTCGACCAACTGCTCGCTCACGCCGCTCTTGGCCAGCTTCTCGACGAGCCGCGGCGAGGCGCGGGTGCCGGCCTCGATCACGACCTTACCGGTCTTGGCGTCTCGCACATCGCGCAGCAGCTTGGTGCCGCGCAGCCGGTCCGAGTTGATCGGCATCTTCCAGCCGTCCTTGATGCGGGTAAACTCGACGGTCGCGTAAAACTCGTCCAGCATGTCCTGGGTCGACATGCCCAGCGTGCGCAGCAGGGCAGTCACCGGCAGCTTGCGCCGGCGGTCGATGCGCACGTGAACGATATCCTTGGCGTCGAACTCGAAATCCAGCCACGAGCCGCGGTAGGGAATCACCCGCGCCGAAAACAGGAATTTTCCCGAGCTGTGGGTCTTGCCCTTGTCGTGGTCGTAGAAGACGCCGGGCGAGCGATGCATTTGCGAGACGATAACGCGCTCCGTGCCGTTGACCACGAAGGTGCCGTTCGTCGTCATCAAGGGCATGTCACCCATGTAGACGTCCTGCTCCTTGATGTCGCGGACCGTACGCAACCCGGTGTCTTCGTCCACGTCCCAGACGATCAGGCGCAGGGTCATCTTGAGCGGTGCACCAAAGGTCATTCCCCGCTGCTGGCATTCCTCGACGTCGTACTTCGGCTCTTCAAACTCGTAGCGCACATACTCGAGCGATGCGAGATCGGCAAAGTCCTTGATCGGAAAGACCGAGCGGAAGACCTCTTCGAGGCCTTCCACCAAGCGTTCGCCCGGCGCTTCGCTCTTCTGCAGAAACTTCTCGTAGGAGGCCTTCTGCACCTCGATCAGATTCGGCATTGTGGATACGCTGGAAATCCGCCCGAAATCTCGACGCAGCCGACGCCGATTTGAATAGGTCTCCGTCATCACCGCTCCTTTGCGAGGCCGTACCTCGCGTTGTCGGCGCCCAGGGCGCCGACCTGCTGTTGCGATACCGCGTAAGCCTCCGCGGCAGAATTGCCGTATCCGTAAAGGGCACGCCCTCCATGGGCCGTGGTCCCGGGGAGGGATCGCCCGAAACAGGCCGCCCGTAAGCAACACGCGCGCGCGCTTCGGGCCCGGCGCCGGCGATCGCCGGCCGGCCGGTCCGTTAGCGCACCGTCAAGAAACCGGAGGCTACTTGATTTCAACCGTCGCGCCCACCGCCTCGAGTTGCCCCTTGATCTTGTCGGCTTCCTCTTTCGAGACGCCTTCCTTGACCACTTTCGGAGCCGCTTCCACGAGATCCTTGGCCTCCTTGAGGCCGAGGCTGGTGATGGCACGCACTTCCTTGATCACGTTGATCTTCTTTTCGCCGTACGCCGCGAGCACGACGCCGAACTCGGACTGCACTTCGGCAGCTGCCTCGCCGCCCGCGCCGGGAGCTGCCGCGGCCACCGCCACGGGAGCCGCCGCCGAGACGCCCCACTTCTCCTCGAGCATCTTCGAGAGCTCCGCCGCCTCAAGAACAGTGAGCGACGACAGGTCGTCCACAATTTTCGCTAGATCCGCCATGGTTTTCTTTCCCTCTGGTCTTACGGTTGTAAATACTTGAAATAATTTACGATTCTTCACCACCCTCGGGCGCCGTCTCAGAGGCCTCCGGGGCTTCTGTTGCGGTCTCATTCGCCGCGTCCACGGCTTCCGTTGCCGGAACCGCCCCCGCTGCGTCTGTTGCTTCTGCGGCCGGCGCGTCGTCCGCCGGCGCAGCGCCGGGAGTGCCTTCATAAGCTGCCGCGAGGCGCGCGATCTGGCCCGCGGGCGCCTGGAACAGGCCCACAAGACGGGTCGCCGGCGTGTTGATCATGCCCAGGATCTTGGCCCGCAGTTCGTCAAGCGACGGCAGGCTGGCCAAGTGCATGATTGCTGCTTCATCCAGCGGCTGGTCGGGCATGCCGCCGCCGATCACAACCAGCTTGTCGTTCTTCTTGGAGAAATCGGCCACCACCCGGGCCGCGGCCACGGGGTCGTCGGAATAGGCGATTGCCGTCGGGCCCGTAAACAGGTCGATCAGCCCGACATAGGGCGATCCGACGAGCGCGATGCGCGTCAGCCGGTTCTTCGCAACCTTGTAACGGGCCCCCGCATCACGCATCTTGCGGCGCAGGTCGGTCGCTTCCGCAACGTTTAATCCGCTCTGCTGGGTCACCACGACAAGCCCGGCCTCGCTGAAAACCTGCTTGAGACCCTCGACAACCTGTTCTTTTTGTATCCGTTCCACGTTCCGTCTCCCCGCCTCAACCCGACAGGCTCGCGACGTTCATGCGAACGCCCGGCCCCATGGTCGAACTCAGTGCGACCTTTTTCATATATACTCCCTTGACCCCGGCGGGCTTGGCCGCACGGATGGCACCAAGGAAAGCCCGGACGTTTTCCACCAGAGCCTCCTCGGAGAAGCTCGCCCGTCCCACGCCGGCATGGATGATCCCGGCTTTCTCAACCCGGAACTGGATCTGTCCGCCCTTGGCCTTTTCGACCGCTTCGGTCACGTCCATCGTCACCGTGCCCAGCTTGGGATTGGGCATCAGCCCGCGTGGGCCGAGCACCCGGCCCAGTTTGCCGACCACCGCCATCATGTCGGGCGTGGCGATGCACACGTCGAAATTCATCTCACCGCCCTGAACTTTTTCCGCCAGGTCGTCGGCGCCGACCAGATCGGCTCCCGCCTTGGTCGCCTCGTCGGCCTTGTCGCCCCTGGCGAAGACCGCGACCCGGGGCGTTTTGCCCGTGCCGTTGGGCAACGAGATGACCCCGCGCACCATCTGATCCGCATGGCGCGGATCGACCCCGAGGTTGACGGCGATCTCGATGGTTTCGTCGAACTTCGCCTGCGCTCCCGCCTTGACCAAACGGACGGCGTCGTCGAGCCCGTACTGCTCACCGGAACCGATGCTTTCCTGTGCGGCGCGAAACCGCTTGCCCTTGCGTGCCATCCTACTGGCCCTCCACCGTGAGGCCCATCGATCGCGCCGAGCCGATCACCATCTGGCACGCGGCATCGATATCGTTGGCGTTCAAATCGCCCATCTTTTTTTCCGCTATCTCCCGAACCTGGGCCATGCTGACCCGACCGACCGGTTCCCCCCGGCCCGTCTCCGAGGACCCTTTTTCAATCCGGGCAGCCTTTTTCAGGAAGAAGCTTACCGGCGCCGTCTTGGTGACGAAGGTAAAGCTCTTGTCCACAAAGACTGTGATCGTGGTCGGAACCGGCATGCCCTGCTCGAGCTCACCAGTCGCGGCGTTGAACGCCTTGCAGAACTCCATGATGTTCAACCCGCGCTGTCCCAGCGCGGGGCCGATCGGCGGCGAGGGATTCGCCTGGCCGGCCGGCACCTGGAGCTTGATGTAACCGCTTATCTTCTTCGCCATTATCCATCCTCAACATCGTCAAGGGGCGCGGTACGACTATGGCCAGCCTCCCGCGCGGTTCCAAACATCAGACCCGGCCCTTATCGGGCCCGGCCCATTTTTGCATCAGGTCTTCTCGACCTGCGCGTATTCAAGCTCCACGGGCGTCGCCCGCCCGAAAATCGATACCGCCACCTTAAGCCGCGCCCTCTCCTCATCGACGTCCTCGACCAAGCCATTAAACGAGGCAAATGGGCCGTCACAGACGCGCACCATTTCTCCGACCTCGAACGTGATCGACGGCTTTGGTCGTTCGATTCCTTCCTTCACCTGGTGAAGAATGTGATTCGCCTCGGTCTCGGAAATCGGCATCGGACGGCTGCCCGCACCGAGGAAACCGGTGACCTTCGGGGTGTTCTTGACCAGGTGCCACGTCTCGTCCGTCATCTCCATGTGAGCGAGCACATAGCCCGGAAAAAACTTGCGCTCCGACTTCACCTTGGTGCCCCGCCGCATGACAATGACCTCTTCGGCCGGCACCAGAACTTCCTCAATCAAATCGTCCATGCCCTTAAGTAGGGCCTGCTCCACGACCGACTGGGCGACGCGCTTTTCGAATCCAGAATAGACGTGGACGATATACCACTTCAAAGCCATCCGCGTCAGCCCCCGAGACCCAGAATTCCACGCACACCGAGCGCAAGCACCTGATCCGCGAAAAAAAAGAACAGCGCCATGAAGGTCACCATGATGAACACCATCACGGTGCTCATGATTGTTTCCTTGCGGGTCGGCCAGGTCACTTTCGAAGCCTCCTGGCGAACCTGGCGCATGAACTCTAAGGGTGCTGTGCGCGCCATTATCTTGTTGTCATCCTTCCTTCTCGGGCCACTTGCCGCCTGACCCACCGGCTCCGGCCATCCGGCTGGCAGGAGTGGAGGGGATCGAACCCCCAACCCCCGGTTTTGGAGACCGGTGCTCTACCAGTTGAGCTACACTCCTCCACCCG